>PEVT01000048.1 GCA_002780175.1 Candidatus Moranbacteria bacterium CG06_land_8_20_14_3_00_40_12 | reverse complement strand
TTTGATTCTACTTGATGATTTTTAATATTGTTTTTCATCCACGAAATCAATTTTTTATGGCGAGACATGACAATAGATATTTTTTCTACATTAGGAAAGTTTTGATATAAATAAATTAAGCGATCTACCCCCTTGAGCTTTAATGTAAATGGATCTTCACCAATTCTACCTAAAAATATAATTGCTAGATTTAATGAAAAAATTGGTTTTTTTGTATTAAACCAATAATCTTCAATCGCATTATGAATAATTTGAATTTTATTTGGTTCAATCCCATTTTCAATAAGATTTTTTTTTACAATTTCGGATGTGGCGATAATAAAATCTGATTTTTCGGCGGCATAATGTTCAATTGTTACAATATCGTTAAGCGGGCGGCGGGTTTTTAAATTGACTTCAGAAATTATGTCCGCTTTTTTGAGCGCATAAAGAATATCTGCGCACTCGTTTTCTATATGGTTGGTTTTATGCACGGCTTTTAAAAATCCAATGGTAGTTGAACCAAAATGTGATATAACTGGTTTTGAAAAACGCATAAAAGCAATTGGTGTATATGTTGTACCTTGAATAATGTCGCATTTTAATATTTCATCGCGTTTTTCCAATAATGAGAAAAAAAATAGAATATTATTAATCCCCTTAAAGTGCATGGGGGTATCTGTCAATAAAAAATGCGGATAAAAATTTTTTACAGTAACATTGCGTTTTTTTAGTTCATAGAAAATAAGATCATTGATATAATCTGCGCCAGTGCCGATTTTTTTGTTGTTATAAATGTAAGCAATTTTCATGTTTAAATATTATTTATAAAATAAATCGTTCTCTAAGCGACGATAGGAGCGAAGAAAACACCTTTTACCCCCCTCTTTAAAAATTAAAAAATCAAATTCCTTATTTCTTGAAGCCCACCAAAAACATTTCAATTAACAAATTTTTCAAAAATATGTCGTCTAACTCCTTATTATACGACTTAATTGTTGGATAATGTGCTAAATTTGTATTAATTGCGAAGTATAGTATACTATTCATATATAAACCCAATGTAGCATAAAATCTATGCAATTAAAAGAGCTTCTAAAAAAAATCGAGCAGGAAATGAAACTGCGAAACTATAGCCATAGAACTATCAAAAGCTATCTGCTTTGCCTGAATGATTATTTCAGATATATCAAGAATGTTACCAAAAATCCTGATATCACACTCATTAAAAAATATCTGCTGGAAAAACATACTAAGGATCAATCTTCGCAAACTCTCAATCTCTATTTGAATGCTATTAAATATTTTTACCGGGAAATTTTTAGAAACAACATCCCTGTTAACATAAAATTCGCCAAAACCTCCAGCAAATTGCCCGTAGTGCTTTCCAGAATGGAAATAGAAAAAATAATCAATACTATTGATAATAAAAAACACCGCCTTCTTATTGCCCTATCTTATGGCGCTGGTTTTCGTGTCAGTGAAGCGATTAATTTGAAAATCAAAGACATCAATCCAGCAGAACTGACTATTCACATTAAAAATGCCAAAGGAAATAAAGATCGTCTCACTATTTTTCCAGAAAAACTGCTCCCCGACCTAACCGCTATCATGGCTCTTCGTGATAAAAATAATTTTGTTTTTGAAAGTGTTCGCGGCGGAAAATTAACTGAACGCACGGCACAAAAAATCTTTGAAAATGCAATGAAAAATGCTAAGATATTCAAAGATGCTACTTTTCATTCTCTGCGCCATAGTTTTGCCACTCATCTTTTGGAAAACGGCGTGGATGTGCGCTATGTGCAAGAACTTTTGGGGCATGCTAATATCAGAACGACACAATTATACACAAAAGTTACCAATCCAAATATTAGAAAAATTAAAAGCCCCTTGGAATAAAAATTGGATTAAATTATCATATGCAAGCGCAAATTAACGCCCTCAAAAAAGAATACCAGGATATTTCCAATCAGCTCGCTTCTTCCGGGCTGGTTTCCGATAGGCAAAAAATGGCCGAATTAGGAAAAAGACAAGCCGAGCTTTCCGAAGTTATCCATGTAATTTCCAAATTGGAAAAAGTGCAAAAAGAAATGCGGGAAAACGCGGCGATTATCAATTCCGAAAAAGACGCGGAAATGCAGCAAATGGCTATGGATGAAAATTCTAAATTAATAATTTCCAAAGAAGACTTGGGGAAAAAATTGGAATTGCTTTTGATTCCCAAAGATCCTAATGACGCCAAAAATGTTATCGTGGAAATCCGGGCGGGAGCCGGCGGCGACGAATCGGCGCTTTTTTCCGCGGAACTTTTCCGCGCCTATTCCAAATTTGCCGAGAAAAATGGCTGGAAAATAACCCTCTTAAATTCTAATATTACCGGCATCGGCGGATTCAAAGAAGTTGTTTTTGAAATCAACGGCCGGCATGTTTACAGCAAAATGAAATACGAATCCGGCGTCCATCGCGTCCAAAGAGTGCCGGAAACGGAAAAAAACGGGCGCGTCCACACTTCCACCGCTACGGTCGCCGTTTTGCCGGAAGCGGAAGAAATTGAAATGAAAATCAATGAAAGCGATTTGCGGATTGATACTTTCTGTTCTTCCGGCCCCGGCGGCCAATCCGTCAACACCACTAAAAGCGCCGTTCGTATCACGCATCTTCCCACCGGCCTCATTGTTTCCTGCCAGGATCAAAAATCTCAAATCAAGAATAAAGATAAGGCGCTGAAAGTTTTGCGTTTCCGCCTATTGCAGCTGGAAGAAGACCGAAAAAACAAAGAATTGGGCGATGCCCGCCGCAGCCAGATTGGCACCGGCGATCGCAGCGAAAAAATCCGGACTTACAATTTTCCCCAAGATCGCGTCACCGATCATCGCGTTAAAAAATCCTGGAGCAATCTTCACAATATTCTGGCGGGCAATCTGGATGACATCCTTGATTCTTTGCAGGAAGAAGACAAGCGGCTTAAATTAGGCCAAAATTAATTTAAAAATTCTAAATTTTAAATTATAAATTTTAATTGAAAACTAAATGAAAAAATTTTAAATATTTAACATTTAGTAATTTGATATTGATTTAAAATTTAAAATTGGAAATTTAAAATTTCCAATAATGAACATTCAATCAGTTTTAGAAAAATATTCTTCCAAAATAGATTACCTTGACCTAGATCTTCTCATCTCCGCGGTTATCAAAAAACCGCGCGAGTTTGTTTTGACGCATCCGGAATACAAACTGAAAAAATCTCAAATCTTAAATCTTAAATCTCAAATCTCGCGCAGGATAAAAAATGAGCCCGTTGCTTATATTTTAGGGAAAAAAGAATTTTACGGACTAGAATTCAAGGTGGATAAAAACACCCTCATCCCCCGTCCGGAAACGGAACAATTGGTAGAACTTGTTCTGAAAGAACTAAGAACTAAGAACTACCAACCAAAAACTTCCATTATCGATGTGGGAACCGGCAGCGGGAATATCATAATATCAATTGCTAAAGCAATTGATAAATTCAAAATTCAATCCCGAGTACTCGGGACAAAATTCAAAATTATTGGCATCGATATATCGCGAAAAGCGTTAAAAATCGCTCGACAAAATGCTAAAATGCATAAACTGGATAAAAAAATAAACTTCCTTCAGGGAAATTTATTAGAACCGATCATTCGAAATTCAATCCCGAGTACTCGGGACAAAATTCAAAATTCTATAATTATTGCCAACCTCCCTTATCTCTCTTCTAAAATCTACAATTCCGCTCCGGGGGATGTAAAAAATTACGAACCCCGGTTCGCTTTATTGAGTGATGCTAACGGTCTGGGCCATTATAAAAAACTTTTCAAACAACTTAAAAAACTGCAAACTGCCCGCCTCGCATCGACAAGCAATCTCTGCGAGTCGAGGCGGGCAAACTGCAAACTACAAACTTTTATTGAATTCAGTCCGGAGCAAAAAAATCAACTAAAAAAAGCGATTTTAAACGCTTTTCCGCGAAGTCATCCGATCTTTTTTAAAGATTTGTCCGGAAGATTCAGGATTATCCAAATAGAATTATAATTTCACAGCTGGCAGGCTTCCTTGAGCGCTTGCAAATCCTCCGCGGTAAGCGAGGGGTTTTCCATTCCCTGTTCGCCCATTAAATAATACATAATGGCTTGCGGATTTTCCAAATGATTTAAGCCCAAAGCATGGCCCAATTCATGGATCAGCGTCAAGCGTAAATCGTCATTTTCTTTATATTGATAAACATTTATTTCCTCTCCGTTAAAAATTCCTTTTTCAAATTCCCGGCTTTCTCCATATTGGCTCTTATAAGTGGCTATATCCGCGTTGTATTTGAGAACCACCTGGTTTTCTCTTTTTACCACCTGGTTAGTTTCCGTAGCCAAGCTATTGACCGCCAGACGTTGTTTCTCCAGGTCATCCGCCAATTTTTTAAGCTTCTTTCTTTCTTTTTCCAAATCCGCGTATTCATCTTCTGGCGCGCCGCCTTGTTCGTTCCAATATTCCACTTCTTTATTGTATTTTTTCAATCTTTTTTCATATGCCGCCAACTGCGCGTTATAATCCGCCAGTTTTTTTTGATAAGCGTTGCTTAGCGATCCGAACTGTTTGATGAGTTTATCTTGCTCCGCTTCCAATTTTTGTAAATTACTCTCCAATTCTTCCGAATCCAACGTTTGCATTTGTCTTTCATCAAAGATTAAATTTATCTTAAAAGCCGCCGCCGCATCATATTCAAAAAGATTAAGCTTCGCTGAATTTTCCCAAAGACCCTCCGCTTCCAGGATTAACGCCCTGAATTTTTCCGGAGAAATACCAAACCGGTGATCGATTTGCCCCAAAGAATATTTTATCGGTTCTTCACAAGGTCCTTTGGCTGAAAAATTTATCTCTTCTATCGGTCCGGCATTTTTGACCAGCAAAAAACCGCCGTAAACTAAAATAGCGATTATAATCAAACTTTTTATCAGTCTGCCCATTGGCTAATTATACCATTATTTTCTCTGTTTTTTAAATTCCTTTTTTTAACCAGGATAAAGCAAAAACTCTCCTTTGAGAGAGAGCTTTTGCTTTTTTAGCATTTGATTTGTTAATCAAAAGTTGCTATTTTTTCTCGCATTTGACAATTCATCAAGCGAGATGTTCAAGAACATTCAAAAAAGACTATCTTTTTTTCTTTTTTGCTGCTTTCTTTTTCTTTGCCATTTTTATTCACCATCCTTTCTATCTTTATTTTTTTCGAAGTTATCTGACTTCGATTTATATTTAATTTTTGTTTTCGACCTTTTCTTTTAAAACTACTTAAAAAAATTAAATAGTCTTATTTGATTAAATTATACAACATCTAATTTAATTTGCAATAGAAAAAAGTTATCCACAGGCAACTTTTTACAACCTTTAAAAATATTTATTATAAATTTAAATAATTTTTATATATTTTTTTATCTAATTCATTTTTTTCTAATTTTAAATAACAAATTTTAAATTTTAAATCAATTTTAAATTTATTAATAAATAAATTATTTAAAAAATGTTTTGTCGTTTAATTTTTTAATTTCAAAATTTGAAATTTAAAATTTAAAATTGCCTTTTATTACGCCCTAAATACCCGTTTTTGTCTAGTTGACGGCCTTTTTAGCTCTGATAGAATTTAAGGAAGAAAAAGACAGCAGTCAACATCCGGTTTTTAACCCGATGAAAGCTGCCCGCCAAGCCAGTTTTAAATCAGCTGGCGGAAAGGCTTCAACGCAAGCACCTTAATAATTTCCGTCCGCCTAGTCGGACGGATCAGCCTATGGCTGAAAATAACTCTTAAATTAGAAAGGAAGGTGAATATTATGGAAGAAAATTTTGAAGAAAACCAAGGGAAGATGCAACAGTGGTTTCAAGAAAATCTTAGAATCATCATCAGTATTTTGATTGTTATCGCCATCGCGGCTGGAATTTATTCTTATTCCAAAAGAACGGAATCTCCTTTAACTAAAGATTCCAATCCGGCAGTTGAAAAAACAATCAATGAAGAAATTCCCGTTATTTTGGAAAATGGAAAAACGGTTGAACCGAAAAAAACGGAAAAAACTACAATTTCCAGCCAGGAAACAGAACAAGCCTTCATTGAAGTCGCTGCTAGAGGAGAAGGTCGCACCCATTTAGCTCGCCGGGCGTTAGCGAACTACCTGGAAAAAAATGCCGACTCATCTCTTTCTCCAGAACATAAAATCTATATCGAAGATTATCTTAGAAAGAAAGCCGGCGGAAAAAGCAGTCTGCATCCAGGAAGTTCAGTAGAATTTTCCAAGAGCCTGATTCAAGACGCGATTTCTAAATCAAAAAATCTCAACCAAAACCAGCTGAAGAATCTGCACAAATATGCCGTCCGGGTGCCCTCTCTCACTTGATCTTTCCTTTAGAGAAAACAAAAATTCTACTGTTCTTTTTTCGCAAGTATATTATTACTTCTTAAATAGTCAAAACCCCCGCCTTGGCGGGGGTTTTGCGTTTTTTACCTTAAAAATTCTAAAATTCGATTTTATCCCCTGTTTTTATTCCTAATTTATCCGCTAAACCGGCGTTTATTTCCAGAACCTTATCCGCTTCGCAATCGGGCCTGATAATTTCCAGCTCTTTTTTTCGGGAAACATTTTTGGCTATATGCGCGATTTCATTTTTATCAATCCAGATTATGTCCAGATCAAAATTCATTTCTTTCATCCAGAAAGGATACAATCCCTTTTCGCTGAAAAGAAAAAGCATCGCGCAGTCCCGGCAAAGTTCCTTTCGGCCGAAAAGCCCTTGATTTCTTTTTGCGGGAGTGGCCGCTATTTCCACTTGAAAAATATTTTCTCCAATCCTGACTTCCCTAACTTCCTTTCCCCAAAAACTTTTCCTTTCTTTTTCCAACGCGCCCGAAAAGAAAAAAACTCCGACAGAAAAACCCAAAAGCAGGATAATCACAACCGGCCGGATTAAATATTTTTTAAGCATATCTTTTAAGTTTTAATGGAAAGCTTTTTTATTTTCTTTTTGATAAACCAGAGAAAAACCAACATTAAAAGAACGGCCACCAGCAAAGCGACGCTCTTGCCTAAAATCCGGGTATGCAGAGCAATCAGGGAAAAAAGAACGGTAGCGGAAAAAAAGAAACCGTTTATCTTTATCGGCGACCAGCCTAATTCCAAAAGCTTAAAATGCAAATGTCTTTGATCCGGCTTAAAAATCGATTTTCCTTCCCTTATTCTTTCTCCGATTACCCAAAGAAAATCCATCAGGGGCAAAAACAAAACTAAAATAGAGGTGGCGATTTTGGTTCCGGAAAAAATCGCTAAAACAGCCAAAGTAAAACCAAAAAACATCGCTCCGCAAGTTCCCGCCAGAATTTTGGCCGGATAAAAATTAAAAATAAGAAAGCCCAAAATCGCTCCGGAAAAAGCCATGGCCAAAATAGCGACCGGAGGTTGATTAACTTCCGGCTTAAGGCTAAGAAAAAAAATCGTCAAAGCGCTGATAAGGGTCGTTCCTCCGGAAAGGCCGTCAACACCGTCCAACCAATTAAGCGCGTTTATTAAAACTAAAACCCAAATCAAAACCAAAAGAAAAGAAACCAGGAGGCCCGCGTTTCCGGAAAAATTAATCATTCCCGAAGAAAAAGGATTAGTGATATATTCAATTCTGATTCCCCAAAGAAAAATTAGCGCGACAAGAAAAATTTGAAAAAACAAATTGACTTTCCAGGAAATTTCCTTCATATCATCCTTAATTCCCACGATTAAAATCAGGATTAGAGCCAGAAACAGTCCTTTGATTTCCCAGGATAAAAATAAATTTCGGTCTAGAATTAACGCCAAAATAAAGGCTAAGATCATGGCTGCTCCCCCGATTCTCAAGGCTTTTATTTTTTTGACCAAATGCCGCGACTCTTCCCTTCCTTGCCAAAGAATTTTTTTAGCTAAAGGATAGATAAGCCAAATAAAAAAAACGGAAAGAAAAAAAGATAAAAGAAATGGGCTGATGAATTTTTCCATTATTTTCTCATTTTTTCGGTTACCCAAAACTCGCCGAAATATTTACCCAAAAGTATCCGCGTTTGAGAATCAATCGCGGGCATCGCGCCTAAAAAAGGAGCGATGACGGGAACTAAAATCCACTGCAAAAGCATATAAATATTTTTCCAACGGGAATATTTTTGAGGCCGGGGCGGAAGCAAAAGAAAACTCAAGGACATGGAGATGATCAAACCCAGCATCGCCAGATTCATCAGCCATCTGGTAATCAAAGGCAAATTGTGGGCTAAAACGCTTTGATTGAATTGCTCTCCCCCGATAATCAGCGGAATCCAGCCCAAGATTGCCAGAATAAAAGGAGCGGTGGCCCAGGAATGATGGCCTTCCAGCATTTCCAGAGCCACTTTAATTTTTTTAAAAAAGCCTATTTTTTTGTTAGGCCAAATTGCCCGCATAATAATGGGAAAATTTTCAATCCCGTAAGCCCATCTTCTTTTTTGTTTATACTGGTTGACAATGGTTTTCCAGTAATTTTCCGCCAAAACCGCGTCCAGCGATATGGGCAAATAGATCGGCTTCACCTTGTAATCTCCGTTATAATAAGTAAAACATTTCCAATAAATAATCGAGTCTTCGCTGATCATATTCACCGGCCAGAAATCCACCTTAACCAATGTGTCGAAAGGCTCGCTGTGCGAAGAAAAAGTCACCATCCCTTCCGACCGGGTGCTCTGAAAAATATGCCAAAAACTGGAACTGGTAACGATCACCCGCACGAAAGCATTGGTATCCCACAAATTATTGTGATACATCGGCAAAGGCTGATAGCTTCTTTGCAATCTTTTGGGATCAACGATATATTCATAAGTCAGCGCGGCGAAATATTGGGAATGAACCACGCTGTCGCAATCAAAATTGGAAAAAATCACTTTCTTAAAATCCACTTTTCTTTCTTTCAAATACTTTTCTATTTCCCGCGCGGCAAAAGTGGCATTGGAGCCTTTAGCTTTCATTTCTTTATCCTTGACTATATGGGTAGTCACGATAAAATCCCGAAAAATTCCGGCAAATTTATTTTTCAAATAATTAACTTTTTTCAGCCTGGCTTCTTCCGGTTCCCGCTCTTCCGTGGCCAAAAGCAGGATTATTTGTTTTTTGGGAAAATTAGCTTCAATGACCGACTGAATGGATGGTTCGATTACTTCGGCCGGCTCGCCGGCTGTGGGAAGCATCACGACATGAACAATTTCTCTCCAATCCAAAACCTGATCTTTGATTTTTTCTATTTTTTCCACTTCTTTTAAATATTTTTTCTGCTCCCCAATGGCCTTTTTCAGAATTCTTTTTTCCCTCATCGACATGAAATTTTTTTCTTTAAGAGATTGCGCCATCGACCGGATTTTTTCTTTGATAATTTCTTTAAAACCGGAGGGATTTTTAATATTTTGGCACCTTTCCCACCAATCGATTTCTTTCCCCGTCTTAAGTTTTTGATAACCCGCGACAGAATAAGAAGCAATGAAAATGGTCCGAAAAATCCAATAAACATCGAAGGTTATCACAAAAACAGCCACCCAGACCGGAAGAAAAAAAGAAAGAACAAACATGCCGCTAAAAGTCATCCAGGTTAAAATCCCGGGTATCATTTCTAAAGCCCTCTGCAATCTCTTTTCTTTTTTTTGGGTGGTTTTGGGATCGGGAAAATTAAACATGGATTAATAATTTATTAAAATTACGCTTAAAGAATAAATAATCAGATTGATCTGCGCCATCAAGGTTGCCATAAGCAATAGATAACTGGCGATTCTTTCTCCTCCTTGATAAACTTTAAGCGACAGTAGATTGTTTATTAAAAAAAGAAACAAACCAATCAGCGGAATTCCGAAAACTTGTAAATAGCTTCCTTTCAAATCTACTCCGAAATAAACATTGTAATGCAAAATAACGGGAAAATCCACTGGTTGAATCAAGAGCTTGAGAATCAACCAATTAGCCAGGTTAATCGCCAAACTTAAAATCAACAGCCAGATGACGATAACATTCCTGAAATATTCCTGAACAAAAAAAGACTTCAGATTAGAAATTGAGTCTTCTTTTATGTTTTTTATTTTTTCTTTTATTTTAGTCATCGAAAAAATTTATTTTCTGGTGGCCATAAAACGCTTTAACCAGGAAATTTTATTGATAACTTCTTCGTGCGGTCCTTCTAAAAAATCCAGAATGAATTTGTCCAACATGTTGAGCCGATATTTAAACTCTTCCCCGTTCATCAGCACAAAATCGACTTCTTTGCCGATTTCCGCTTCCAAACAATTCATCAAATTTTTCAGTTTGGCGCGACTGATGCCGTCGCCCACTAAAATCATATCCGCTTTGCTCTTGGCATAGTTGATGAAACCTCCGCTGATAACCGCTAATTTTACGTTGCCGACATTTTTAATCCGATCCAGACTGCCTGATTGAGGATGCATATTATCCTTGGCCACTAAATTTTTAAGCTCCGGATAAAAAATAAATTCCTGATTCAAATAATAAACAATTTTCCCTTTGTGAGTTTTTTTAAAAAGAAATTTGATTTTATGCAAATTTTCCAGTTCTTTTCTGGCTCGATTGCGATTCAGCATGTTTCTTTGGGCAACTTCAGTCAAATTATATCTCTGTTCCGGATTATGCAAAAAAAACCGTAAAATTCGCGTCTTTTCTTTTGATCCGAAAAAATACTCTAAAATATTGGACATTTTCTTAATTTTAATGATTAAAATATCGTCGCTTTTTCTTTAAGCAGAAGCTTATTTCTCCCGTAAACCGCGCAATACAAACCATCCGGCCCGCCTGTCTTAAGCGGAAATTAAACAGAGGCTTCCATCGGCCAAATACAGACTGCTGTCGGTTAAAAACAGAGGTTTTAACAGCCGCTTTAAGTATAATGGCAGACGGCCAAAAAGTAAACCCCTATACCAATATTATTGGTATAGGGAGTGAAAAAAAACCTGATGGCCGCCTTGGACTTATCATCAGTGTGATTTTTGTTATTTTTAAATGTATCGCCAAGCTACGGCCGTGGCTGAAACGGCACAACGGATTGTAAATTTATTACTACTCCCTAAATTCTCGCTGGCAAAACTATTTCCAATCGGAAATTATAACCTTTTTACCAAATTTTTTGACGACCAGTTTCTGCCGCTCCCGCCAGCCAAATTCTCTTATAATTTCAATCGGAATCGTGACGCAGAGGCTCTTTCCTCCCAACTTCGTCAGTTTTCGAATACTATTTTCATTTTGCGCGCGTTTCGCCATAAAATTTTATTCGCATGAGCGTATTCGCAGTACGCTTTTCGCATGCATTTATTACGTAATTAAGTATGTAATTAATCCTTACTAGTAATTTAGTTTGGTTAATAGCCGTTCCCGGTTAGGCTCTTATAAAGCAAATTTGGCAGGCTGTGGATAACTATTTGAAATATTTGTCAAGTGTGGTAGTATTAGTTTGGATCGGGGTGTCACCCGGTCGGTAAAGGGTTCCTGAAAAGGGACTTTTTATTATGGAAAAATTTTCAATCCATATCCATCATATTTACCCAAATTATCACAGTAAATTTTATCCTTTATAATTTCAAATGGAATATATGGTTCTTCGGAATTTAAAACATGCCTAGCTAGAGGATAGGCGCACAAATCGGCTACTTGCAAACCATTGATATTGTCCTTTTTATAAAATGATTCGAACGATTCTATTCTTCTTTTTATCCTATCAGAAGAAACAAAATAAGTTCCTGTATCTAATATTGTATTATACTGATCTAATAATTGTTGGTCTTCTCTTTTTCCTCTTTTTTCAATTCTAATATCAACTATTGCATTATTATCAACCTTATCTAAATAAAAAATTAATCTTTCAATAATAAAGGCCAGTGATATAACATAAGGATCCTTAGCTCCTTTGCCATACTTTTTGATATGTCGGTCTTTATTAACTCCCGAACCAATAATCGTAAACTTTCTTTTTTTCATAATCTCATTCAACCTATAATAAAATTTTTTCTTTTTTTCAATATCAAAAAGTATCTGAAATGCGCCTTCGCATTTTCTTATTTCTCTTGAATGTAGAATAACTTCTGTCGTTCCAAAAAATTCTATCTTAAATTCGCCGATTTCCGCTTCCATTTTCATTAATTCATTTTCATCAAACAAACATCCCGCCAATAGAAATAACGGGAAATTTTGATCCACAAAAGAAAGCCCATGATCACCCGTTTCGTCTAAATAAAAATAGTACTTCATATTTATTTTCCTTCTATAATCTTTATTTCATTCTCCGTTAAGCCGTAAAGTTCATAGACTTTTTGATTAATTGCTTTATCAGTTTTTTCTATTTCAGTTTTAATTGAATTCCATTTGTCGGAATTTTCAGGAATTGTTTGAATCTGCTCATTTAGTTCCAACATCTTCTTAACATTTGATGCTAACTCTTTCTGCTGATCATCGGTGCCGATTATAAAAGGCAATGATTGAAGATATTTAATTTTAACTTGTGGAAAAACCCTTCCAGTTTCTAAAACTTTCTGCCTATACACATAATTTATGTAACTAGAATTAAAAATTGCTAAAGAATAAGCTAGGTCGACCTTATTTTTATATTCATCCTTTACCCATCCGCATTGTATTGTATTTCTAAACCATCTCTTTTCTTCATCTAGGGTTGCAAAAATTGTAGGAGCTGTTTGCCTCCATATTATTTTTTGATTTTGTTCAAACGCATTTTTTGTAAAACTAACTGACTCATTTTTATTTAGTACATCTTTATAATTTAAATTAAAAAGTTCGTCGGTTTTATTGCTAATGTGATAACGCTGCATTAATTTTCCATAATATGTCTCCTTGCTTTCTTTAAATTTATTTTCTGCATCTTTACAAAAAATTCTTTCATATAAATCACTTCCGCCCTTGTTGGATAGACCTATCCCCGATCTATGATATTGAATGCCAGCATCCTTCAGTTCAAACACTTCTCCGAAACTTAAATCTGTATTTTTGATAATAGCTCCTCTTTTTTTCTCTTTCTTTTTTTCACTATCTAGATTTAGAGATAACAACTTATTTGGTAATAATATTCTTTCTTCTTTCACAAAATCAACAATCGCATTACTAGGATTTTTTTGTTTATTTAAAATTAAAATGCAACATGGAACTGTAACATTTTTAAATATCTTTTCTCCCAAATTAATGACCAAATTATTATATTGGTTTATTAAATTCTTTACATCTTCATAAGAAGGTTGATAAAGGAATGAATTAGGTATGATAAAACCCAAAACTCCATTGGAATTTAGCAAACTAATCGATTTTTCAATAAAAACTTTATAGATATCTTTCTTTTCTTTTGTGGAATTTGGATATTTTTCTGCAAAAAATTGTAAATCGTCATCAATATTTGCGCCCCAGGGTGGATTTCCAATAATCACATCAAATCCGCCTTGAGCAAATACTTCGGGAAATTCTTCTTCCCAGTTAAACGGTTTCTTGTCCTGCCAGTTTTTACCGAAATATTTTTGCAGTTCTTTTTCTTCTCCGGAAATTAAAGAATTGCCGACCCGGACATTTTTAATGCTGGGGAGTTTTTCTTTTTTGTCCAAAGTGTCGATCAGCAAATTTAGTCTCGCAAGCTCCACCGCTTGAGAATCCAGATCCACTCCGTAAATATTTTCCATCAAAATTTGCGATTTAGTATATTGATCCGCCGGCCGGCTAAAATCTTCATATTTTTCTCCCAGCATATCCAACGCTTTGGTTAAAAAAGATCCCGATCCGCAAGCCGGATCAAGCACTCTGATCTTTTTTAAATCATTTATACTGTTTATCTCTTTCAGCTTTTCTCCCAAAGTATTTTTGACGATATAATCCACGATAAATTTTGGCGTGTAATAAATTCCATGCTCTTTTCTTTTTTGGCGAGATTCTATTTTTATTTCCGAATTATTTTCAACTTTCAAAAGTTTTCCTGACTTTCCCTCTTTATCCACTTGAATCGGATTTTGAGCGATATAACCTAGATAGCTTTCGTAAACTCCGCCCAAAATATCCGCTGGAATTTCCTTGAAATCGTATTGATATGCATCGTTACCATAAAGAAGCAGGATAGCTTCTTTCACCGCATCGTCATATTCTTCAAATTGTTCGCAGTGATGTTCGTCAAAGAGGTTTGAATTATAAATACCATCGAGTTCCCGAAATTTCGATATCAGCATATGAAATAATTGCTTATTGCCGCTTTTATCTTTTTCCCATTCATTGATAATCGGTTTTAAAGTTGGCGGTTCCAATTGCCTATCTTCTAAAACTCTGATAAATATCAGTCGGTCTAAAACTCTCTGTACTCCTTCGTCTATAGCCTCTTTATCAAATTTTTCCTTATTCCAAGCGATAAAACTTTTGGTAAGAATCTCGCGCACTTGTTTGAGATCATCAAATAGTTTCTCATTGACTGTCTGCTTTTTTATTCTCTTTCCGTATTTTTCGGCGTATTTGTCCAGTTCGTTGTTTTCAAAGTTCTTTTTCGACAGAAGCCAGAGTCTTTCAAAGTCGGACAGGTATTCTTCGCAATGAATTTCAAAAATCAATTTGTCGGAAAGAAGTTTGGATTGAGCTTGAGCGTTAAAAACTTTGAGGCTTTCAAAATCGGTAAGCACCGCGTAATTTACTCCTTTATTCCAAGAATAATTTATCGCTTGTCTGGCATAGCTTTCAATATCCAGATCGGACTTCATCGATTTGGCTTCAAGAAAAAATTTAGGTATCCCGTTGATTCGAAAAGCCATATCCACTCTATCTTTGGAAATTTTTTCTTCCGTAGTTACTTCATTATCACTTTTCGAATTTCTTATATCCCATCCCAGATATTCAAAAAGAGGATCGATAAAATCCTTCCTTGTTTGAGCTTCGTTATAGCCCTTGATTTTATTTTCTCTTTTCAGCCTGGTGTATTTTTCTACTAGTTCAGCTATGTCTTTTTTAGCTTTTTCCATAATTTTACTTTTTTCAATTACTAATTCCATTCTACAAAATCCCTTAAGTAAAGCAAATTTTTAAGTTATCCGCAATCGACTTGCATCATCTTATCTATATGCTATAATGCAATCAGGTCGCGAGGCAATCGCGCCCATCGAAAAAAGACCTTACGAAAAATATCGAAGGCCTTTTTTTGATTCCTCCTTCAATTGTAAACTTATCATTTTCATGTAAGATACAACCGGTCAAAATTAAAAAATTCTTTCCTTTTTGAGAAATTGGCACAGTATCTCCGGATTCGTCAATATACATTATATACATGAGTTCTATTTTATTACATACCAAATTACATACTTCGGCGGTTTTTGACTCAATCTGATCTTATTTTACCGCCAATCAGCCCAAAAGTAAAACCACTTCAAACACGCTTAATTACCTGTAAACCTTGGATTGAATTCGCCTTTTGGGGCAAAATTTTTTAATCAAGAATCGCTGATTCTCTTTTTCCCCGATTTATGCTAAAATGAAGGCAATAAATCCCCCAATTTCCTATGTTTAATCCAATTGACTTTTCCGATCCGCAAGTTTTATATTACATAAAAACTTTCGGTTATCCCTCTCTTTTTCTAATCATGATTGTTGAAGGTCCGATAATCACCATCATCGGCGCCTTTTTGGCCAGCTTGGGATTTTTTAATATCTGGATGATTTTTTTATTGAGTATCTTGGGTGATATTGTCGGAGATATCATTCTTTACGCTCTGGGTTATTTTGGCGGCTCTTTAATGCTTTCCCGCATGGAAAAATTGCTCAAAATTAATTTTATCACTATGGATAAATTGCGCCGCCTTTTTACCCGCCACGGCCAAAAAACTATTTTCTATGTAAAATCGACCACCGGACTTTGTTGGATAACTTTTATCCTGGCGGGAACCTTGAAAATGGAATTCCAGAAATTTTTGCGCGCTTCTTTTTGGGGTGGCATAGTTTGGAGCGGATTTCTGGTTATCAGCGGATTTTTCTTTGGCTACGCTTTTGAAAAAATCAATGATTATCTGAAATACGCGGGAATCATTATTTTTATTCTGGCTGTTTTTTTCGTTTTTTTTATAACTTTCTACAAAAAAAGCCAGTCGCGTAAAATTCTGGAAAATATCCCTCAAAAATCATAAAATAATACCGGCGCGGAATTAAAATCAATTAATTTTTTATGTTGAAAAAAAAATTGGGAAAAAAAATTACCGAAATGGAATCTTTTTTTGAGGAAATTTTAGTCTGCAACGACAAAGAAAATCGCCCTTTTTTGGAAGTTTTCGTGCACGAACCGGAAAATATCACTCAAAAAGATCTGGGCGCTCTTTTGGGAATTTTTGAAATTAACGATAATTCGGAAGATTCTTCCTATATCGTAAATTATCTGATTTCCGTGATTAAAAAAGAATATTTTTCCCGGCCCAAAAGAGGGGCGGTGGAAAGTTTTGAAGCCGCCCTCCATAAAGCCAATCTGGCTCTGGCTAAACTGGCCGAATACGGCAATATCAATTGGATTGGAAAAATTAACGCTCTTTGCGCCGTGGCGGAAAAACAAAACTTGCATCTTACCCAGACCGGAAATACTTTAGCCCTTTTATTGCGCAACGGCTACTTGACCAATATCAGCGAGGATTTATCACCTGATAATCTCGAACCTAATCCTTTAAAAACTTTCGTTAATATTTCCAGCGGGAAATTGGAAAACCAGGATAAGCTTATTATTATCACCGATAATATTCTCGATGTCCTGGATTTGGAAGAAATAAAAAACAACGCTTTAAATTTTTCCGAAAAAGATTTCGCCCAATTTTTAAGAACTGTATTGGTTAATAAATTGGAAAAGGCGGCGGCTTTGGTAGTGGATATCAGGGAAAAAGAGGAACTTGTTCTTCCTGTTTCCAGAAAAGCGGAAAAAATGAACGTTTTTAGCAATTCCGTCTTTTCCAAGCCTGCCTTAAAAAGAAAAATGGCGCCGGAAGTCAAAATGGAAAAAATCCCGGATCAATTTCTTCCACCCAAAGAAAAAACGCCTAAAGTCGGACATATTTATATCAAAGAATCCGCAAAACCCGAAAAATTCGAAAAAATTTCTTCTTTTTTTCTTTTCAAAAAGAAAGCTTATTTTGATCAATCGGGCTCTTTATTGCAAATTCAAGCTAAAAAAGTCGGAGAAAAAATACAACCTTTTTTAAAAAGCTTAAAGACTTATCCTTTTAAGGAAAAAATAATCCGGATAGGGCTCTTTTTCGGCCGCCTTTTAGCGCTTATTTTTTCTTTCTTTAAGGATTGCGTCGTCTGGATTATCAACAGATTCTTCCGTTTATTCAAAAAATCCGCGCCGGCGATTGCAAACATCGAATCTGATTTTTCTCCCGGAGAAGTTTCTGTTCCATCAATGGAAAAAAAGTTCCGCTTTTTCCCTGATTTTTACATCCTTCGAAAACTCTTTGCCCGAATGACCGGAAAGCAAAAACTTTATGCTTTGGTAATTATTTTTTTGATTTTTGTCGTCCCTGTTTTCATTGTCAAAATCCAGAAAAATATGGAGCAGAAAAAGCTGGCCAGCCAAATTGTCGAAACCGCTCCGGTTATAATTCCTCTGGAAAATGAACCTGGCTTGACGCGCCTGGAAAATTTAAATTCAGCCGTTAATTTTTCGGAAGAAATCGTCCGTTTGATAAATCTCAAAGATAAAATTTTCGCTTTTTCGGATAAAAAAATATTTGACCTGGAAAATCAGCAGGAATTTGCCATTCCCGAAACCTTTAAAAAAATCGAGGTTGCTTCCGGCATAAACGATCTCGATCTGATAATTTTAATTAATCCGCAAGGCAAAGCCCTGGCTTTCAGCCCGGTTTCCAAAAAATTCCAGGATAATATCCTTAATCTTCCGGAGAGCGCCAAAATAATCCTGGCTGGCACTTACTTGACTTACCTTTATTTGGTGGATTCGGCCAACAATCAAATCTACCGCTATCCCCGCGCCGAAGGCGGCTTTGGGGAAAAAATCAACTGGAAAAAAGAGGATTTTGACATTGCCCGGGCTTCCGACATCGCCATCAATGAAAATATCTATCTGGCCGAACCGGAAAATCTGCTGAAACTTTTCCGGGGGAAAAAACAAGATCTGACTATTGAAGAAACTCCCGCTAAAATCCTGCCCTTTAAAGTCGCCGCTAAAATTAACGGCCAAAACATCTGGATTTTGGATAAAGCTAATTCCCGCGTCGTCAAACTGGATCTGACCGGAAAAATATTGGCCCAATATTATCATCCGGAAATTGCCGACTCTACTGATTTTGCCGTGAACGAAGATACCAACACCGTTTACTTTTCCGCCGAAAACACCGTTCAATCCTTTTTAGCCGATTAACGGCAATTTAAAATAAAATACACGATTTTCTATTATACGCGAAGCGTTTTCGCGTATAAATGAACTAGCTGAAATAAATTTAGCCCTGATATAATTTATAAAATATGGACAATTGCAAATTTTGCCAAATTGTTAATAGAAAAGCGCCGGCGAAAATTATTTATGAAAATGAAAATGTGATATGTTTTCTACCTAAAGAAATTGAAGCTTATGGACATACTTTAGTTGCGCCAAAAAAGCATTATGCTGATTTATATGATATTCCATCTGACATTCTTTGTGAATTAGTAAAAGTAGCCCGGAGATTGACGCTGGAATATAAACAAAAAATAAATGCGACGGGTATGAATCTAATGCACGCAAGCGGAAAAGACGGCCAGCAATCAGTTTTTCATTTTCATTTTCATTTACTGCCGAGATTTAAAGATGACAGATTAAATACTTGGCCCAATTTAGCAAAAATTGAAGTCGACATTAACAAGCTTTGGAATAAACTACGAATAAGCTAAATTTACATCATATAGCACGGTATATCTGGTTAAAAATTTTGCACTTCTGGAATAAGTTAAAGTGTGATAAAATAGCCCTAAGTCAAATCACAAATTAGTTCAATAAATCCAAAAAACGAACATCGCGTATTCCGAAACATTGCGCGTGATGTTGTTTATTGTTTCGCGGACATAAAAATTATATAATAATTAAATCCATATTCCACTACGAGTGAAAAAGAACCCCAAAATTGTTGGGAACTCCAAAATTGCGATATCGAGGTCAGAAAAAAATGTCCCGCATACACGACCGATTCAGGAAAAGAATGCTGGTTTATCGCGGGCTCATTAAGCAAAGAACCTTTCTGTCCGAAAGTAGTTAAAAAAATATACCAATGCTGGGATTGTCCCTGGTTTAAAAAAATAAACCCTGATTTTGATAAAAACTACCCCAAAATTTAATCGCGACCACGCGCGAAATGGCGCGATGATTTTGGATGACGCCGAAATGCCATATAAAATTTAAAAAAGCTTCAATAGAAAGCTTTTTTGTTTTTACGGACAATACATTTAGACTGCCGCGATTGTTTTGAGGCGAAACTTCTTCGCCTGCCTGCCGGCAGGCAGGCAATGACATTTTTTTAAACCAATTTGATCCGTTCCATAATTTCTTTGTTGACGATATCTTTGTCCCGGCCGTATTTGAGGCGCGATAATTCTTTAAGCGCCTGGGAAATTTCCGGATTGCCTTTGGTCGGCGGATAAGTCTTGATGTTAAACGGCTTGGTTAAAATATTTTTTACCAGAATTTTGGCAAAACCGTTATAATTATCCACATTAACCAGATCGTTTTGAGAAAAAACCGGCGCGAATTGTTTTTCCAGAAATTCTCCGTCTTCCGAACCCACCCGGAAAGAAATCAAAGAACCCACATTGCCAAAAACCGCCTTGGAAATTTCTTCTTTTAGCTGACCGATGAACTGATTGGCTAAAATCAAACACAGGCGGTATTTCCGGGCTTCGGAAAGAATTTGCGCGATGGAATTGGTAGTCACATTTTGGAACTCGTCCATATACAGATAAAAATCCACCCGCTCTTCTTCTGGAATATCCACTCTTGAGAGCGCCGCCATTAAAATTTTACCCACAATCACCATTCCCAAAAGCCTCGCGTTGATTTCGCCGATTTTCCCTTTAGAAAGATTAATTAGTAGAATTTTTTTCTGATCCATGATTTGCCGGAAATTAATGGTGCTTTTTTGCTGGGCGATAATCGGCCTCATCATATCGTTGGAAATAAAAGTGGTGAGCTTGGAAGTGATGTAGGGCACCATATTAGCCAGAGCCGCTTCTCCGCCGGCTTTTTCCGCTTCCTTGGTCCAAAAATCAACCACTACCGGATTCTGGCAGCGGGACAGCTTCATTTTCCTGAAACCTTCATCCGCCAGCACTTTGGGAATTTCCATCAAAGTGGAACCGGATTGGGGATCTTCCATCACTAAAAGCATGGCGTTCCTCACATATTGCTCGAACATCGGCCCGCCGGTCTGCCGCAAATCATACAACTGATCAAAGATCCCAATCATTTCGTTGATCACGAAAGTTTTCTGTTCCGGACGTTTTTCGTCATATTCCAGCATATTCAAGCCGAAAGGCCGCTCTACGTCCGAGGGATCGAAAATAACCACATCCTCGGCTCTTTCCTTGGGAATACAGCTTAAAATATCTTCCACGGCTTGGCCATGCGGATCAATAAAGCAAAAACCTTTGCCGTTTTTAGCGTCTTGTTTGGCCATTTCCTGGAGAAAGTTTGATTTTCCGGTTCCGGTCTGGCCGATAGAATAAAGATGCCTCCGGCGATCTTCATCCGTAATGCGGATGCTGGTCTTAGTTCCCCGATAATCGTTAAACCCTAAAATCAAGCCTTCCTGGGGAATATCCACTGGCGGCGCGGCCATATTGGATTTGAGCCATTTGATTCTCGGCGCTTCGGTAACTGAAATGGGTAAATGAAAAATACTGGCGATTTCTTCGACATTGAGTATCATCGCCTGGTTGGAAATAAAATTCCGAAAAATAAAATCAAAAGCTATGTCTTT
This sequence comes from Candidatus Moranbacteria bacterium CG06_land_8_20_14_3_00_40_12, assembly GCA_002780175.1. Classification (GTDB taxonomy): domain Bacteria; phylum Patescibacteriota; class Minisyncoccia; order Moranbacterales; family UBA2206. The sequence continues at coordinate 63,502 of PEVT01000048.1, read as the reverse complement.
CTGATCGACTCTCTTGAAAATCTGAAAACAATTAAGATCGGAATTTTCATACTGAACAAAGGCGTTTTCCAGCTGGGATAAAATCTGCTGCGATCTTTCCTGGCTTTCGGAAGAAGCGACTAAGCGAATGTTAACCGCGAACCCGGCTTTACTGGACTTTTGATCAATGCTTTTAACCAGCTCCTGCTCTTCTGGGGTCAGTTGAACCGATTTGGAGTCTAATCCTCCTTTATTTTCCGCTTTCTCCGATTTGATGACGGTTTTATAAAAAGTGTCTCCCATTTCTTTCCCGACTTTGGACAAAAAGGATTTTGAATAAACCTGGCTCAATCTTTTTCCTTGTTGCATTTCTCTGGCAATTTTCCGGCCTTTCATTCTCCAGCCGGGCAATACCGGACAAAAAACCAGCTGAACCGCCGCTCCCTCTTCCGTTCTGCTTAGCTTGCTTAAAGCGTTTGTTAAAGCGTTAAGCGGATCTATTTCCAGATTTTCATAAGTTTTTATGGGGAAAATATAGTTGTTTTTTAATTTTAAAATGGAAGCGCAAGTAACGCTGCCGGGATAGAAAATATTAAAATCCTGGGAAAGTTCCAAGGAAGCGTTGGGGAAAAAACTGTTAATTTGCTTTTCTATGGCTTCTCTGAATTTTTTAGGCATGGCCACGAAAAAAATTATTTCCTCGTCTTTAGCCGAATTGGCAATTTCAAAAGAAATATGCGGCTGTCCGTAAATGAGCCGTTTCCACCAACCGCCGGTTTCTTTGAATCCGGAAAGCGAAGTCAAAAGCTGCTCCATCGCTCCGATTTCTTCTTTCCAAAATTCCTGTTTTTCCTGTTCTTCTTTGGGACGGTTAATTTTGGAAACTCGGATTATTTCCAAATCCATGTTTATGGAACGATGGATATTTATCCGAAAATTTAAAAAACTGCGCAACACCAAAAGCAGTCCGCTGAATAAAGCCGTCAATCCAAAAAGGATTACCACTAAAACAAACAATGAATCTATGGCCGGCATAAAAAATAAATATTATTTGATGAAATTATCAGTTAATTCCATATCATCCCGGGCTTCGTCGAGCCTGTCTGCCTGACCTCCGATAGGCGGGTCGGTAGGCAGGGGATCTAATTAAAATTTACAAAGTAGATCCTTCGACTTCGTCCCGAATACCCGGGATTCCGTTTGGGATGACGCTTTTTTTTCGAAATTTAAATTTCTTTAATTAAACCTTCTTTAATTAAAGCCGCCTGGAATTCATGCGCCAGACAATCATGAAATTCGTCCAGGGTATAATTATCTTCCACTTTTCTCGCCACTTTAACGGCGTAAATAACTCCTTTTCCCCTGGCTAACCCCACTAGTTTGGTTATTTTGGCTTTAACTTCTTTTTCCGCCTGAACTTTTCGCGCGTCTTCTTCCAAATTTTGGGTATCGGCTGGTTTATAAGAAGTTACCTGGGAAAGTATTTTAGAATAAGTTTCCTCTTTTTTCTCCGGCGCGCCTTCTTTGTTTTTTTCCGGAGCATATTTAATCTCTCCAGATTCCTTTTCGGCGCCTTGGCCTGAAGAATTCTTCTCCGAATCTTCCGTCTTTTCCATAAACTTGTCTTTTAAATTTAAATCTCCTTTGGAGATGGGATCAAGAACCGACATAAGCTTATTTTTTAATTGATTAAAACTTAACCCGGCGGATTTTCTCCTTTTTCGCTTATCCTTTTTTAGCTCTTTCATTATACCACAAAAACATTAATTTTACTCCTATCTCCAAGGCTCCTGCTGTGGATATTAGAATAAATTTATGGTATAATTTGACCAGTTAAAAACAAAACTAAAATGGAAAATAAAAAAAAGTTAATCTATTTTTTGTTGTTTTTGATTTTATCTTTAGGATTATTCTTACGGGTCTATAATATTGAAAACACGCCTCCGGGAATTTACCCGGATGAAGCCATCAATGGCGAAGATGCTATTCAAGCCAATAATACCGGCAATTACCAATGGTTTTATCCGGCTAATCAGGGTCGGGAAGGACTTTTTATGAATTTAATTGCTTTATGTTTTAAGCTTTTTGGCATCAGTATTTTAACGCTTAAATTACCCGCTATTCTTTCCGGAACTTTGGTGATATTGGGAATATTTTTGCTTGGTCAAGAAATTTTCAATAAAAGAATTGGGCTTATCAGCTCATTTCTAGTCGCCGTTTCCTTTTGGCCTTTAAATTTCAGCCGTATTTCTTTTCGCGCCAATATGCTGCCCTTTATTCTGGTTTTTACTTTTTATTTTCTTTTTCGGGCTCTGCGAACTAGAAAAAAAATCGACTTTGCCATAAGCGGTTTTTTTTGCGGACTAGGCATCCACACCTATATCGCCTGGAGAATCTCTCCTTTAATTTTAATTATGCTTTTAATCTTTTTTGTCCTTTCCCGAGAAAATTTTCTTAAAACTTACTGGAGAGGCGTTTTAATTTTTCTCTTTTCTTCTCTGATTGTTGCCTTTCCCATGCTTTATACCTTTAAAGCTCATCCGGAATATTTTGAATCCCGCTTTGATTCCATTTCTGTTTTTTCCCCCAAAGTTAATAAAGGAAAAACAATTCAAACTTTTGCCAGAAGCTTTTCCTTGAGTTTGGTTAAATATAATTTTTGGGGCGACCAGAATTGGCGGCATAATTATCCTCCTTATCCGCTTCTGGATCCTCTCACCGGCATTGCTTTTCTTTTTGGAATAATTTTCTCTTTTTTCCTGTTTTTTCAAAAACTTTATCGGCGGATTAAGCGAAAAATCCGCGATCCGGAATTGGCCGTTCACACTTTTTTAATCTTTTGGTTTTTTATAATGCTGGCCCCGGAATTTATGACCGCCGAAGGCAACCCGCACGCTTTGCGGTCCATCGGAACTTTGCCGGTAGTTTTCATTTTCAGCGCTTTGACTTTTAATTTCTTTTTGGAAAAAGCGGAAGAACACAATTTAATTTTCAGAAAAATTATCTTTTCTTTGGTTATTTTCGCGCTTCTTTCCCTAGGAGCTTTCAATACAATCAAATATCATTATTTCTGGGCCAATAAAACAATAGTGGGTAATTCTTTTAACAAAAATCTGACGGATATTTCCAAATACATCCAAGCCCTGCCCAAAGCGCAAGAAAAATTCGTCGTTACTGGTAGCAATAACACGCTGGAAAGATTGCCCATTTGGCTATTCACCTTGGATGATAATGTCCAATTTTTCTATCCCAACGAACTCCCTAAAATAAACCCGCGGAATCCGAATAACTCAATAGTATTTTTTACCGAAAACAACCAAAATGCCAAAAATGAACTTCAGCTGAAATTTCCCAATCTTGTTCCGAAAAAAATTATCAACTCTCTTGGCAGTGTTTATTATATTTTGCAATAAATCCCGCGCTAACTTTGCACCAATTAATATTTTGCGCCTGTAACATAATGCAACAAAATAAAGATAAATCCAGTATCAATAATTTTACTAAATATTTTACGCACTTGGCGCAGTGCAAAGTTAGTGCGGGATAAATTGCCATGAAAAGATTCTTAGAAAAAAATTATCTTTGGCTGATTTCTTTGATTCTGTTTTTTATATTGGTCATTTCCTTAATCAACGCCAAAAATGACAGTCCGATTTACGATGAAATCGCCCATATTCCAGCCGGCTACAGTTATTTAAAAGAGCATGACATGCGGCTTAATCCGGAACATCCGCCTCTTCTCAAAGATATAACAGGCGTTCCTTTACTTTTCTTTCAACCTAGGTTTGATATTACTCAAGATTTTTGGACCAAAGATAACGCTGATAATAGCCAATGGAACGCCGGAAGATATTTCCTCTATCAAGCTGGCAATAATCCGGAAAAAATAGTTTTTTGGTCCCGTTTGCCCATTATTTTGCTTTCTTTAATCTTGGGGATTTTTATTTTTATCTGGACCCGGCAGTTAGCCGGTTTGACCGCCGGTTTTATCGCTCTTCTTTTTTACGCTTTCGATCCCAACATTTTAGGCCACAATCATTATGTCACGACTGATTTGGGCATTGCCGCTTTTATCGTATTTACTTTTTATTACTTCATAAAATTTATTAAAAATCCTAATTGGAAAAATACTTTTTTCTTTGGGCTATTTTTGGGATTAGTGCAGCTGGTAAAATTTTCTTCCGTATTAACTTTTCCTATTTTTGCGTTAATTTTAATAATCTACCCGCTAGTGAGGCTGCCTAAAGATAAACAATATGGGAAATTAAAATATCTTGGCGAATACTTATTAAAGGGAACCGCGGCTTTCGCAATTTCCTTGATAATTGTTTACGCGGTTTATTATATAAATACTTACCGAATGCCACAAACAAAACTTTTGGAAATCATGGATTACTATTTTAATCCGAGTGATTTACAGCCCATAAATGTTTACGGCAGAATGGTTATTTCTTGGATGAATGCCCAGCCGATTTTAACGCCGCTTGCCGATTATTTTTTCGGCGTAGCCAGAGTCTTCCAAAGAGTTGCTGGAGGAAATATGACTTATTTCATGGGCGAAGTATCCAATAAGGGTTTCCTTTCCTATTTTCCAGTCGTATTCCTAATTAAAGAACCATTGCCAATAATTTTTCTGATTATTTTTTCCCTATTTTTTTCCTGCTGGCAAATCGGAAAGAAATTAAAAAATATTTCTGAAAATTTTATCAAAAAAAGCTGGCAAAACCTTATCGACTATATTCGCACTTCTCCGGCCGAATTTTCCATGCTGTTGTTCATATCTTTATACTTAATTTCCAGCATTACGGGCCGGCTGAACATCGGCCTGCGCCATCTTTTCCCGATTTTTCCTTTTATCTATATCCTGCTAGCAAAAAAAATTACGGAATTTATCAAAAAGCAACATCATCGGGAAATTAAAAAATTTTCTTCTGCTATCGTCATGTTTTTCTTAGTTTGGCTGATATGGGAAACCCTCTTGTCTTTCCCTAATTATGTCTCGTATTTCAATCAATTGGCCGGCGGTCCGAAAAATGGCTATCATTATGTAACCGATTCCAACGCCGACTGGGGCCAAGATTTAATCCGCTTGCGTTATTTTCTGTCTCAACATCCGGAAATAGATAAAATCCGCATTGATTATTTCGGTGGCGGAAATATCAACTATCACATAGGAGATAAAAACAATTTATGGTGGGACAGTAAACGTCCAATCGAAATCGGCTGGTATGCTGTTTCCACTAATTTTCTGCAAGGAAGCCTCTATGACCAAACCAAGCCGGACAACCAGAGCTACCGCTTCCTAAAAGAAAAAATTCCCGACTATCAAGTGGGAACCTCTTTGCTTATTTATTATCTTGACCAGGCCGAGGCCGAAAAAGCCAACAGTTTATAATCATCTTGTCATTCCGGACTTGACCCGGAATCCAGCAAATAAATTATTTTTAGTTTAGTTTTCTGGATTCCCGTTTTCACGGGAATGACAACAGCAAAGTTGCTTTTTATTTTTTCTTCTTGTCTTTATCTTCAGATTTTTCAGCTGGAGGATTTTCTGCCTGAATATCTTTGAATTTATAGTAAATCTTGTTATCGATCCGCAAATCGATATATTCCAAGTCCTTGCGTTTTTCCTTTCCGATTTTTTCTTCCAGCACGATCCGGAGCGTTTCTATTTCCTTGTCTATGGCTGCGCTTTTATTAAAATACAGCTGCCAGCCTTCTTGCGTTTTAAAAATAACATCTCCGGAAATTATTTTAGGAGCGATCATCTCTTTTTCCACCGGGATATCCAGAAGATTTTCCAGTTTTTCTTTAACTCTTAAAATGAATTGGAGATAACTCAAGCCCGCCTGATTATCGAAAGAAAAAGCCAATTCCGAATTTTCTTCTTTCAAGATCGGCAGTTCTGTTTGGTTAAAACCGCTGGAAACAAAAAAATCATCCGGATAAATATTGCTTTCGTCATCTAAAATAAACCTCCCTTTAGAATTTTCTAAAATCAGAATCGGATTCCTTTCCTCCACCAGAATCTTTATTTTATCAGGAAATTTCCTGATAATTTTTATTTTTTTCACTATTCCGAATTTCCGGGTGAAAAAATCATTCACATAACTTTCTTTAAGCAAGAGAAGATTATTTTTGGGAATGATACTTAAATATTTTTCTTTCAGCAATTCATCCAAACAGTCGGAAAGCTTTTGCGAACTGATTTTCTCCGTCGGTGAAAATTCCCGGCTCAAAATGTTCAGAAATCCGGAAAAAAGAAAAATATAGACCGCTACTCCCAAAAAAAACAGGGTAAAAAAACGATAAAGAATCCTGGAGAAATTTATCTTTTTTTTCGGAGCGTATCTGATTTTTCCGGTTTTGGGTAAAAAACCTTTCTTCGTCATTTTTTTTTGGCTTTTTATTTTCGCGAAAAAGCTAATAGCATATTTTCCAGGATTAGCTTGGCGTTAGCATTAGTTTGACCAAGCAGTTTCCGGCTCTCGCTTATTTTTTCCAGTATTTCCAGGCTTTTTTCCTGTGAAATTCCCTCTAATCCGCCTTTGAGCAACGCCTCCCTTATTCCCACCACCCAGATATTCATTTTGGCCAAGGCGCCATTTAAATCTTTGGCTAAATTTTCCGCTAAGACAAACTTTTCCAAAACGGTTTTTTGAAAAAGATTCCGGGCCTCCCGAAAAGAACAGACTCTCAATTCCAGTTTTTCCGGATTTTCCAGCATTTCCAAGGCCAAGCCCGGCCGGCCGATAGACCAAAAAAGTATAGCCTGCTTGATTTCGGGGTTTAAATTTTTTCCCCGGGAATCAACTAATTTGCTAATTTCCCCATCGGCCACTATTCCAAAACGGGTTTTTTGGCAGCGGGAAATAATGGTGGGAAAAAGTTTTTTTTCGTCATCCGCCACTAAAATTATCGTTAATCCTTCATTGGGTTCTTCCAAAATTTTTAATAAAGCGTTCTGGGAAGATTTATTTAATTTTTCCGCTCCGCGGATAATAGCGACTTTCCGGCCTGTTTCCGAACTTAGAAAAAGCTTCCTTTTTAATTCTCTTATTTCCTCAATTTTTATTTCCCCTTTTTTCATTTTGGTTTTATCCGCTTTGGCGTTTTTTTCTTCCCCAACCGGCTCTTCGGAATTTTTCTCCTTATCCGCTTCCAAAATTACCAGGGCATCGCTGATCCGCTGCTGACTGGATCCTAAAATTTTTTCCGCGAAATACTTGGCCGTTTGAAACTTGCCGACTCCGGAAGGACCGGAAAAAAGATAAGCCTGCGATACGCTATTTTTAGCAACAGCTTTATCTAATAAATCAATAATTTTTTTATGGCCGATGATATTCATAGAAAATAATTTTCAATTTTAAATTCTAAATTTTAAGTGAATTATAAATTTTTAATGATTAAATGTTTTAAAATTTATTCATTTACCTGCCTGCCGGCAGGCAGGGATTTGATTTAAAATTTAAAATTTGTCATTTAAAATTTTTGCCATGTATTCTTCAAATTCCCTAACGAATCTCTCTTTACTGAATTTTTTGGCGCTTTCTATTATAAGATTTTTGTCGTATTCTTTTTCTTTTTCCATAAATCTCTTCACGCACTCGGCAATTATTTCCGGCTTGTTGGAAACAAAAAATTCGCCGGTTTTCCCTTCTGCCACGATTTCCAGAGCTCCGCCTTTTTTAAGCGCCAGCACCGGAACGCCCCGCGCCAACGCTTCCACCATCGTCATCCCGAAATCATCCACGCCCGCGAAGATAAAAGCTCTGGCACCCGCGTAATATTCCCTGATTTTTTCTTCCGGTTGCCAACCTAAAATTTTTACATTTTTTCCAGCGATGGAACGCAAATATTTTTCCTGCGATCCTTCGCCGATTACGATGAGCGGCAATTCTAATTTATTAAAAGCTTCTACGGCCGCGTCTATTTTTTTATAAGGAGAGAGCCTTGATACAACCAAAAAAAATTTTGAATTTTGAATTTTGTCCGCCGGCTGGCGGATTGTTTGAGATTTGTCTGGCTTCGCCAGACTTGGCGCAACCAAGGGATTTTGTTGTTCTATGTTCCGTGTTTCATGTTCCATATTTACCGGCGGATAAATAACAACACTCTCCCTGTTATAATATTTTTTTATTCTTTCCCGGGTAAACCGCGAATTGGCAATCAGATAATCCGGCCGGTCAGCTGAAACTCTGTCCCAGACGCGTAAATAATTAAGTAGCAGGCGGACAAAAAAATTGGTTTTCGCCGATCTTTTCTGTTCCAGCAAATATTCCTCCCCCTCTTCCCAGGCAAAACGCATTGGGCTGTGCATATAACAGATATGTTTTACATCTAATCGGGTAATAATCGCTTTGGACCAAACTCCGCAGCTGGAAATAATCAAATCAAAATCCCTTAGATTGAAAGTTTCCGGCGCGGTCGGCATCAGAGGCAAGAGCCATTTTTTCTTTTTTCGTAAAAATTTGGGGAATTTTTGTAAAAAAGAAGTATGGATCTCTCTGTCCTTAAATTTTCCGCGCATTGCAACCTTATCATAAAGCAAGGTATAAATCGGCGCTTTGGGAAACATTTCGCAAAATACTTCCAAGACCCGCTCCGCTCCCCCGTATTGCGTCAGAAAATCGTGAACTAGGGCTATTTTTAAATCTTTTTTTAATTCCGTCATTTTTATTGCTTTTTCTAAATTTCGTGATATTATGCACTTAATAAGAGACCGCGCTTGTATTAAAATCATACCACAATCTATTATATAAGCCAAAAAGTTATCGCCAAAATTTGTTTTTGTCTTTAAAAATAAAATAGAAAATTAGAATTGGGCAAAAAAGGAGGAGAGATATATTATGGATATTAATCTGAAAAATCTTAGAACAGCGTTAGAACGTCTTGATACATTGCCAGATGCAAACATCTTCAAGCAACATCCTGAAGCTTCTGATCTTGCAACATTCATTAGAAATAATGTTCGAGTGGCTATGGATCTTCTGGATGAAACAATCCATCTGATTGAAAGGAAAGCTACCCTTGAATTTTTACTTGATCTAAACGAAAACGACTAAAGTTCTTTTCATGCGAGAGGATGCCCAACCTCTCGCATCTCAATTCTAGTTTTTTATTTTCAAAAAATAGCCATTTAGCCTTTTAACAATTTAGCAATTTGACTTGCGCATTTTTTCCAGCTGAAACGCTTGGTATTTTCCAAGCCTTTTTTTATCATATCTTCTTTAAGATTTTTATCAGTGATAAGTTTGTAAGTTGCTTCGGCGATCTCTGTTGGATTTTTGGGATTAACAAGCAGAGCGGAAAATCCCTCTCCAACTCTCCTTTTTAAAAAGGGAGAAAAATTGTTTTCCCCCTTTGCAAAAGGGGGGCTAGGGGGGATTTTTACCACTTCCGGAATGGAAGAATTATTGGAAGCTACGACCGGCACGCCGGCATTTTGCGCTTCCAAAATTGGCAAACCAAAGCCCTCATAAAATGTGGGAAAAAGAAAAACCTCCGCGTTTTTTAACAATTTTTGTTTTTCTTCTTCGCTTACAAAACCGGTTAGAATAATATCAGACTTATAGGACGAATTGGACAGATAGGACTGGATATTTTCATAGTTAAAACCAGGTTTTCCCGCTAAAATCAATTTGTGGGGAATTTTATATTTTTCTTTCAAGATTTCAAAAGCTTTGATGATTCCAATGATGTTTTTACGTTCTTCGAGTCTTCCAATAAAAAGTAGATGTTTCCCAACATTGTCATTGCGAGGGAGTTCGCCACGAACGACCGCGGCAATCTCATTTTTATTATTAGATTGCTTCGCTTTGCTCGCAATGACATAACCCTCATATATCACAATGATTTTTTCCTCCGGCACTTTGTATAATTTCATCAAATCTCTCTTAGTGTTTTTCGAAACCGCGATTATTTTTCGCGCCTGGCGGCAGGATTTTTTAATCGCGAAACGCATATATATTTTTTCCCACAAAGAATAAGCTTGGGGAATAAATTCATATTCCAGGCCATGAATAGTGACAAGAGTTTTTTTAGGATGAATTAACGGAATAATATGGGCCGAAATAAAAAGCGCGTCTGCCGGATGCAAAAGCATTTCCAGGGAAAGTCCGATTTGAGTCCAAAAATAAGGCCACTTAATAATTTTAATTTTCCAATTGCTTGGCAGTTTAAAATCAATATTCTGATTTTTACGTATATACAAAACAACCTGATCGTTTTTTAATTCATTAATCAGGTGCTTAATAACTTGATAAGAATATTCTTCAATGCCGGTCCGCTGCCGTAAAAAAGCGCGCGAACCGTCAAGATCAATAATCATTGGAAATTTTAAATTCTAAATTTAAAATTTTAAATGAAATCTAAATGAATAAATTTTTAAATAATTTAAACATTTGATAATTTAAAATTGATTTAAAATTTAGAATTTTAAATTTAAAATTTATTTACTTAGCATTATCGTCCGCTTGTATTGATCCAGATTATCCAGCACCACTCCGATGCCTTTAATCACGCAGAGCAGCGGTTCTTCGGCCACATAGCAAGGCACCTCGATGGTTTTGACAATCAATTGGTCCAGATGGTTAAGCAGCGCTCCTCCGCCGGAAAGCACCATGCCTTTATCCATAATGTCCGCCGCCAGTTCCGGCGGCGTTTCCTGCAAAACTTTTTTAATGGCCGAAATTATTTCCCGCAGTTCGTCTTGCATCGCTTCCGTTATTTCATTGGAAAAGATTCTGATAGTTTTAGGCAATCCGCCGGAAAGATCCCGGCCGTGTATTTCCATATGCTCATCTTTGGCCTGCGGCAAAGCCGAGCCGATCAGAATTTTAATTTCTTCGGCTGTTTTGTCTCCGATGGCCAGACAGTGTTTTCTTTTTATATAGTCCGCGATGGCTTGATCCAGTTTATTACCGCCTACACGGGCGCTGTGCGTCGCTACAATGCCTCCCAGAGAGATGACAGCCACTTCCGAGGTTCCACCGCCGATATCAATTATCATATTGCCTGTGGGAAAATTAATGGGGATGCCGGCGCCGATCGCCGCTAAAATCGGCTCTTTGACCACATAGGCCGCTTTGGCTCCGGAACGCATAGCCGCGTCAATCACAGCCCGCCTTTCAGTGGAAGTCACGCCGGCCGGAATGGAAATTAAAACTTCCGGCCGGACCAGCCGGAATTTTCCGCTGACTTTATTGATAAAATATTTAAGCATGGCTTCCGTGATCCGATAATCGGCAATCACGCCGTCTTTCATGGGACGGCTGGCGATAATCGTGTCCGGCGTGCGGCCCAACATCTCTTTGGCATAATTGCCAATGGCTAAAACTTTATTATCCACCAAAGAAATAGCCACCACGCTGGGTTCATTCACCATGATGCCTTTTTTCGGGACATAAACCAGGGTATTGGCCGTGCCTAAATCAATTCCAATTTTGCGAACAAACATATATTATCCGATTCGAAACTACGAATTAAAATACGAACCTACGAACAATCATTTAAAACTCTTTTTGTTTTAATGAAGTCGTCCCTGAAATTCACAATTAATCCTAGTTTTTTATTTAAACTTATTAAATATCTTTTCACTTGATAAAAATCATTTTTAGTCACAAATTTTTTAGCTTTCAATTCAACGACTACACAATTTTCGATTATAAAATCTGTTATATTTCCTGTAAAATTATCACCCTTAACAATTCTTTCCTCTCGCGTATATTTTATACTTTTACTAATTAGTTCTTTTTCAAAAGCATTTGCATATTGTTTTTCTCTACAATATCGACCCAATCCCTTGTGTATTTTAAAAAATATTCCATTTAAATTATAGGACAGTTCGGGATATAATATTTTTATATCTTTTTTAACTATTCCTTTTGTATACATTTTGTTTTTGTTTTGTTCGTAGATTCGAAAAATGTTTTGTAGTTTCGCATCGGTTTAACTCGATACTCGTTTTATATCCGCGCCCAATTTTTGCAAGCGTTCTTCTATCCTCTCATAGCCTCTATCAACTTGATAAATATCCTGAATGACAGTTTTCCCCTTGGCTACCAAGGCCGCAATAATCAGCGCTGCTCCGGCACGCAGGTCGAAACTATTTATCTTTTTACCGCTTAATTTAGTCGGCCCACTAATCAACGCCTGATGAACATTGAGAATCTTTGCTTGCGCCCCCATTTTATTTATTTCATTGATATAATTGAATCGCCCCTCATACAAAGAATCGTGAATTAGGGTTTTCCCTTTAGCTTGCGTCGCCAAAACTCCAAAAGGCGCTTGAACATCTGTAGGAACGCCGGGATAAGTCCGGGCATCTACTTTATTAACAGCTTTCAATCGGGAATTTGGAATTACAGTTATACAATTTTTTTCTATTTTAAAATCCGCTCCGAATTCTCTTAATTTTTCCAATACTAAATCCAGATGTTCTTCTCTAGCATTTTTGACTTTAATTGGGCTTTGCGTGGCTACGCCCATAATTAAAAATGTGGCTGCTTCATTAGCATCTGGAATAATTTGGTGCCTAACTCCTTGCAATTTTCTGGAACCAATTATTTCTAAAGTATGCGTCCCCAATCCTTCGATTTTAGCGCCCATAGAAATCAAGAAATTTCCCAAATCTTCTACGTGCGGTTCACAAGCGGCAATTTTTATAATAGTCTTACCGGGTAAACTAGCCGCCAACATCATAGCATTTTCCGTACCAGTGACAGAAAATTCTTTTAAAACAATTTTTGCTGGTTTTCTTTTGCTCGCTGAAACTTCATAAGCTTTTTCATTTTGCTTGACCTCTACTCCCATTTTTCTTAAAGCGTCAAAATGTGTATCCATGGGACGAATGCCGATCTTGCATCCGCCTGGATGATGAATCTGGAATTTATCAAAACGCGCACTCAATGATCCAAAAAGTAAAATGGAAGAACGAATTTTTTTAATCAATTCCGCATCCATTTTATCTGGATAAATATTATCATTTTTAATACAAATTTTTCTTTCACCCAGCCATTTCACTTCCGAGCCCATACTTTTTAATATTTCCAACATCTTAAAAACATCCTCAATTAGAGGAATGTTAGAAATAATGCATCTTTCTTTTGTGAGTAATGTAGCGGCTAAAATCGGTGTAGTGGCATTTTTTGACCCCCGCACCTCTATTTCACCCTTAAGTTTTTTTCCACCTTGAATTTCGAAAGTCTCCATATTTCAGGTTATTTTAGCTAATCTTTACGTAATCACAGTATATTTCACTTTCAGTTTTTTTTCAAGGCTTAATGATTGTTTTCCTTTCTAAGAAAAATAACAAAAAAATCCCAGAAATAGCTAGGAATTTTTTATTTAACACGGATTTTTATGCTAAAAACTAGAAATAATCATCATACCCCTTTGACCAACTGATAACCGAGTTGGCATAATTTTGACATACCGTTCGAGATAAATTACTCCCGCAATGATACGCGGCAGCGGCTGTATGCTCACCACTTTTTTTATCTCCACCCTTATCTTTTGAATAAAGAGCCATACCCAAAATACCGTCTTTCAAACTCCACGGATTAGCTGGTTTATTTCCTGTAATAGCAGCAATTCTGGGTGCATATTTTGGATTTATCCATGTTGAAGGCATAAACTGCGCTACGCCCATTGCCCCCCCAATCCCATAACTCAAAGGACAAGAAACTTTCATCTTTTTATAATCATATCCTAAGTCATCACAAATACCTTTAAAGATTTTTTCATTTGTAGCGCCCATCTTACTATTTTTATAAGTACATCCACCAGTAAACCTTCCCAAATCTGTTTCCTTATCAAGAACGGCAAATAAAAATTCTTTTCTTACTCCTGTTTTTCCGCTGGCATATGTTACCTCCTTAACGACATCATCTATAGTAAATGATTTCCCTAAAAAAGCAGACAGAGTACTTCTCAATTTTGACATTTTCTGTTGAATTTCTGCTAATGTTATCTGTGTTTCTCGTACATCTTGCTGAATTTCAGCTTGTTCATTTTTTTTGATGACCAAGAGCTCTTCATGTTCTTCTTTTTTACCTGTCAGCTCAGTTTTAACTTTTTCTAATTCTTCTTTGGATTTTTTTGTTTCTTCCAATAAATTTAAAATTCGGTCTTTTATTCCCAGCGATTGGTTTAAATTTCCTAAAATTCCCCCTAAACTATCTTCTCCGAGAGCCAGCCGGACCAGCAGACTTTCCTCGTCATTATAATAAACTTGACGCACGTATTCACTTAAAATTTTTCTGTTCAATTCAATCCGATTATTTAAATTTTTAACTTCGGCTTCCTTGCGGGTTATTTCCGAACTGGTTTTTTCAATCAGGCTCCGGGTTGTCATAACTTCCCTGGTCGTTTTTTGCAATAATCCCTGGCTTTGCTGCAATTCCTTAGTCACATCTTCCAGTTTATCCTCATATTTTTCTATCTTTTCCTTGATTTCGTCAGAATCATCCGCCGCTTTAACCGGAAAATTTAAAAAATTGAAAAAGCCGAAAAGACCAATCAAAAAAATTAGGGCTATTTTTCTAAAGCTTAATTTCATAAAATTATTATACCATCCTGGAGATAATAAAAAAAGCCGTTAAAACTGTCTGTTTTAACGGCTTTCTCATGTGCTATCATCGGGCTATTTCTTGTCGGATTTCTCTTTTTTGGAAGTTTCGACTGGCTCTTTCAATTCTTCTCCTTCCGGAGTTTCTTTCACTACGCCTTCAACTTTCGTCACATCTTCTTCCACTTTGCCTTCCAATTCTTTCAGTTCTTCTTCGGATCTCGGAGGAGCGACTGAAACTACCACTGTTTTGGGATCAGTTTTAACTTCAATCATCGGATCAATTTTTAAATCTTTTATGGAAACACGATCATTAAAAGCATTCAGATTGGAAATATCGACGTTGATATATGAAGGCATATCTTTGGGGAAACACTTGATTTTTATCTTATCCAAACTCCTTACCAATATCCCGCCGGACTCCTTAACAGCTTTGGATTCGCCCGTAAAAACCAATTCAATTTCTGTCTCAATTTTTTCATCCATTTTCACGCGATAAAAATCCACGTGGATATAATTTCTGTTCACGGGATTTTCTTGCAATTCATTAATCAAAACGTTGTGTTTTTTCCCGTTTTCAATTTCCAAATTAATAATCACGCTTTCTCCTGATTTTTTCAGCAATCTTTTTAAATCCAACGTTTCAATCCATAAATTTTCATTGTCCGCTCCCTTACCATACAAAACTGCCGGAATCATTCCGGCGCGCCTGCCGGCATTGATTTTTTTTCCCAATTCTTTTCTTAATTTTGCCTTTAGGATTATTTCTTCCATATTCTTCTTTTTACCCTCTTTATTGAAACAGGATTTTTCAATTGATTAAAAATTATATTTTACCTTTAAAAAGCAGGCTATGCACGTCTATAACTTCGTCGACATTCACGGCTTCCCGGCCAAAAAAGAATTTAGCTTCCTCTTGATTCAAATCAGTCGCCATCCCTAAACTAACCAATCCGGAATGAGTACTCGACAAAAAAATCATAGTGGCTGTTTTACAATTTGGACAAGAAGCGTGAAAAATGCTCTGCCGTTGATTTTCCTCCAATACCGTCAGATTTTCTTGTTTAAAATCATACCGGCAAACAGAACATTTAACGAAAGACTGTTTGGCTTCCCCAGACTTGGCGAAGTCAAGGAAATCATCTTTTTTATTTTTCATTTAAGAATTCTAGCATAAACAGGCGCTTAGTCAAGAGTTTTTATCTTTCTGATATAAATGCTTTGCAAGATGCCCAAAGACGCTAACATAATAATAATGGAACTGCCTCCGTAACTCAACAGCGGCAACGGAACTCCCGCAATCGGCGCGATGCCGATATTCATTCCGATATTAATAAAAATTTGCAAAATAAACATTATCATGATTCCGACCGACATCAGATAGCCAACATTATCCCTGGCGAAACGGGCGATATTTTTCATTTGATAAAGCAATACTCCGAAAAGTCCCAGAACTAGCGCGCTGCCCCAAAAACCCAGTTCTTCTCCGATAGCGGCAAAAATAAAATCCGTATGTTTTTCCGGCAGAAAATTAAGCTGGCTCTGCGAACCATGACCCAGGCCTTTTCCCCAAACCCCTCCAGAACCCACCGCTACTATTGATTGAATAACATTATATCCGCTGCCCCGGGGATCATTATAAGGATTGATGAAATTTTTTATTCTATCTTTCTGGTAATCCCTTAAAAAAAGCCAGCTGGAAAAAAACGCCACCAGTATAATTGAAACAAAAATGATTAAATTTTTTTTATCGATACCGCTAACTAAAAACATACCCAGCCAAATTCCAATAATAATAATCGCCGAGCCGAAATCCGGTTGTTTTAAAATAAGAAAAACGGGGATAAAAATCAAAATGGTTGAAGAAAAAATCTTAACCCAAATACTCAATTCGTTTTTTTTCTTAGACAGAAAATTGGCCAAAAAAATTATCATGACCAATTTGGTCAATTCCACCGGCTGGAAGTTAAAACCGCTGATCCCAAACCAGCCCGTAGTGCCTCTAGCTTCAACTCCGAAATAAATAACTCCAAATAAAATTAAGACCGTAATCAGATAAAGTCTGGTGCTGAAAAAACCAAAAGCGCGATAATCATATAAAGCCAAAAGAAACATTATTCCTATTCCGATGAGAATAGCGATTATTTGCTTTACAAAATATTCTGAATTAAATTCATTTCTTGAAAAAGAAACGCTGTAAAGAGCGGCCAGCCCAATCGTCAAAAGAAGCAGCGCCACTACCAGCATCAACCAGTCTAATTTTAAAATTTTTACCATCTTTCATTTCCAGGATAACTTTATTAAAAAATTTTTAACAAAAATCTATTGATAATCGTATTTCTGAAATTTTTTACTTCTAAAATATCTTTCCACAAAAGCCTCCGAACTAAAAACATTCACTTCTGTTTGAAATTCCATATCTTCAACTTCTCCGGAAAATTTACTCGGCCAAATAACCTTGAAATCTCGGCTTTCTCCTGTTTTAACCGTGTTGATGATTGTCGAATTGAGAGCCAATATTTTACCGGCATAATCTTTAAGAACTACGTTGATTTTGATCGTGCTAAAATCAAAGGGGCTTTCATTCTTAAGCAGGCCAAAGGCTTCGCTGAAACCAACCCCGGAACTCGTCTCCTGGTAACTCCGATTGATAATTTTCAGTTGCGGTTTTTCATAATTTACGAACTCCTCCCATTTTACCTCGCTTACTGCCAGGGTTATTTCTCCGGGAACAGATTCCGCCGGTATATTGACGGCAATCAGATATTTTTTTTCTCCGGGCAAAATAAAGCTTTTTCCGGAAAATTGGTTTAAAGTGATTCCGGTTGAATCTTTAATTTTAAATTCATAGCTGAAACTTCCGCTTCCAAAATCATTGTTCGGATTGGAAATTTCCCCAAAAAGATCGTATTTTCCGGAAATTCCGCTTTCCACGAATCCTTTCTCCCCGACCGTTAAATCAAATTGCGGAAGAAGATTGCATCTTTTTTGGCAAATTCCGCCGCAATCTATCCCCTGTTCATTCTGATTCATTTTTTGGTCGAAACAAGATTCTTTCGGCCGCAACCAAAAATAAGCCGCCAAGGAAAGGCTGGCTAAAATTAAAAGATAAATTAGAATTATAATCAACCTTTTTAAATCTCTTTTTTCCATTTTTTTAATTTTAATTTAGTAATATTTATTCCAGAAAAATTTCTGAATTTTATTTTTACAGCAAACTATAAGCATAAAACGGCGAGCTTGCCCGCCTCTGGCGGGAATTATCGTTTAAATTAGCTCGCTTTTATTTTAGCATAAACAATCAAACCTCGCATCTTTCAAAAAATTTCGCGGCTTACCGCGAAAATGAATGATTTTAATGAGTTTTTTAAGGTCCGCGCTTGGCGTAAAAAGGCGCGGAATAAACAAAAAAAACGCGAAGGTTTTGATGTTAAACCAGATCCAGTAATTTTGAAGTTTTTAAAATTATACGAAAATGCTTTGATTTTATGAAACATATCCGAAATAAACGGACGGCGACCAATAAAAAACCACGCCCTTTTTAAACACATAATTCTTGGCACCGGCCTACTTTCCCCGGACATAATGTCGGGGTATCATCGGTGCTGAAGTGCTTAACGGCTGAGTTCGGAATGGGATCAGGTGTTGCCACTTCGCTAGAGACACCAAGAATTATATGTTTAAAATCAAAAAAAGCGCGAAATTAGAAACTATTAACTGCTAATCCAACAACACGCGGCCACAGCGAATAACCCAAAGTTATTTGCTATGTGCCTGCGTCATTAAAATTTAAGATAAGTAACAATTCAATTTATTAGTATCTCTCGGCTTAATCCGTTGCCGGACTTACACCTGAGACCTATCAACCCGCCTCCGCCTTGCGGCTTTGGCGAGGTTCGCCTCGCGGCGACCTGGTAATCTTCCAGGAAATCGGCCACTGCATAGCAGTGGAATTTCCAAATTCCAAATTCCAAATTCCAAAAAAATCTCAAATCCCAAACTCCAATAATCAAACTTTTAATTTAAAAATTGTTCATTCGGTCATTGGAAATTTATTGGTCATTGGTACTTGGTCATTGGTTATTCCAATGCTACGCATTGGCATTGCCTAATCTTGAGGATGGCTTCTCGCTTATATGCTTTCAGCGATTATCCAGTCCGAACTTAGCTACCCAGCTGTGCATCTGGCGATGCAACTGGTACACCAGAGGTTCGTTCTTTTCGGTCCTCTCGTACTAAAAAAGACTCCTCTCAAGCAATAAACGCCCACAGCAGATAGGAGACCAACCTGTCTCACGCATACTGGTTCACGCATTACTGCGTGTATGGACTATAAATTCTTCCCTAAAATTCAGGAAGGCTAACGTTTAGTCTCTACGGGTCGATTCTTATCGCTCATGGTGAGCAAAGTCGAACCATTCCCTCGGTATTGTCCCGAGAATTCGGGATTTTACCGATATAAGTTAGCTTCACTTTTAATATTGCTACTAAAAGCCGCCGCTTGTGATGTCTTTACCTCGGATTCAAACTGTAAAATTTCCTTTACCTAAAAGCTATAAGCTAATAGCTAAAAGCTGTTTTACGGTTTGAACCCAGCTCGCGTACCGCTTTAATTGGCGAACAGCCAAACCCTTGGGAGCTTCTCCACCCCCAGGATGCGATGGGCCGACATCGAGGTGCCAAACCCCTCCGTCGATGTGGACTCTTGGGAGGGATCAGCCTGTTATCCCCGGGGTAACTTTTATCTGATGATCTTCCACGCTCCTATGAGCGATGGTCGGTTCACTAAATTCCACTTTCGTGACTGATTGACTTATGGGTCTTTCAGTAAAGCTGGCTTATGCTTTTGTACTATCAGTCCGATTTCCATCCGGACCTAGCCAACCTTTGTAAACGCCTCCGTTGCCATTTAGGAGGCGACCGCCCCAGTCAAACTACCCACCAGGCACTGTTCCCGGTCTGGTATGAATAACTAAGACTAAATAAATTTTTGAACCATGAAAAACACACTAAACAATTTGAGTATATTTTCTGGTTCATCAATGGTTATTCGTCTTAGTAGACTCATAACAGACCAGGGTTAGACTTAGAACATCAGCAGGGTGGTATTCCACTTGTTGGCTCCATCCCGACCAGAATCGGGACTTCACAGCCTCCCACCTAAGCTCGGCAACTAAAACTCTAAGTCAATACCAAGTTGTAGTAAAGCTCCACGGGGTCTTTTCGTCTTGCTGCAGGTCGACGGCATCTTTACCGCCATTGCAATTTCACCGGACTCTTCGTCGAGACAGTTTTCAAGTCGTTACGCCTTTGATGCGGGTCAGAACTTACCTGACAAGGAATTTCGCTACCTTAGGACGATTATAGTTATCGCCGACGTTCACTGGCGCTTCGGGAATTGGCTTGCACCGCTTCCGTTAACGTTCCAGCACTGGTCAGGCGTCAGCCCCTATACTTCCTCTTGCGAGTTTGCAGAGACCTGTGTTTTTGATAAACAGTCGCTTGAAATTTTTTACTGTGTCCTACACCACTCTGATTCCTTATTAAAAAATAATCTAAAGAATCAAGGTGGTGTAGGAAAGACATCTTGCTAACTTACGTCTAGTTGTATTGCAGAGTTCCTTGACGAAGGTTCATCCGTTCACCTTAGGCTTCTCGCCCAGTCTACCTGTGTCGGTTTTAGTACGGATTCAAAAATCATAATCTTAGAAGTTTTTCCTGGTACCTTGCTCGCCTTTGTTCTCCCGACTTACGTCGGAATTCCACCTAATTCTTGGGCGATACTTTCCGGATTTGCCTGAAAAGCACCCTCAAATTAAATACGCAAATCCAATAATGCGCAAAAACTACAAAGATACGTCGCTCCATCGAAAATTTTTGAAGTTACGGAATATTAACCGTATGTCCATCGACTACGCCTTTCGGCCTCGCCTTAGGCCCGACTAACCCTGGGATGATTGTCATTGCCCAGGAAACCTTAGACTTTCGGTGTACCGAGTTTTCATCGGTATTGTGGTTACTCATGCCAACATTCTTACTTCTCTGCGCTCCATCCCGATTCACATCGTGGACTTCGCTGCGCAGAGAACACTTCCCTACCGCCAGCGCTACGCGCTGGAATTTCCAATTTCCAATTTCCAATTTCCAAACAAATTCCCTGCCTGCCGGCAGGCAGGCACTTTTCCAATGACCCAATGTTTTAAACTTTGGGATTTTGGATTTGGGATTTATTTTGGATTTGGGATTTTGGATTTGGGATTTCCAGTGCATAACACTGACCCGCACCTTCGGTATTATGTTTAGCCCCGTTAAATTTTCGGCGCAAAGTCTCTAGACTAGTGAGCTGTTACGCACTCTTTAAAGGATGGCTGCTTCTGAGCCAACCTCCTAGGTGTATAAGAAACTTCACCTCCTTTTCCACTTAACATAAATTTGGGGACCTTAGATTGCGGTCTGGGCTTTTTCCCTTTTGAGATCCGAGCTTAGACCCGGATTTCTGACTGCCCTAATAAGAAACTTAAAAATTCGGAGTTTGGTTGAGAATCCTACGGCGAACCGCGAATTCTCATTCAGTAGCTCTACCTTTTAAGCTCATTTAAAAGACACTAGCCCTCAAGCTATTTCGGGAAGAACCAGCTATCGCCAAGCTCGATTGGAATTTCTCCTCTATTCACAAGTCATCCCCGAGTGTTGAACGGCTCGTGGGTTCGGGCCTCTTTTGGATTTTACTCCAAATTCACCCTGCTCATAAATAGCTCGCCTGGCTTCGGGTCTAGTCCGTACGACAATCGCTCGTATCTCGCTACGCTCGATACTCGCTAAAATTTAAAAATTAAATATCAAAATGAAAAATTAAGGAGTCGCTTCGCGACAATTACTTATCTATAATTGTCATGCGCGAAGCGCATACCAAAATTTTAATTTTTGATTTTTTAATTTTGATTTTAAGTGAGTATCACACGCAGTATGATACGAACGAACGGCGGTTAAGCCTCGCTTTCACTGTGGATCCGCTACGAAAGTAGCTTATCCAGCCGCACAGAACTAACTCGTTGGCTCGTTCTACAAAAAGCACGCCATCACCGCGCACAGCGCGGAATTTCCAATTTCCAATTTCCAATTTCCAAACAAATTCCTTGGCTACGCCAAGTCTGGCAAAGCCAGACAATTTTCCAATGACCCAATGTTTTAAACTTTGGGATTTTGGATTTGGGATTTATTTTGGATTTGGGATTTTGGATTTGGAGCTTCCGTGCTATGCACGGCTCTGACTCTTCGTTAGCATATGGTTTCAGATACTATTTCATCTCCCTCATCGGGATGCTTTTCACCTTTCCCTCACGGTACTAGTTCGCTATCGATCATTAAAAATATTTAGCCTTGGAGCTATAGTGGCCCCGGATTCAGACGGGATTTCACCGGTCCCGTCTTACTTGAGAGCAATCACGCCGATAAAATATCATTTTATGTACAGGGCTTTCACCTTCTTTGGCAGTCCTTTCCAGGAGCTTTCCACTATGATTTTTCACCGGTCCCGATTAAACGAGTAAGATTGTCTCGCAACACCATCCCTCGCTATTGCTCGGAAATTTTTAATTTTAAATTATAAATTTTAAATGAATTTTAAATTTTTAAATGATTAAAGTTTTAAAATTTAGTCATTTAGATTTGATTTAAAATTTTAAATTTAGTCTTTAAAATTTCATTCTGAACGTTAGTGAAGAATGGTTTAGGCTATTCCGCTTTCGCTCGCCACTACTGACGGAATCACAATTGTTTTCTTTTCCTCCTGGTACTAAGATGTTTCAGTTCCCAGGGTGCGCTTTCTTAACCTATGAATTCAGCTAAGAATAACCATCCTTCGCTAATATTCAGAACTTTTATATTTACAAAAACTGTAAATTTTCAATTTTAAATTATAAATTTTAAATGAATTTTAAATTTTCAAATGATTAAATTTTTAAAATTTAGTCATTTAGATTTGATTTAAAATTTTAAATTTAGTCTTTAAAATTTCATTCTGAACGTTAGTGAAGAATGGTTGCGTTATCGCATTCGGAAATCCCCGGATCACAGTTTGCTTAACAACTCCCCGGGGCTTATCGCAGCCAGCTACGTCCTTCGTCGCTTTTTAATGTCAAGGCATCCACCATACGCATTTGAGTAACTTACCTTAAACTTTTCCTGATTTTTCACAGGAATCTTCCGATCATAAGAAGATCGGAATTAATTAGCAGTTAACAATTTCTAATTACATTTGTTATTTGCAATTTTCTTTGTTTTTTCTTCATAAAAACAAAGATAACCTATTTCCAGCATCTTATTGCGAAGATGCCGGAAGACTAACCAAAATATTCAATTCGAATTTCCGCTTGCGCTCGAAATCCAATATTTTAGTAAGACCTGTTCAATTGTTAAAGTCCTGCTGCTGCGGAAACGTGTGCATATAACCTAATCTTTTGTTATATAAACTGGTTTCCGAAGTAATGCTTGTAATCTTTACGAATTACGAATTTATTACGAATATACGAATAATAAAATTAATTTATTAGTATATTAGCCTGCCTGCCGGTAGGCAGGTATTTGATTAGTAATTAGTACCTGGTAGAAACAAACAAAAAAACCGCTTACGCGGGTTTCCAATTTTTTTATCCATTTAATAAAAAAACCAAAAAACTCACCCGCTTTTCTTTTTAAAATATTTCTTGGACACTACCATTTATTGGCTGGAAAAAATTAATTTATTTAAATTTAACACGTATTGCCATAATAGCAAGCTCCCGAAAAGCTGTCAAGAGGCTAAATTTAAAGTATTCGGGCTATAATTTTAAAAGCGACATGGCAGACAATTAAGAGTAAAGAGGGGGGTCATAAAGGACTCCTGGAAACTAAAATGCTCCGCCAGACGGAGGAGCATTTTTACCGCTTTTTTAATTCAAAATTATTTCCTTTCAGAAATTTCTTCCCGTAATTTTCGCAGGATCATTTGCGCTTCTTCTTTGCCGCCCAAACCGAAAGCTAAACCGCCAGCCAAAGATAACATGGCTACAATGCCAATAAATATGGTGCTCACCAAAGAAGTGGCGATGCCTAATTGAATCAGAGCCGCCAAAAATCCGAAAGTTATTATGGACCATTTGGAAATAGTCGCTAATAGCGTCGCCGACATAATTCCGGCCGCTCGGGTGCTTCCTTTGACAACAACATAAACAAAATTTCCCACCAGAAAAACAACCGCCAAAATAATCACTGCCACCACCACATTGGGGATATAGAGAAGTATGTTATTGAGAAAGTTAGTAACTTGATTGAGACGCAAGATATCCGTAGCCGCCATTAAGAAAACCAGGATTAAAAACCATTTTACCAGCCCTCCGAAAAAAGCCGCTACATTTAAATTAATTCCCGACTCGCTTAATTTTTTTCTTAGTCCCATTTTTTCAAAGGCCTGATTGATTCGCAAAGAAAAAATCATTTTTTCCACCACTTTCTCCATAACCGCGGCGATTACCCAGCCTAATAAAAAGACCAGTAAAGCTCCAATTAAAATCGGAAAAAAATTAATAAATTTTTCCCACAAGTTCAACAGGGATATCGTCGTTATTTCCCCCCAGGTTTGTAATTCATTCATTTTATCACCTCCTCTTTCTATTTTTATTCTCAATTAAAACCCAGAATTTTTTATTGTTGGCAACAGACTTTTTATATATTACCGGCATCTAATTAGCTGGCGTTGGCGGTACCGGCTCGCTGCTTTCTATCGGCTGGTTTTCCGGAGACGAGCCAGTCTCGCCAGTGTCGATTTTCAGATTTTCCGCCGTATTTTCAATCCCATTTTTGATATTGCTGATCATTTTTTGGATTCTCGCCCGGGTATCTTTGTTGTCTTTTGTATCCGGAAATATCGCCAGAACATTTTCGTATTCGCTTATGGCTTCCTTGTTTTTGTTTTGCTTTTCATAAAGCATGCCTAAATTGAAACTAACATTGATTTGATTTTTATCAACATTCAAGATGGCTTTGAAAATATCCTCGGCCATTTTATTGTCCTCGTCTTTTCCTCTATTTTGATATAATCTGCCCAGGTAAAAAGCGTAATTAAGATCTCCCTGTTTGATTGCCAGCGCTTTTTTAACATTTTCTATCGCTCCGTCTAAATTTTCCAGAGCTTCCTCCGCTAAAGCCATGTTATAATAGCCGGGGTCAAAATTATTTTTTTCATTGATGGCTTTTTGAAACAAGTCTCTGGCTTCTTCCACTAATTTTTTCTTTTCCGCCTCATCTTTTTTAGTGGCAATCAAATTTATCTTTATTTGCCCCAGTTTCAGATAAAAATTCGGATTATGCGGATCCAGCTCGGCTGTTTTTTGATAACTTTCCTCGGCTAAAGCCAACGAATCTCCCACATAGACTCCGGCATTTTCATAAATTTGAGCCAGCACTTCATTGGCCGTGACGTCTTTGCTCATTAAATCCCGGCCGATTTTAGCCGAAGAAATAGAAAAATTCAGATATTCGGTAATTTTATTCAGATCCCGGTCGCTTTCTCCCTTGGCCACTTCCTGATTGGCCAGAAACATATAATCTTGAGCCAGACGGGAAAAATATCTTCCTTCTCTTTTATTCAGATTAATGGCTTTAAGGATTTTAGCCACGGAATCTTTTTCTGAAATTTGACTCTTTTTCACTGCCAATCCCGCCTGGACATCAGCCACGAACACTCTGCCTAAAAAGACGAAGACAAAAACAACGCCGGAAATAACCACCATAAAGATAAAAGCCAGAGTCAGAGCGAATTTTGGAGAAGCTTTAAGAGAAAGATTTAAATATTTTTCCTCGGATTCGCTTTCTTTGTATAAGATAATCAGTCCCAGCGTGGCAAGTAAAACTCCCAGCAAAAAAATCGGACCTTCTATCCGGAAAGTGGCGGCATTTACCAGAAAAATCAGCGAGGCGGCCGCGGTGCCCAAAGAAAAAATCTTATTTTTTTCTTTTTCTTTAGTCAAAAGATAAATTTCCACTCCCAAAAAAGTCAAGATAATCAAAACCAGGCTGATGGTTCCCAAGACTCCGATAGTCGGCAGAGATTCAAAGATGATTCCGGAACCTTGATAAAATCGCAGATTATACAAAGCTTCCAGATTAAAATCTTGAGGCTTGTGCAAAGAAAAAGCATAAGCAAAATTACCCGGACCTGATCCTAAAACAAGCTTCTCTTTGAGACTGTCTTTAACTATTTGAAAGGAAAGTCCCGGAGCTGGATTAACTTCGACAGGCATTTCTATATTGGCAATTTTTACATTGCCAATCATTAAAATAGCCAAAATCAAAGTAAAACCTATCATCGGAACCCAAGTCCAGCCGCCAATGGGCCTGATAATGCGAGCTAAAACATAAACCAGAAAGAAGCTTACGCCAACTAAAATTCCCAGCCAGGGCACAAAGGCATAAACAGAAAATAAAACCAGGAAATTCAAAAATAAAGCCAGGATTAAAAAAACTATGCTTCCGTTCCTTCTCCAGTCGGGGGTTATCTCCGTAAGTTTAAAAATGGCTGACATGATTAACGGAATCAGTAAACTTAAAAAAATACTCAAACCGGTCGTGGATCCCATCAGGCTTAAAGGAGCTATTTGGGCTAAAGTTGCCGGTAAAAATTTTATGCCTAAAATTCCCAGGAAAGACCAGAGTGAAACCAGAAAACCGGAAACAATCAAAGATCCAATCATCCAATTGAATTTCCTGGAATTTAAATGGCTAAACATCAAATAATAAGCAACGGCTAAAGCCAGCATGTTTACCAGGCCTCTGGAAGGATCGCCAAAAAATCCCCAGAAACTGTGCCAGCGATCAACGGAAAAAAAGGTAGCTAAAGCGTAGATAAAAAGAAAAATGGCAATCGGTATATCTAAAGGAGTCCGGCGAACTTTCATTTCCCCTAAGATGACTCCTTTGACAGTCCAAAAAACCAAAGCCAGAATAATCCAAAAATAAAAATACATTTGTTTGTCGAAAGCCAACCCTTGAAAAGTCATACCCGAAAAGAAAAGAGGCAGACCAAAAAACAAAGCGCCCAGACTGAATGTTATTAAAAAATCAAACAATTTTATCAATTTTCCTGAATCGGAAGATTTAAATTCCGGTTTTTCCGGTGGCGTATTTTTCGCAGCCAGATTGATATCGGGGCTGGAAAACTTTTTTACTGGCGTCCAATTGTTGTTATCCATATTGTTTTCGCTATTAAATTAATTGAATCAAGCTCCTCCTTACTACTTTGCTACTTTGAAAAGTATAGTTTATTTTAAAAATAAAAGCAAGTTTTTCCAAAATGCCCTTGAAGCCCTAGATATCCAGATTGGACACGGCTTTGGCGTGAGTTTGAATAAACCTTCTTCTGGGCTCCACCTCATTTCCCATCAGAATATCAAAAATTCGATCGGCTTTTTCAGCGTCTTCTATGGTAATGCGCCGCATCATTCTTTTTTCCGGATCCATGGTCGTTTCCCAAAGTTGTTCCGGATTCATTTCTCCCAAACCCTTATAGCGCTGGATATTTATTCCCGCAATCTTTTTTTCTTCACTTTCTTCCGCATCGGTTTCCATAACAATTTCTTCCCCATTTTTATTTTCACTTTTTTTGGATTTTGAATTTTGGATTTTATTTGTCATTGGAAATTTGTCATTTGTCATTTCTTTTATCATTATGTTTTTCTCTTCTTCCGAGTAAATATAATTAACTTCCTTGTTTTTCTGAATTCGATATAAGGGCGGTTGAGCGATATAAATCAAGCCTTTTTCAATTAATTCCTCAAAATAGCGGTAAAAGAAAGTTAAAAGCAATGTCCGGATATGCGATCCGTCCACGTCCGCGTCCGCCATGATAATAATCCGGTGATAACGCAATTTGGAAAAATCAAAACTATCTCCGATGCCGGCGCCCAGCGCGATAATTATGGGTTTTAAGGTATCGGATTTGACCACCTTATCCAAAGTAGTTTTTTCCACATTGACCAGCTTGCCTCTTAAAGGCAAAATGGCTTGAAATTTTCTGTTTCTCCCCTGTTTAGCGCTACCACCGGCAGAATCGCCCTCAACAATGTATATCTCCGACTCCGCGGGATCATTGGAAGAACAATCCGCCAATTTTCCCGGGAGAGTCATCCCCTCCAGGGCGCCCTTGCGAATAACCGCGTCTTTAGCCGCCCGGGCGGCAATTCGACTTTTAGCCGTTAAGAAACATTTAGCCAAAATATTTTTAGCATCGATTGGATGACTTTCCAAAAATTCCGCCAAGGCTTCGGCGGTTATGCTGGAAACAAGGCCTTTCATCTCGCTATTTCCCAATTTGGCTTTAGTTTGGCCTTCAAATTGAGGATTTTTAAGTTTAACGCTAATGATCGCCGAAAGCCCTTCCTGCAAATCCTCGGAAATAAAATTTTCTTCTTTCTCTTTTAATATATTGTTTTTTCTGGCGTAAGCGTTGATAACCCGGGTAAGAGCCATGCGAAATCCGATTTCATGCGTGCCGCCTTCGGAGGTAAAAATATTATTCGCGAAAGAGAAAACATGCTCCTTATAACCATCGGTATATTGCAAAGCCACTTCCACCACGGAATCTTGCGTTTCCTTTTCAATATAAAAAGGGGTTTCATTCTTAACTTCTTTGCCGCGGTTAATAAATTTAATGTAAGAGATTAGTCCTCCGTCAAAAAGAAAACCGAAAGATTTTTCCTCCTGCTTTTTTCTTTTATCAAAAACTTTGATGCTTACGCCTTTAGTTAAATAAGCCTGTTGCCTGACATAACTTAAGATTTTTTCCCAGTTATAATTTATCTCGGGAAAAATTTGGGGATCAGCTTGAAAAGAAATAATGGTTCCGGCATTTGGGGCTTTGCCTTCAATTTTAGGATCTTTCGATTTGGACTTGCCTCTGGTAAATTCCATGCTGTAAATTTTTCCATCCCTTCTGACTTCCGCCTTCAGCCAAACACTTAACGCGTTAACTACCGATACTCCCACTCCGTGCAGGCCTCCGGATATTTTGTAGCCTCCGCCGCCAAATTTTCCACCCGCGTGTAAAATCGTCAACACTGTTTCCAGAGTTGATTTTTTAGTTTGCGGATGTTTTTCCACCGGAATTCCCCGCCCGTCATCGGAAATTTCCACCACATTGTCAGGTAATAAAAAAATTCTAATATTTTTACAATAACCCGCCATGGCTTCATCAACGCAATTATTGATTACTTCCCAAACTAAGTGATGCAAACCTTCCAAAGAGGTTCCTCCGATATACATTCCGGGGCGCTTGCGCACCGGTTCCAAGCCTTCCAAAACCTGGATGGATTTAGCTGAATATTCAGAATCTTTTAAATTTTTCACGATTTTCTTTTTTTTCTTCATAATAGTTTTTATTTAATACCGCCGTAATTTAAACGATTTTAGTCATATTTCACAGAAAATTTTCAGGGTAAGCATGAGTTATTAATTTTAAACTAATACAAATTAAATTGCAATGACATCGAGATTTTCTTTCGGATTATTTTTTATCTAAAAAATATAATTCTATTAGAAAAACGCCGGCGATCAGGAGCAATCCCGTCCACCAAACTAAAATCCGCGAGCTTTGCAAAATTAAAAGGCCAATCAGAATTACGGAAAGTAGTACGCTTTGGCGGGAACTTAAACTGATGTTTAAAATTACCGCCTTTTCTCCCCCCCAAATCTTTCTTAACTTAGTTAAAATCAAATTCAACAAACCGCTTAAAGCGAAAAAAAGAACGAGATAAAAAATAATTTTACCGGCCCGGCCGGTTTTTTCCGGATCGATAAAATAAATCACCAGAATCAGGGCGCTAAAAGAAAAAAGGGTCACTATTTTAACAACCCAAAGATAGAATCTTAAAGTCATAGTAGGTCTAATTTTAGTAATTTTTTATTTTTCTCTTATACCCTTCTATTATACACAAATGGTCAAAAATTGCAACACTTTTTTATGCAAAAAAATGGCTATATAAAGCCATCAAATGACATAAAAAGTAGTTGAAAAATGCGTTAATTAAAAAATTTAGAAAATATCTGAAACTCTTCCTGTCGCCACTTGATTCATCTGGTTATCGCTGTAATTATCAACGTGCGAGGCTATACATAAAAATGCAATATTTAAACCCTTTACGGCAAACCAAACTCTGGGAGATTGATTAGGTCTGACATTTGGAACGGAAAGCTCAATCTTCCAAATACTCCACAAATCATTTTGTGTGACTCTATGCAATTTTGCGGGAGCAATTCTTTGTTGAGGATTTAAAGGGTGAAATTGAAACTCGCACAACATTTTAAATGCCTCCAGCGCCTTATCTAAAAAAGAAAACCGCCGCGTTAATTTGGCAGTTTCTTTTTCAAATGCAGGATGGTAAATAAACTCAATCATTATTTTTAAAATCCGTTCCTCGATAAAATGCCAATTCGTAAAATATCTCCTCGCTTGGTTTTGTCCCGGAATAAGGCGCTTCCGCGTGAGTCAGATCTTCAAGTTGTTTCCCGTTGAGGCTTCCATATTTCTTAATTACCCTATCCAGCATTTCTTTTTCTTCCTTGGAAAAAACAGCAGTTTTCGGTTCTTTCAGACAGGTATAAACTTCGGTTGCATTGTATCCATTATGTTCATTGACTGATTCAATTTTCAATGCTTTTTCTTTTTTCATTTCCCTTGTTATCGCATTTAAAGAGACGGGAACCGGTCCCATCGGCAAAGCCTTGTATTTATCGCCGGTAAAATATTTCTGATACTTTTCAAAAAAATCAAAATCAACGAAATAAAGCAATTTCGCCAATTTTTTCTTCCCTCGCACTTCTTTGCCTAACTGCGAGCAGAGATAAAGGATGACTTGTTTATATTTTTCCGCGTGTAAAGGCATATTTTTCTAACTTAATAATGCCATATTATCGCTTGATTTGCAAATGCCAATTACCATGTCATCTGGATACGGCCGTGGGTAAATGACACGTTTAGCCATAAAATTTTATTCGCATGGGCGTATTCGCAGTACGCTTTTCGCATGCTTTTATTACGTAATTCGGTATGTAATTAATTTTTGAGAGTATCATCAGCGAATAATTCTGCTTGTTTTAAAATCAAATCTGTCGCCAATTTTTGCATATCAGGCGGATAACCGAATTTATTCAATGTCCGCTTAATCATTACCCGCAATTTCGCCCGCGCGCTTTCTCTAATTGTCCAATCGATAGATGTATTTTCCTTTACCTTGTCTACCAGAACGCAAGCCAGCTCTCGCAAAACTTCATGACTCAAAACTTCTTTTGCGCTTGCGTTGTTAGTCAGAGCATCATAAAAAGCCACTTCGTAATCCGTTACCAAACCCAGTTTTTTCTTTCGATCGCCTTCTCCTCGAATTTCTCGAGCCATACCGATCATTTCTTCAATAATTTCTGCCGCAGTTAAAATATTGGATTGGTAGCGCTTTAAAACATCGTCCAGCATTTCTGAAAATTTTCTTCCCAAAACTATATTCTTGCTTTTGATACTATCAATTTCGTTATTCAATAACTTCTTCATGAGTTCCAATGCCAGATTTTTGCGATCCATTCCTCTTACTTCGGCCAAAAATTCTTCGGACAAAATAGAAACATCGGGTTTCTTGATTCCGGCCGCGCTGAAAATATCAATGACGCCTTCTGAAGCTAATGCTTTATCCACAATCTGGCGAATCGCCGTTTCAATTTCTTCCGAATCGCGTCCCTTTCCGCCAGCAGATTCAAATTTAACCAGCCGCACTTTCACAGCCTGAAAGAAGGCCAGCGCTTCTTTTATTGCCATTGCTTCCGGCCGTGGCGCTACCAGCGCATAAGATCGCATTAATGTTTCAATGTGTTCAATGAATCGTTTCTTCCCATCAGGCAATTGAAGAACATGCTCTTGCGCCTCAAGCAGGAGTTGCATCTTTCGATTTATATCGGCTGAAAAATAATCTTTATATTTAAAATCAGAAAACATCTCCTCAATAATTTCAAATTTTTCCTGCATAGTCGATGCGGCTTCAGAAAGATTTAGCGTCGGAATTCCTTGCCCGCCACTTTCCGTATAAACAGCCAGAGCTTTTTTCAAATCCCGCGCTATTCCAATATAATCAACAATTAAACCGCCTCTAATATCTTTATAAACTCGATTCACTCTGGCAATCGCTTGCATTAAATTATGTCCGCGCATCAGCTTGTCCACATACATTACTTTCGCGCAAGGCGCGTCAAAACCGGTCAGCCACATATCCCGAACAATCACTAATTTAAGCGAATCACTCGGATCCTTAAATCTGTCCGCTAATTTTCGCCGTTGTTCTTTGGTGGTGCAATGCGCCTGCCAATCCGCCGGGTCAGTCATAGTCGTTGTCATTACCACTTTAATCGTTCCTTTGTCCAATGCGCGATTCTGCCATGTTGGTCTTAATTTTATAATTTCATTACATAAAGCTACGGCAATACGGCGGCTCATCGTCACAATCATCGCTTTCCCTTCAACCGCTTCGCTGCGTTTTTCATAATGTTCCACAATATCATTCGCCACTGCTTTCAAGCGTTCCTGCTGGCCGACAATCGCTTCAATTCTGGCCCATTTCGCTTTTGCCTTGTCCGCTTCTACCGGTTCATCTTTTTCCGTCATCTGATCTACGACTTCATCTAATTCTTTTCTATCTTCTTCTTTGAGATGCACTTTTACCAACCGATTTTCATAATAAATCGGCACGGTCGCTCCATCTTTGACTGCCTGCTGAATATCATAAACATCGATGTAGTCGCCAAACACCGCCGGCGTGGATTTGTCCGTTGTTTCAATTGGCGTTCCGGTAAATCCGATAAAAGAAGCGTTTGGCAAAGCATCGCGCACATATTTGGCAAAACCGTATTTGAGTTGCGCGCCTCCGCCGGCAAATGTAATTTTTCCCTTAAATCCATACTGGCTCCGGTGCGCTTCATCCGCGATCACAATTATATTTTTTCTGTCAGATAATAAATCAAAAGTTTCTCCTCCATCTTCGGGCATAAATTTTTGGATGGTTGAAAAAACAATTCCGCCTCCGGCAACTTTTAATTTTTTCTTGAGATCATTTCTATTTTCAACTTGCACCGGGTCCTGGCGCAAAATTTGTTTGCACGACGCAAAAGTATCAAAAAGCTGATCGTCCAAATCGTTTCGATCCGTAATTATTAAGATGGTCAGATTATTCAGTTTCTGAATAATCTTTCCAGCGTAAAAAACCATCGACAATGATTTGCCGGATCCTTGCGTGTGCCAAACTACTCCGCACCTCCGGTCTCCATTCTCACTCGCCGCTTTTTCCGTTGACTCAACCGCTTTTTGCACCGCGTAAAATTGATGATAAGCCGCGATTTTTTTCACGGTTTCCACAAAAACTTGTCCCGTCTCCGAATCTTTTTTTTTGGCTTTTTCAAAAACGGTAAAATGTTTTATCAAATCAAGCAAAATTTTCGGACGAAGCATCCCTTTTATTAAAGTTTCCAATTGCGGAACGGTTTTTTTATCCTCCTTTTTATTTTCCGAATTTTTCCAAACGGCAAATCTCGACCATCCGGCCGTGAGCGATCCGGCTTTAGCATCCAACCCGTCCGAAGCCGCTAAAATCGCATTGTAATTAAAAAGCGCCAGAATTAAATTTTTGTAATTTTGGAGTTGCATAAAAGCCTTTTTGACCGTCGCATTTTCATCCGCCGGATTTTTGAGTTCAATCACGACCAAAGGCAAACCATTCACAAACAAAACAAGATCGGGTCTTTTCGTCGCTTCTTTTTCCTTAACCGTAAATTGATTGCAAACCACGAAATCATTATTTTCGATATTCTCAAAGTCAATCAGCCAAACTTTATTTCCCCGTATGCCATCCGCTGCTAAAAATTCGGTGTCAATTCCGTCCGTCAGCATCCGATGAAATTCTTCATTGCTTTCAATTAAATTCTGCGAAACCAAATTAAAAACTGCCTTGAAAGCTTGCTCGCGCACAACTTCCGGCTTGTATGGATTAATCCGATTGATCGCATCTTTCAAGCGCTTTTTTAAAACAACCTCACTTAAATTTTCTCTTTCCGTTTCTTGCCCTTCAGGTGAAAGATATTGATAGCCTTGCGCTTCCAAGAATTCAATGGCTATTTCTTCAATATTTGATTCGGTGATTTTTGTCATAAAAAAATATTATGCCTTTAAGCAAAGTTGATAAATATTATCTTCTAACATTTTCCATTCTATATTGCTAGAGTCCATAACAGATAAAATGCTATCTACTCCCGCATAGTTCATGGAAATTCTCGGCCCCGTTTCAGTATTCACTGTTAGAGTTGCTTTAATTCTTTGTCTATAATCAAATAGATCCTCTTCACTTTTACTTTCCAATTCTTTAAAAAAATCATATGTTGCCTTTATGATATCAAAAATAAAATTACTCAAATTTAAATGATACACGTTATTTTCATATCTTCTATGGTTTTCTGGGTTTTTATGCTGAAAAGAATACCCCGTAATCTTCGCCTCATTCATTGAATTGGCATAACCATAAGTGTGAACCAGTCCGCACCTAATTGCATACACTTTTCCACTATCATATTGCGATAAATACTTTTCAATAAAGTTTTTATAACAAATTTTATCACCTGCCATCTCTCCGGGCTTTATTATACGAGCAATTTCTGCTATATACCCCACAAAACAAAAACATTGAACAAATGATCCCATTAGAGAGTTTCCCCTTGTTGCTCTAATAATATCACCTATAGCATATCCAAAGAGTTTCATTTTTGTCTGTTTTATAAATTCTAAATTACTCATATTGTTATTTCCCCGCTCATCAACTTCGGCAACAGCGTGTCGCGCAAGCGAGAGAGGGTTTGGATTTGAAAATTATTATCTTTTATTTTAGAAAACATTGCCACGGTATTTTTATGAAATAACAATAAATGTTCTTCTGCTGGAATTAAAATTTCCAAATTCATAAAAGTTCCGGTATTTACATTTGCCGTTGTTGTGCCACTCGAACCTATAGAATTTAAAAATCCACTGATGGATTTTAAAGAAAAATATAAATATTCAAGTAAATATTCATCATTTGGAACTACCGAGTTGATCTGTTGATTGGTTTGCGAATCTTCAGTTGTTATTGAAACTAATCCAACCGTCGCAATACAACTCACACAGATTGAATTTTTTGGAATAGTTTTTGTTTTTTGAGAATCAGCACCATTTTTTGAAAGTTTATCGATAGTCTTCAAAAGAAACATTTGACCATGCATATCTGGAATTTTTATAAATGGTATTTTTCCGCCAAAATAATCAGTATTTTCTTTTGATGGTGTCTTTCCACAAACAACTTTTCCTGTTTCATAAATTTTTCCAACTTTCCACTCCTCCGGAATGCCATTTTTTAGTTTTAATTTTTTGCCATCAATTTTAAAATTTACGAACCATTCCTTGAAAACACCCTGCGCAATTTTTTCCAGTGTTTCATTCTGCTTTCGCAAAAGCTCAATCTTATCATCCAAACTCGACAGCATCGCTGCAATTTGTTTTTGTTCCTCAATAGATGGTAGATTTATTTCCAAGCTTCTCATTAAAGTCGCTGAAGCTTCACTAAAGGTTGACCCGGAAGAGAGTTTTTCAATATAATCGCTTCTATTTTTTAACCAATAATAAATAAACTTAAAATGTGTTTTCTTTTCATCGCAAATAATATTTTTAAAACCCTGATTTGTAGTTAATTCTCTTTTTGCTATTGCAATATAGCCAATTGGCGCTCGCGATGAAAATAAAACTGTATTTACTGGCAATAATTGTGCCGAAGAATTTTTTAAACCCTTGTCTGTTATATTTCTTTCCCCTCTTTCTATAAAAACATTATCATATCCCGATAAATCTTTCGGCGTAATCCAAGATATATTTCCATCCCAGAAACCAGTGTCTTTTGTTGATGGCGTACTTCCACTTAATATCTTGCAAATTTCTCCTAAAGTTGTTCCTTTCCAATTATTCATAAATTATTGTTCAATTTCAAAATCTATAAACTGCCTATCTTCATCTATTGTTGTAGTTGCTAATATTTCCTTTTTTTGACCATTATCTAAGGTTATTTTCACTAGCGAAATTATTTTATAAAGATCCATTTCCTCTTCCCTGAGCTTGTCAATTTTTTCAAAATCATGACAAATATCTTTAATTTCTACATCTGTTATTTTATAATCCTCAAAATTGCCAGAATTTATTTCATTCAATCGCTGATCTTTCGTGCTTTTTTCCACATAGTCCTTAAAATAATCGTCCTTAATAAATTTAAAAATTGATATATTTTCAATCAAATCAATATACTTTTCTTCAAGCAACGTTTCCAGTTGAGGATAATTCACCACAATTTTAAAATCTTTACCATGTTTTTTAAAAAATTCAGTTCCGCAACCCTCAAAATCATTAGCATTCTCTGTAAAAAAATAAATTGTTTCATATTTTGAAAATATGTCTGAATGTAAAATATTTTCCCATAAAATTGCATCTTTAAAACCTCCATTGCCATTGTTTTTAAAAGGTTTTTTTACCAAAAAAGCCTTCTTCTTTAGATGATCCAAAATATCATCAACTTTTTTCATTTTTAAAATTTTCACATTCCCTTTATCTGCCAAATATTTTTCTATGTTTTTCCGAATATGATTGTCGGGATCAAAGGCCATCCTCCCCTTAGTAAAAATTCCCATTATGGGAGCAAGTCTTGTTTTCATATTTTCCAATGCCTCTAGATCGTTAAAATATGATTTTTTAGATTGCATTTCCAGCTCATCAATAACTATTTCAGGTATTGCCAAATCAATAAATTTCTCTAAATTATTTAATTTTACAAATTTTAAAAGTTCAGGATAATCACCGCCCAAACTAAAATCCGAGTAGTCGGCCTCCCCCTTAGAGGTTTTCCTAATCCTATTTGTATCAAATATTATTAAAACATTAGAGTCCATATCCAATTTTTGAAAGCTGTTTTTTTATTTCATCATTCAACTTTTTCCCTTTTTCCATCTGCCCTTTCAATTCTTCATTCAATTTTCCCATCTTTTTCTCAAAAGGAATTCCGTCATCGATTTCATCCGGAATGCCAACATAACGGCCGGGTGTGAGGACAAAATTATGTTTTTCAATATCTTTTACCGTGGCTGAATTGCAAAATCCTTTGATATTTTTATATTTGCTTTCTTTACTTCTCCATTCGTGATAAGTATCGGCAATTTTTTTGACATCATTATCCGTAAACATTCGGTGTGTTCGGTCTGACAAATATCCCATTTCACTGGCATCAATAAAAAGAATTTCGCCGGTTCGTTTTCGATCGCCGTTGCCCGATCGTTTGCGGGAAAGAAACCAAAGGCACGCCGGGATGCCCGTATTATAGAAAAGCTGTTTGGGAAGCGCGACAATACAATCCACCAAATCGTTTTCAATGATGTTTTTTCTGATTTCTCCTTCATTGGAAGTGTTGGACGAAAGCGAACCATTGGCTAAAACCAAGGCCATAATTCCTTTGGGCGAAAGATGGTGGATCATATGCTGCATCCAGGCAAAATTAGCATTACCGGTCGGCGGCACGCCGTATTTCCAGCGCGCGTCTCCGCGCAATTGGTCACCCGACCAATCACTATCATTAAAAGGAGGGTTGGCGAGAATATAATCCGCTCTCAAATCTTTATGCGCGTCATTTAGAAATGATCCCTCCGTATTCCATGCCACTTGAGAACTATCAATACCGCGAATCGCCAAGTTCATTCTGCAAAGTCTGTATGTAGTTTGATTGGATTCCTGTCCATAAATGGAAATGTCATCGATTCTTCCCTTGTGTTCTTTCACGAATTTTTCACTCATCACGAACATTCCGCCAGACCCGCAAGCCGGATCATAGACTCGACCTTTGTAGGGTTCAATCATTTCAACCATAATTTTCACGATTGATTTCGGCGTATAAAATTGTCCGCCCTTTTTGCCCTCGGCATTAGCAAATTCGCCCAGAAAATACTCATAAACATGACCAAGCAGATCTTTGGATTTTGCCGCCTCATCTCCGAGGGCAATATTTCCAATGAGATCAATCAGCCCGCCCAAAGACGCCTTGTCTAAATTCGGTTTCGCATAGGCTTTTGGCAAAATTCCTTTAAGCGGCGGATTATCTTTTTCAATCGCATCCATCGCTTCATCCAGATCATTTCCAATCGATGGCAGCTTGGCTCGGGAATATAAATATGACCAGCGCGCTTTTAGTGGAACATAAAAAACATGCGCGGCCGCATATTCATCACTATCTTCCGGATCGGCGCCTTCATACTCGCCCTTGCCCTCTTTTAATTTTAGATAAACTTCCTCAAAAGAATCAGAAATATATTTCAGAAATATCAAGCCCAGAGCCACATGTTTATATTCCGCCGCGTCAATATTTTTCCGCAATTTATCCGCCGCTTTGAAAAGAGTTTTCTCAAAACCCTCCATTTTATTATTGGCCATAATTATAAAAATTATTTATTTTTTCCAATCTTCAATAATAATTTTCTTTCCGAATTTTTTGACAACAAGCTTCTGCCGTTCCCTCCAGCCGAATTCGCGGATGATCTCAATCGGAATTGTGACACAAAGACTTTTTTTACCCAATTTCGTTAATTTTCGAATACTATTTTCATTTTGTGGGCGTTTTGCCATAAATTTTTATTACATACTTAATTACGTAATTCCATCAAAACTTCAAAAATCTTCGTTTTCAGGCGTTTTTATCTATTTCCATATTATCATTAAGCCCGAGTTTATTCAAGAAAAAAACAA
The DNA here is from genome assembly GCA_002780175.1 of Candidatus Moranbacteria bacterium CG06_land_8_20_14_3_00_40_12. Classification (GTDB taxonomy): domain Bacteria; phylum Patescibacteriota; class Minisyncoccia; order Moranbacterales; family UBA2206. The sequence continues at coordinate 25,097 of PEVT01000048.1, read as the reverse complement.
CCCCCAAAGAGATTGCTTTTATTCGAAGGCGGACCGGACGAGACTCGAACTCGCGACCTTCTCCGTGACAGGGAGACGCTCTAACCAACTGAGCTACCGGTCCAATATATTAATGAAAAATGTAAAAATCAAAAATAAAAATTTTACATTTTGATTTTTTAATTTTTAATTTTTTTCGTACCAGGAGAGAAATTCACCCCAGTAGCAGAATCGGTTCGCTACGGGGGAAAAATTCTCGATCCGCCAGTCGGCGGACTTACTCGCCCCTCCACTAAAATGCCGTACCGGCGAGAGGATTTGAACCTCTGACCTATGGCTTATGAGTCCATCGCTCTAACCAACTGAGCTACGCCGGCATTTTGGTGAGGGGGTGAATCCCGTGCTCCCTGCCTCGCGTCAACGAGCGCCTCCGCGAGTCGAGGCTAGATAACCATCTGAGCTATTTTGGCGTTACAAGTTTTTATAGCACACTTTCTCTAAAATATCTTTTAATTGAATCTTCAATTGACCCCTACCTTTTCCGCCTTTTAAAAACTTTTCCCGACGCTTAGCGTCGGATTGTTTTATATATGCTTCATAATAAATCAATTTCAGCGGTAGTCTAAATTTAGTTGCGCGAACAAATCCTTTGCTATGTTTTTCAAATCTAGCTTTTAAATCATCTGCATAGCCAATATACAATTGTTTATCTTTTTCACTAAACAGTATATAAACATAATACATATTTATTTCTTGGTTGGCCAGCTTAGCTGGCCTAAAATAATCTTAGTTTCTTGGTTGGCCAGCTTAGCTGACCTAAAATAATCCTGGTTTCTTGGTTGGCCAGCTTAGCTGGCCTAAACCAAGCTTAGCTTGGTTGCGGGGGCAGGATTCGAACCTGCAACCTCCTGGTTATGAGCCAGACGAGCTGCCATTACTCTACCCCGCTAAAAAAACAAAAAATCAGCTTTTATTGTACCCCAAATAACCCGAGCCTGTCAATCAAAAACTTCAAATTCATCCAAAAATTTTTCGTAATAGCCTAATGTTTCTTTGGCTAATTCCAGACTGACCGAAAAACGCTCATCGTGAATTATCCGATTTTTTGTTTCATGCGCTTTTTTTACCTGAACAATGTTTTCTATTTGCGTTTCCGGGACATTCTTCAAAATTTCTCCTAAATTTTCCCCTTGATAACCCATCCTTTTTATTAAATCGCCAACCATTTCATCCGCCTCAATAATGGCTATCTTAAATTCTTTTTCTTCCCGGCTTTCCAGGTGTTTTTTTATTTTTTCCCAGCGAACTTTGGTTTTTTTCTTTCTAATCGTCAGTTCCGGAGGAATATTCATGCCGACAGAAAATCCTTCTCTGAAAACATTTCCTACTCCTCTTTGAATTAACAATAAAATCACGTCCGCCAAAAGAACCGCCGCATAAATTCCCAGCATCACCTTAATGACAAAAAAAACAGCCGTACCGGAAAAAGCCGTTGTCATCGCGTAAAATTTTGAAAAGAATAATTCCCCGCTCATAATTTTAATTTATTGAAAAAATTAGCTTGATTTCTCGTAAGCGTAAGCCGCTCGCAAAATTCCTTCCTCGTTAAACCATTTGCCCATCAGTTGAAAACCGACGGGTAATTTCTTGCCCTCCCAGTCAACAGGATCGGCTGGAAGAGAAATAGCCGGAATGCCGATAACATTGGCTGTGACGGTAAAAATATCTTCCAAATACATTTCAATCGGATTGGCATTTTTTTCTCCGATTTTAAAAGCCGGCGTCGGCGTAGTCGGAGCCAGGATTAAATCCACTCCCTTTTGAGAAGAAGCGAAAATTTTCTCAAAATCTCTTTTAATCAGCTCCCTTACTTTCTGCGCTCGCAGATAATAAGCTTCGTAATAACCAGAAGAAAGAGCGTAGGTGCCCAGCATTATTCTTTTTTTCACCTCTTCTCCCAATCCATAACGCCGGGAATCCAGATAGATTTCCCTTAATTTTCTTTCTTCCGGATTTATTTTTTCCAAATCCGAATCTTGCTGATCAAAAATTCTCATTCCGTATTTCATTCCATCAAACCGGGCCAAATTGGAACTGACCTCGCACGGCATAACAATATAGTAAACCGGCAGGGAATACCGAATGTGGGGCAAATTAATTTCTTTGATTTCCGCTCCCAACCGGGCGTATTTCTTTAAAACATTTTCCATGGAATTTTTTACTTTCTTATTCAGATTTTCAAAATGCTCTTTAATAAATCCGATTTTTAGTCCTTGAATCGAACCCTCCAGATATTTTTCATATCTTTTCCCGGCGCTTCTGGCTGATGTGGCATCTCTTTTGTCTTGTCCGGCAATCTCGCTTAAAATAATGGCCGCGTCTTCAATGTTTTTAGCGATTGGTCCGATTTGATCAAAGCTGGAAGCCATAGACAGCAATCCGTAACGGGAAACCCGCCCATAGGTCGGTTTGAGCCCCACCACTCCGCAAAAAGAAGCCGGCTGCCGGATGGAACCCCCCGTATCCGATCCCAGCGCCCAAACAGCTTCATCTCCCGCTACCGCCGCGGCCGATCCTCCGGAAGAGCCGCCGGGCACTCTTTGCAAATCAGCTGGATTTTTGGTGATAGCGTAAGCGCTTTTTTCCGTGGAAGAACCCATGGCGAATTCGTCGCAATTTGTTTTTCCCAAAAACACCGCTCCGCTGGCTTTAAGTTTCTGAATAACCGTAGCGTCATAAGGAGCGATATAATTATCCAGAATTTTTGAAGCCGCCGTAGTTCTGACGCCTTTCATGCAAATGACGTCCTTAACTGCGCCGGGAATTCCTTCCAAAATTCCGATCTCTTCGCCTTTTTTTATTTTTTCATCTGTTTTCTTAGCCTGCGCCATCGCTAAGTCTTCCGTTAGGGTTAAAAAGGCTGATATTTTTTCATCTTTCTTTTTGATTTTAGAAAAATAATTTTGCGTCAGTTTTTCTGAAGTTATTTTCCCCGCCAATAATTTTTCGTGTAATTCTTTGATCATAATTAGAGAATTTAGAATTACGAATTTGGAATTCAGAATAATTTAAGATTTTAAATTTTTTATTTCCGATTTCCATTCAAAATTCAAAATGCTAAATTCAAAATCCTTACTTTAAAAAATACTTTTGACCTTGTCATACCGTTCTTTTTTTTCCGGAAAAAGTTCTATGATTTTTTCCGCTTCCGCGAATTTTTCCACCCGATCCTCTCTTAAGGAATTTTCCCTCCCAAAAATATGGCTTATTTCGGAAATTTTTTCAATATCAACTTTTTTCAATTCTTCCACCCAATCCAAAACGGCTGACAAATCACGCGTAAATTTTTCCACTTCTTTTTCCGAAACTCCGATTCTCGCCAGTTTGGCAATATATTTTACTTCGTCTTTGGTTATCATATTTTAAGAATTGAGAATTGTGAATTTAGAATTTGGAATAATTCAAGATTCTAACTTTTTTATTCCAGATTCCCATTCAAAATTCAAAATACTAAATTTAAAATTCTTATTTTCTATTTTATTAAATCTTTAAACTGATCTTCTTTCATAATCTTAACGCCCAGTTCTTTCGCCTTAGCATACTTTGATCCCGGATTGGCTCCCGCCAAAACATAATCGGTCTTCGCGCTGACTGAACTGGAAACATTCCCCCCTTCTCTCCTAATCATATCTTTGGCTTGGTCTCTTGTAAAGCTTTTCAATTCTCCCGTTAATACAAAGGTTTTTCTTTGAAATTTACCTTGTCTGGCTTCGCCAGATCTGGCATAGCCAGATAATTTGGGAATTAAAACTTCTACGCCCAAAGCCTTCATTTTTTCAAGCATAGCCAGATTTTTTTGGTTATTAAGCCATAAATTCAAGCTTTCCGCCATCTTGTCTCCAATGCCTTTAATTTGCCTCCAGTCTTCTTTTTGAATGCGAGGAAAAATTTTAATAACATCTCCTAAACTTGAAACTTGAAACTTGAAACTTGAAACTTTCGCATTAATATTTTTACCAATTAATACGGCCGTTTCTTCGCCGACATGCCGGATGCCCAGGGCGTATAAAAATTTCTCCAGGCTGATTTTTTTGTTTTTTTCAATCGCTTCAATTATATTTCGCGCCGATTTTTCCGCGAACCTTTCCAGGGGTTCCAGATCGCTCTTTTTTAAATCAAAGATATCCGCCGCCTGTTTGATTAAGCCTTCGCCGATCAACCGCTCGACGATTTTTTCGCCCAAGCCTTCGACATTAAATCCTTTTTTAGAAACAAAATGGATAATCTCTTCCTTTTTTACGGCCAAACAATTTTTATTCAGACAATAATAATTAGCGCTTTCTTTTTTATTTTTCGCATTAATTATTTCTTTTTTGAGCGAACCGCCGCAAATCGGACAAAAATCCGGCATCCGGAATTTTTTTTCTTGGCCGGTTCTTAAGTTTTTCATCACTTCCACCACTTCCGGAATGACATCGCCGGCTTTGCGAATCACCACCGTATCCCCGATTTTTAATCCCAGCCGGATAATTTCATCCTCGTTGTGCAGTGTCGCCCGGCTGACTGTCGAACCGGCCACGCGCACCGGGCGCAATTTGGCTACCGGCGTTAAAGCGCCGGTTCGGCCGACTTGCAACTGAATTCCTTCCACTACCGTAGCAGATTTTTCCGCCGGAAACTTATAGGCTACTCCCCATCGAGGCGCCTTGCCGGTATAGCCCAGGGCTTCTTGAATTGAGCGGGAATTAATCTTGATTACCACTCCGTCAATTCCATACTCTTCCCGGTCTTTTTTTCGCGCCCATTTTTGATAATAATCGTTTATTTCTTCAATATTAAGGCAAAATTTATATTGAGAATTGGTTTTAAAACCCAGTTTTTTTAAAAATTCCAATTCTTCTATTTGATTGATTGGCATTAAATTTTTATCTTCCAAATAATCAATGTCGTAAATAAAACTGTCCAATTTTCTTCCGGCGACAATTTTTGGATCTAATTGGCGGATAGAGCCGGCGGCCGCGTTGCGCGAATTGGCAAATAGCAGTTCGTTATTTTTTTTCCTTTGCCGATTAATCCGGTCTAATTCTTTTTTAGAAAGAAAACACTCTCCCACTACGACGCAAGTTACTGGTTGATTGAGTTTAAGCGGAAGACTCTGAACAGTTTTTAAATTTTCCGTCACATCTTCTCCGATAGTCCCGTCCCCCCGCGTCGCTCCCCGGACAAAAACGCCTTTTTCATAAGCTAAAATTATCTTTAATCCGTCGATTTTCAATTCGCAACAAAAGCCCACCTCCCCCTTCTTCCCCTCCTTATCTAAGGAGGGGAAGCCGGAGGCCGGGGTGGTGTTTTTTTCAATCATCCTTTGAATTTTTTCTTCCCATTTTTTAAGTTCTCCAAAATCAAAAACATCATCAAAGGACCATTGACGGATGATATGCCTGACTTTGACGAATTTATCCAAAGGTTTGCCGCCTATTCTTTGAGTCGGGCTGAAAGATACTTTGAATTGAGGGAATTTTTCTTCCAGTTCCCGCAATTCCTTCGTCAAGGAATCGTAAATTTCATCCGTTATTTCCGGATTATCTAAAACGTGATATTCGTATCGCAGCCGGTCGATCTCCCGGCTTAGTTTTTCAATCCTTATTTTGGCTTCTTGAGGGCTTAAATTATGCATATTTCAATTATAACATAAATAAAAAGCGCTTCCTAAAAAAGAAGCGCCGATATCTTTAGACGACTAATCCGGCCAATATTCAGCGGTCGGATAATCAAAAGGAGAGTCCCACCACCTGGCCACTCCTTTAGAAATTCTTAATTCGTCAATGTAGCCATAAAAAACCTGGCCGCTCGCGTATACGGAAGATCCTACCCGCATTTCATCTGACACTTGTATGTTTTTAGAAGAAATATCCTGATCCGCGCCGACCTGATCGCCATTAACAAAAACTCTTAAGTCATCGTTTTTTCTTACGATGGCAATGTGATACCAGTCTCCGATTGAAGGAGCGAATGAATAAGTGTATCCGGAACCTCCCATGATGTAAACGCCTAACGTGTTCGCGCTATCCTGGCGGATTAACACCGAGTCCGGCCAAGAACCTATTTCCAGGTAAGTGTTATTCGCGGTCAGACTTTCCGGCCTTGCCCACCAATCAAGGGTAAAATTTTTGGTTCCCAAGTCCCAATCATCGCTATCGGGAATAGAAAGATATCCCGTGCCGTCAAATTCGGCGCTGCCTCCGCCAAATCTTAATATGTCAGTTGACACTGACACATCGCCATTAATTTCTATTGGATCATTTTTTTCGTAATAATAAGATGAGTCTTCAAAATCACCGTCGAAATTTTTTCCATTCAGATGCAATAAGAGCTTGCTGGCCGCCAAAAAAACCACTTCTTCGATGACTCGTGTTTCTTGTTTGGTCGTGCCGATGGATTTTATTATATTTACGTTAGAAATTAATTCTTCGCAATCCGTAATATACGTTTCGTCGTTACTTCTGAATCTTATAGTCGTATAGGGATCGTAAGTCACAATTCCGGTTCCTGCCGCGCAAGAACCCGCATCGCTTAATTTTTTATCGAAATTATCCTTAAAATATTGCAAGGTTTTTTCCATACCGCTTTCCGCCACCTGGAAAGCGGTCGTGGAGCTGCCGGTTGAAATAGAGCTTTTTCTTTCCAAAGAGGCGGTGGTTATTATTCCGATGGTCGCCACCGCTAAAATAAACATTAGAATTAGAGCAAACGCGGCGACAGAACCTCTTTGGAAAATTATTATTTTTTTATTTTCTTTTTGATTCATATTAATTATCTAATTTAAATTCCCGCCTTGGTATAATCTCTTAAAGAAACTGACGTTTGAATCACGGCTTCGTCTTTGGAGCAACTGGAGTTGGAACATATTTTCATTGAAATGGTGACCTTGCCCAATATTTCACTTCCGGGAGTGTTGTCCGATTTGATTGAATTAAACCGGCCATCCACGAAAAAAGCCGCCATCTTATTATAAGCGGAAAAATCCGGAGAGAAATTCGCAAAACACCAGTCAACGGGATCGCTGGTGGACGGCACGGAATCATCAGCCGTAGTGTCAGTCCTGATTTCTCCGGATACAAATTGATAAGCAACGCATTTATTTTGAGAATAATCATAGACTGTTATTTCAGAACTTCCACCAATATTCACGATGCTGCTGGTTCGCAAAGTTTTAGCTATCTGACCCATCACAAATTGGGCGTCTTCCAAATCTTTTTGGATATTGCGGGCGTTGCCATATCCGCCAAAGGAACTGGAAAATATCTCCGTCACCGCGATCATCATTAGAGAAAATATGAAAATCGCAATCATCATTTCTATGAGTGTGAATCCTTTTGCCAAAGCGCTTGTCTTTCGGGCTTTTAACCATCCGTTTTCATATTCAGCCGCCTTGCCGACCCGCTGCGCCGAATTAAGGAGAGAGGGCCGATATACGGAACATTCCGGCGCGGGAGCAAATCCCTGCCTGCCGACAGGCATGGCTTTTTTATTTTTCTCTAAATTCATGTTTTTAGTTTCCCCATTTAGTCAAATTTACTTCCGCGTAAGCGCATTTATTGGCCGCGTGGCAAGAGGTCGTGTCGGGAGGAAAATCGTTTCTTTCCCAAACCACCAGGCTGGTTATTTTTTTTACATCGGCATCGCCATCCACGATTATCTTCCGGGAGAATTTCGTTTCACTTCCTGAAGAAGTATTGTAATAGCTGCCGCTCCATCTAAGTTTTCCCGTTCCCAAAGAAATTAAAGCGCCGCCGTTATAATTTATGGCGTGAGATCCGTTATCTATTCCCGAGAAATCTTCAAGCTTCTGCGCCCAGTTATTATCCCGGATATTTATTGTCAACTCCACTCCTTCTTGAGCCAGTTCGGAAGCGATTATCGTATCCCGGCTGTCCATAGAATGAATGATGCTTTTACTTATCACTTGAACAAAAACCACCAAAGCGGTTCCTAGAATAAAAATAACCAGCATTACTTCCAGCAAAGAATAGCCCTTTTTTTCATTTTTTTTAAAATTTTCCCGCATACTTGTTTAATAAAATTACGCGATTAACATCCGCTCAAACTTTCTTTTACCAAGCCTGAAATATAAACGCACACATGATAAAAACTGCCGCCTTTCAATAAAACAATGTCTATATCGGCTGACGGGTTAAGAGTGGCGAAAGGAACAGAAAAAGAAAAACTTCCGTTATTAACAAAGGTCGTGTCGTTTTTCAATGAATAAACTTGAGAATCGCAACCACTCATATTATAGCCGGTTCCCGCCCAGCCAAAAACATAAGCGCAAGCGGAGGAGTCGGCTGTAATATCTTTTCCGGTCAGGGCGTAATTTTGCGTTTCTCGAATCGCCGCCGCTACTTCTCTGGCGGCTTCTTCCACCGCCTTTTTTTCCCGCAGAGTATTCATTGAAACCAGCGTTATCGCCGTCATAATACCTACGATGGCAATAACAATTATCAATTCCAAAAGAGAAAATCCTTTTTGTTTAATTATTTTCATAAACTTAATAAACTCATCTTCGATCATGCCATCCCGAACTTGCTTGCCTCGCCGGCAGGCGGGTTTCAGAATGACAAAATATTTTAAAATTACCAGCTCTGGAAAATTGGAAACAGATCAAAAAACAAAACTGTCATTATCGCTCCGGAAACTAAAAACGGTCCGAAAGGAATCTGGCTTTTCAAAGTTTTTTTCCGGAATATCACCAGTCCGATTCCCACCAGCGATCCCAGAAAAAAGGCCAGCAATAAGGCGAAAAAAATTTTGGTCCAGCCTAAACTCAATCCGATAAGAAGCGCCAGATAAGCGTCTCCCATTCCCATCCATTTTTCTTTGGAACCGAAAGAGAGCGCGAAGAAAAAAATAAAAGCCAGCAATCCTCCTAAATTTCCGGAAAAAATTCTCGAAGAAAAAATGGTTTGTCCGGGGATAAAGGTTATCCCGTCTAAAACCAGCAAAAAAAATAAAGTCCAGATTAGGGCCAGCCAGAGCACCGGCATGGGAATTTCCAAATGTTTTAAGTCAAAAACAAAAATAACCAGCAACGCGGAAAAAAGCCCCAAATAGAAAATAGTTTCCAGCCAATTTTCCAGGCGGCCGTTTAATAAAAAAACATAGGCGGTTTCGGCAAAAATAATCCCGGTCGCCAATTCCATCAAGGGATATTGCCAGGAAATGTTTTTTTGGCAATAGCGGCACTTGGCAAAAAGCAGGATAAAACTTAACAATGGGATATTGTCATACCAACTGATTTTATTTTTGCAATGTGGACAATGCGATCGCCCCAAAAGGCTTTCCGCCAGATTCAGCCGGTAAATCACCACATTCAAAAAACTGCCGATAATAAGCCCGAAAATTAAAAAAATTATTATCATATTTTCAATTTAACTTATAACTTGCGACTTATTGGCAAATCTGCGCTTCACAACCGCAAGTTAAATCAGCTGAATCGCCATTAGTAAAAACCGTAAAACTGCAGTTGACTGAATTATAGCCCAATCCCGGAACATACGCGTAACCATCCGGAAGCGTCGGCCATGTCGCTCCCGTTAAACCAACGGCTGTCGCGCAAATATCCGCGTCCGCCGTCGGAGGAAGACTTACGTTTCCGCCGCCGTCTTTGCAAGCCATTATCGCCGGCAAAACCAATTTTAATGAAGTTTTCGCTCCATTAACACGGGCTTTTTTACGCGACTGGTTGATATTCGCTAAAATTACGCTTACTAAAACAGCAACAATTAAAACCACTATCATCACTTCTATCAAAGTAAAAGCTCGTTTATTTTTTTTTGTTTTAAACATACAATAGAATATGAATCGTGAATTTTTTATTTTTCAAAATTTTTTACATTTTTAGCCGCTCCGCTCTAACTCTAATTTTTCTCCGTTATTCTAAATTTATTAAAGTTGGCGCGGAGCTTGCCAATTCGCTTGAATAAATAATTGGCAAGCTTGATAATTTTTAAATCATTAGCATCCGGTAAAGGAAACTACTCCTGATTGATTAATAATTGCTTGGGTGCAATTTCCAGCTCCTTCAGTTCCTGGCGCCAGGGTTATAGTGAAATCCCCGTTGTTGCAATTGCTGGTAATGGTGGGATTCGCTACTTTAGTAGCTGGCGGATAACTTGAAGTTATAGCGGGGTTGCACATTTCCGCGCCCGCAACTGCCAAGAGAGAACCTCCTGTTTGATCGCAACATAAAATAGCTCCCGGAGTTATGCTGGAAACCGATGCTTTAAAAGCAGCTTCCCTTGCTTTAGTTCTGGCGCTATTCAGGCTTACCAACACGATTGACGCCAAAATTCCGATAATCGCGATAACAATCAAAAGCTCAATCAGGGTAAAACCTTTTTTCTTTTTTGTTTTTTTCTTTTTAGCCATATTTCACCTCGCCTTCTAGTTTTTATTTTAATTTTTAAAAACTTAACCGGATAATTTTTTTGTTATATTTTTGTTCAACCTGAAAAAACTAAGAGATCTGGCTGGCTATGTTATAAATCGGCATTAAAATGGAAAACACCAGAAATCCCACCGCTATCCCGATAATCACCATAATAAAAGGCTCGAGCAAAGTGGAGAGGTTTTTAGTGGCGGTTTCCGTTTCTTGTTCGTAAAAAGAAACGATATAACGCAGAACCATATCCAGCTGTCCGCTTTCTTCCCCTACCCTGATCATTTGGGAAACAATGGAGGGAATATATTCCGATTTTCTAAAAACGCTGTTGATGTTTCCGCCGATTTTCAGTTCATAGGCGGTTTTTAAAAAGAGTTTTTCGTAAATCGAATTATTGATTACAGAGCTGGAAAGAGTCACCGCTCGAATGATGGGAATTCCGCTCGTCAGCAAGATAGCCAAATTTTCCGTAAAGCGCGCAATGTAAAGATTTCGAAAAATGGAACCAAAAACCGGCAGCTGAATTTTCAATTTATCCAAGGCTCTTCTTCCTTTTTCCGATCCGACATAGGATAACAGTCCCAGAATTGAACCGATTATTCCCAGTAAAACTATCCACCAGTAAGCTTTCATAAAATCGCTAAAGTTGATAATTATTTTCGTATACCAGGGAAAATCCACTCCCATGTCTTTGATGACCTCGGTTAATCTGGGAATAATGAAAGTTACAAAAACAAAACCGATAATAAGAAAAACTGCCAATACGACCGCCGGATAAACAAAAGCCGAGGATATTTTTCGGGAAAGATTGTAATTTCTTTCCAAATTATCGGCTACGTATTCCACCGATTTCTTTAAGTTGCCGGAATTTTCTCCCGAATTGATGATATTGACGGAAAGATTGGAAAAAACTTCCGGTTTTTTCTTGAGGGCGTCGGAAAAAGACAATCCGTCCTGGATGTCATTGATAACTTCTTCTATCGTCGCTTTAAAAAAGGAATTTTCCGTTTGGTCCTTGATTGCTCCCAGGGAATAGATAATCGGCACTCGCGCTTCAATCAAAATTGCCAGCTGGCGGAAAAAAACCATCAGCTCTTTGGCGCTCACTTGACTGAAATACCTCACCAGCTGATCGCTTAATAAGCCTTTCTTTTCCTTCTTTTTCACGGAAATAGGAAATAATTCGTTTTTTTGAATTAAATTCAGCGCCAGCTCCTGATTGGAAGCCTCCACCACTCCTTCTTTAATTTCTCCCTCTTTGTTTTTAGCTCGAAAAAAGAATTTCATAATTCTAGATTTTATAAAAAATATTAACTTCGCAAAAAACCTGGAACTTTATTTATGGCAAACGGTTGAAATCTTACTCAAATTCAGCTCGTCCCGTCTTGGCGGGATTAAAACTTGCCCAGAAGCATTTTAAAGTTTTTTTCATCCCGAACATACTTCAAGGCATCATCCTGGGAAATCAATCCTTCGCGAACCAAGTTGGCCAGCGAACGATCCAAAGTTATCATTCCCTGATCCATGCTGGTTTCGATAACATTATTTATCTGATAAACTTTCCTGGAGCGAATGAGATTTTCCACCGCGTTATTTTTTATCAAAATTTCCACCGCCGGAATTCTTCCGCCCTTGGTCATTGGCATCAGGCGCTGCGAAACCACTCCCAAAAGAGAGCTGGAGAGTTGGGAGCGAATCTGGTTTTGCTGATCCGGAGGAAAAACATCAATAATTCTGTCTATTGTTTGCGCGGAATCGTTGGTGTGCAAAGTGGCAAAAATCAAATGTCCGGTTTCCGCCGCGGTCAGAGCGGTTCTGATGGTTTCCAAATCTCTCATTTCTCCGATTAAAATCACATTGGCATCTTCGCGAAAAACCGAACGAAGAGCCGCTTCAAAAGATCGCGTATCCTGATTGACTTCTCTTTGGCTAATGATGCATTTTTGTTGTTCATAAATATATTCGATCGGATCTTCAATCGTAATAACATGTTTCTCTTGAGTTTGGTTGATCTCATTGACCATCGCTGCCAAAGTCGTCGATTTCCCCTGGCCAATAGGTCCGACACACAAGAAAAGTCCTTGGGAAAATTTAGTAAACTCATACAGAATTTCCGGCATTTTCAGCTGTTGCAATGTTCTGATTTCCCGGGGAACCAGCCGCATCGCGATGCTTAAATAACCTTGTTGAAAAAAAGCGTTAACTCTGAATCTGGCTTTATCTTCGAAGTTATAAGAAAAATCCACTTGGCCGTCTTTAATCAGCTTCTCTTTATTTTCCGCGTTTAAAATAAATTCTCCCATGCTTCGGGTATCCGAAGGAGTCAGCAGGCTGTCTTCTTTAAAAGGATTAAGATTGCCGTCAATTCTGAAAGTCGGATATCTTCCGACTGTTAAATGCAAATCGGAAGCTCCCTGCTGGGCCACCAGTCTTAAAAAATTTTTCATCCTTTGTTCCGTGTGCACGATACTCATTTATTTTTTTATGTATTTTTTTATTTTTTCCAGAACTTCTGACGGAGTAAAATGGGATTTGATGAGATAGCCTTCCGCCCCCAAGCCCAAGCCTTCGTCAATATTTTCCTTCTGGCTCAAATTCGTCAAAAGAATCACCGGAATATTTTTCAATTTTTCTTCCAATTTGATTTTTTTAAGCATTTGCAAACCGTCCATATAAGGCATAATGATATCCAGCAGAATCAGATCCGGAATTTTTGTTTCCAATTTTTTAAAAGCCTCCACGCCATTTTCCGCTTGAATCACTTCATAGCCCTCCTGGCTCAATTTAGTCTGATAAATATCCATGACGAAAGAATCGTCTTCCACCACCATGATTTTGGGTTTTTTTTCATTTTCAATATTTTCCATATTTTTATTCTGTTAAAAAATATTATTCTTCATCAATTAATAACCTGATGCTCCCTTCGGTTACTCTTTCCACTTCTTCAATCGTAGTTTTTCCTTTTAAAATTTTTAATATTCCATCCTGTTTCATGGTTACAAACCGTTCTTTGTTTCTTTCCTGGATTAACAGCGATTCATTGCCCATTTTATCAAAAATTATATCTTTCATGGGATTCGTGATAGGAATTACTTCGTAAACAGCAATTCTGCCTTTCAGCCCTAATCCGTTGCACTTGTTGCAGCCCTTTCCTTTAAAGAAACGCAACTCCGAACCCGGCTCAATTTCGTATTTTTTTATTTCTTCCGGCGGTATATCTTTTATTTCTTCCATTATCTTGGATTTTATCAGATCGGAAACCTGAATTTCTTCTTTGCAATTTTCACAAATTCTTCTGACCAATCTTTGAGCGATAACCATCCGCAAGGAAGAAGCCAGTAAAAATGTTTCCACTCCCATATCAATCATTCTGGTGATAGCTCCCAGAGCCGTATTGGTATGCAAGGTGGAAAGAACCAAATGGCCCGTGAGCGCCGCGTGAATGGAAAGAGAAGCCGTTTCTGAATCGCGAATTTCTCCCACCATTATAATATTCGGATCTTGGCGTAAAATTGTCCGCAGTCCGTTGGCAAAAGTGTAGCCGATTTCCGGATTAATCTGGCTCTGATTCAATCCTCCGATATTATATTCAATCGGATCCTCCAATGTAACAATGTTTTTTTCCTCCTTATTGAGTATTTTGAGCGCCGCGTAGAGAGTAGTGGATTTCCCCGATCCCGTCGGCCCGGTTATCAAAATAATCCCATAAGTTTCTTGAATAGCCGTTAAAAGATTTTTCAGCGAAGAGCCCATTAGTCCCAGGGAATTCATATTAATCAAGTCTTCGTCTTTTTCCAAAATTCTCATTACTATCTTTTCACCCAAAAGAACCGGCAAAGTGGAAACTCGAAAATCGATATCTTTGTTCTCGGGAATGTTCTTGTTTTCCGCCTTGGTTTTATTTTCATCAATCTTTAAATTGAAACGGCCGTCCTGGGGCTTCCGGCGCTCATCAATTTTGAGGTTAGCCATTATTTTTATCCGGGAAATCACCACCGGGCCGATTTCTTTGGGAAGAACCAGGCTGATGTGCAAAACTCCATCCACCCGATATCTGACCCGATAATCTTTTTCTGTCGGTTCGATATGAATATCGCTGGCGTGGCCTTCAATGGCATGGCTGATAATCACTTGGACCAATTTAGCCACCGGAGCGTCTCTCAATATCTCTTCTTTGGAAACTTTCTTTTCTTCTTTTTTAGAGTCGCCTTCTTCAAACAAATTATCGCTTTGAAAGGATACCACGGCCTTTTTAACCATTTCACTGGGAGTATTATAGGCGTTCAGCATTTGCGTAAAGATTTTCTGACCGACTTCGTAAATTTCCGCTTCGATGTCTTCTTTTTCGGCCACGAATCTTATTACATTAAGAGCATCCGTATCGTAAGGATTGAGCATAGCCACCTGGATCGTATTTTCTTTTTTGTTAAAAAACAACAAGCCATGTTTTCTGGCAACTTCTTCGGGAATTAAACTAACCACCGAATTATCAATTCTTTCAGGAAGTTCTTCAAGTTTTTTTGTCGCGGGTAAACCGAGTTTGTCGGTTAAATCATTTTCCCCATTTTTTAAATCGGATTTTTCTTCTTCTTTTTTAATCATCACTTAATTTTCAAAATTACCTTCTCTGATTCATCTAAGGAATAAAGGGATTACTACTCCTTCCGTCTGATTTATTTTCCGGACCGGAAATATCATTAACCGCCCTTTTTTCTATATTTTTTAAAACTTCGCTGTCGAAGCCTTCTTTCTTAAAAATGTCTTCTCCCACTTCCGATTGAGAGGCAATCTTTTTTAAGTAATTGAAATCCAATCCCAAATCCACTTGGAGAGAATCCAGGGTCGCGTCTTCCTTTTTGTCTTCGGGATAATTTTTAGTTATTTTCAAATAAGTTGTTCCGTTAAATCTTTTCAAGCTGTCAATTTTCTCCAGGAAAGTGATAATTTTTTCATAATTGGAAGAAAAATTGAATTTAACTGTAAAAAAAACCGGTTGCGGGCTTGTTTGCAAGGACAAGTCGCCTCCTGGATAAGCCTGGTTATTTGCCGGAACCGCCCGGGAAAGAGAATTATTCGCATTTTTTTCTCCCAGGACGATATCCTTCAAGCCGACTCCTTCGGAATAAGAGATTCCATCCAGATAATTTATAAGAAAGTCCTCGCTTCTGGTTATCGGAATATATTTCAAGACTGTTTCCTGATTTTTAGGATTTTGAGACAACTCCTGGTTCAATTGTTCGATTTTTTGGGATTTTTGATTCAAGACGGCTAATTTTTCTTTGATATCTTTCAGGTTTTTTCTGTTTTCAAGTATTTGAGAAAATTCCGGCTTGATAATTGATATCCCCAGAACAATAACTGTTAAAAGAGTGGCAAAACTTATGACAAGATTTTTTTTCATTTTATTTTTATCCCGAGTGCTCGGGATTGATATTTATTTTTTATTTTTTATCGCTAACTTCAAAAAAAAGCTGATTTTTCCATCTTCCCGGCTTTTGGTTTCATTGATAATTACTTCCGAAAAATAATCGGATTTTTTAAAACTAGCCAGCTGGTTAGCCACTAAACGATATTCGCTGGACACGCATTCCAGATTAACTATGCCTTTTTCCGAACTCCAGGTAAAAGATTCCACGTAAATTCCCGGAATGATCATTTTTTCTATCTGATCCAGGCTTCCTAAGGCGTAATTTTTTTCCAGGACCAGAGGTTTGGCTGTTTCTAAACGATTTTGAAAATCAAAAACATTTTTTCCGCTCTCTAACAAAGAATTATATTGAGATTCATATTCCCTGTTTAATCGGCCGACGTCTTTAATCAAAAAACGATCATAAGCCACGGCGCCGACATAAACCAATAGCGAGAGAATTATAATAACGATGCAAGCGATCCATTCCCGGGCTGAAGAACCTGCTGATTTTTCTTCTTCTTTGGTTACTAAGTTAATATTATCCATTTTGTTTTTTATTTTATATTTTTTATCTATTTTGATATTCTTCAAACCCCCGGAGAGCCAAACCGATAGCTACGGAAAACTTGGTTTTGTCTTTGCTTAAAATCGGATCCAACTTATGATTATACTCTATCCGGCTAAGCGGATTGCCGATAAAAGTTTTAATTTTCAAAGCATTGGAAAAATAATTTTCAATCCCCTTGAGCCCCGCCGTTCCTCCGGAAAGAATTATTCCGTTCAGATGACCAATATCTTCCGTCTTGTAATAATTATACAACACTTTTCTGATTTCTCCAACTACGACCTCCAAAAAGGAAAAGTTGATCCCCAAATCCGAATTGAAAAAGTCTTCTCCGGAAACTTTCATCTTTTCCGCTTTTTGCTCGTCGATCTGCAAACTATTGGATATAATTCTAGTCACGTCTTTGCCTCCCACGTCAATATTGCGGCTGGATTTGATAATTCCCTTCTCCACTAAAATTATATTGCAGATAATCGCTCCCAAATCCACTACCACAAAATTGCCTTGATCGTTTCCAATCAAGGAACGCACCGCGGCAAAATTTTCCACTTCAATCGATTTCATTTTCAAGTTTATTTTTTTAACCATTTTTTCGCATTTTTCCACTCTGTTTTTGGAAGCCGCCACCAAAACAACCTGAACCGTTTTTCTGGAATTATCTTTCTCTTCCGGGTGATTCTTGTCATTTAGCAACAAATGATTTTTTTTCGAGTCAATGACATTCCAGCTGATAATTACGTCTTCCAGGGAAGAAACGGGAATATACTTATGCGCCTCGAATTTTACCGCTTGATCGAAATCTTCCTTGGACATTTCCGGCAATTCAAAAAGAACTATGAGTGATCCGGAAGAAGGAATGGAAACATACGCATTTTTTCCTTTGATATTGGCTTCCTTGAGCATCTTATCGATGCATTTTTGCCAAATTTCTTCATCTACTATCAACCGGTTCATATAACCTAAATCGACCCGGGCATAATTCGAAAGCGCCGGTTTATTGTTTTTAACCTTAATTTCGACTATTTTTATGGAAAAATTTCCGATATCAATTCCTAAAAAAGTATTTTTGCCAAACCAAAGCATTTTTGTTTTTATTTGATTAAAATCTCAACAAGCTAAAGCTTCAATTTATTATAGCACAGATTGTTCTTAACAACCAGTTTTTATCCACAGCGTAAAAATTCAAAACTATTTCCGTTTGACAGTTTTGTTTTTTAAAAATAAACTTGTAATTAAGCGCTTCTTAAGGAATAATTTTTTAATGTTTATACGCAGGAATTTCGGGCGTTGTCTGTATTTTTCCTGCAAGAGCGTAATTATCAAAAAATTAGTCAGAAATTCATTTTAGGGCTAATTTTGAGCGCATTATGACGCAGAGTTTAATGCTCTTAATAAACAACAATTTATATGATTAATGAAAAAGATTGGCTAAAAAATCATCCTTCTTTGCAGAAACTTACCCTTCACGCTAAAAATTCCCTGTCTAAGGCCAGATTTATCGCTCAAAAATTCGGTTATAACCAGGTTCTTAATATCCACCTGCTTTTTTCCATTATGTCGGAAGAAGGCAGTTTGGGAAAAAATATTCTGGAAGATACTAATTTTAAAAAAGAGGAATTTTTAAGAATTTTCCAGGAAAATCTGGATCAAAAAAAACCGAAAAAAGCCTCCCATCCCGTTTTTTCCGAAGAAATTAAAAAAACCCTAATCAAGGCTTATTCCATCGCCAAAGACTTCCATTATCCTTATGTCGGAACCGAACATCTGATGCAGGCTTTGTTTGAAATTTCCGATTCCGTCATTCAAAAAATAATCCTGTCTTCCGACGCGCCTTTTTCGATTAAATCTTTTCTTGAAAACAATCAACTTTTCCAGATTGCGAAATTATTCAATCTGCCTGAATTTAAAATAAGCAAAAAAACGGGAGGGAAAGCCGGCCAGCTCCCTTTTATGGAAAAATTTTGTTTCAATATCAACGAAGAAACCCGGAAAAAGAACGAACCTGTTATTGGCAGAAAAACAGAATTGGAAAGAATAATCAATATTTTGGGAAGAAAAAATAAAAACAATCCCCTCCTGATTGGAGAACCGGGCGTTGGCAAAACGGCTCTGGTTTCCGGTCTGGCGCAACTCATAAACAACGGATTGGTTCCCGATTCCTTGTTTAAAAAAACTCTGATGAATCTGGATGTCGCCCATCTGATTGCCGGCACTAATTTCCGGGGAGAATTTGAAACCCGGCTTAAAGAAATTATTAAAGAAGTTTCGGAAAATCGCCAAATAATAATTTTTATCGATGAAATTCACACCATTATCGGCGCCGGCAACGTGCCCGGCAGTTTGGATCTGGCCAATATCCTCAAGCCGGCTCTGGCTCGGGGAGAAATTCAAATTATCGGAGCAACCACATTGGGAGAATACAAGAAATATATTGAAAAAGATCCGGCCCTGGAAAGAAGATTCCAGCTGGTTTATGTAAAGGAACCGACCTTGGAAGAGTCTCAAAAAATCCTTCTGGGAATCAAAAAACATTATGAACGGTTCCATAATGTTTCTCTTTCCGACGAATCCGTCAAATTAGCGGTTGATTTAAGCGTTCAATACATCCAAAATCGCTTCCTTCCCGACAAAGCTATCGACATTATCGACGAAACCGCTTCCCATGTCCGTTCCCGGGACAAGGTTTCCGATTTTACCCGGGAAATCAAAGAGTTGGAAAGAAAAAAAGACGCTTTGCTTTCTGAAAAAGAAAACCTGGTTTTTAAAGAAAATTATGAAAAAGCCATTGAGCTTCGCGGACAAGAAAAATTATTGGATGAAAAAATAAGCCTCTTCCGAAAGCAACAGACCCGGACCGAAAAAAAACACGCCATTCAAATAGCTCCTTCCGATATCATCGACACGGTGTCCAAAATTTCCGGCATACCCCGGGAAAAACTCTCTCAAGCCAAAAGCCAGAAAATAAAAAACATCCGCCTCACCCTCTCGGCTAAAATTATCGGACAGACGGAAATTATCGAAAAGCTTTCGCAAACCCTGCTGCGCTCTCAATCGGGAATTTCCAATCCCGACCGGCCGCTGGGCTCTTTTCTTTTTTTGGGGCCCACTGGCGTCGGAAAAACCCTAACAGCTACGATTCTAGCCCGGGAATTTTTCGGCGATTCTCAATCGCTTGTTAGAATTGATATGAGCGAACTGATGGAAAGGCACAGCGTAGCTTCGCTTATCGGTTCTCCGGCCGGTTATATCGGCTATGGAGAGGGAGGCAATCTAACCGAAAAAATCAGAAGAAATCCTTACGCCGTGGTTCTTTTCGACGAAATCGAAAAAGCCCACCCCGATGTCTTCAATATCCTTCTACAAATACTGGAAGACGGAACTCTGACCGACGCTCAAGGCCTGCAAGTGAGTTTTAAAAATACCATAGTGATTATGACTTCCAATATTGGCACCGAAGACTTCACCCGCGCGGCCGGACGGATTGGCTTTGATTATCAGGGAAAAAACGGAAAAAACTTCCAGAAAATCGAACGAATCAAAGAAAATGTCCTGAAAGAATTGCGGGAAAAGATGAAGCCGGAATTGCTCAACCGCTTGGACTATATTCTGGTTTTTAACGCCCTGGACAAAGCGTCCATTGGAAAAATCGTTGAATTGGAATTGGAAAAATTGACCCAAAGAATCCTAAAGCAAGGCCTCTTATTTAAATTTGATTCCGCTTTGATAAAATTCATCAGCGAAAAAAGCTTGGCTAAAAATCAAGGCGCGCGGCTGGTCAGAAAAAATATCCAGGAGCTCCTGGAAAGCCCTATCGCCGAAATGATCGTCCAGGAAAGGGTAAAAAATAACACAATAAGTTTACAGATTACAAATAAAAAGATTATTTTAAAATAATTACCGGAAAAAATTTATTTTTTGTTTTCTAAAATAAAAACTTTAATCTTAGACACTCTTTTCCCCATCTATTGCTTAGGCTGCCGCCAGGAAGGATTTTGGGTTTGCGAAGAATGTTTTTCTCAAATTGAAACATTGCCTTTTCAGGTTTGCCCCCGCTGCGAAAAACTGATTATTGAAGGCGGAAAACTTTGCCTAAGATGCAAACAGCTTTCTTTAAAAAATAAGGATTTTCCCCTGGAAGCGATCATGGTTTCCAGCCAATACGCGGCCGGCGGCATTTCCAAAATGATCCACCTTTTCAAATATAATTTTATCGAGGATTTAAAAATACCGCTGGGAAGGATTATGGTCAAATCTTTCATTAACCACCGGATTCCCCTGCCGGATATTTTGATTCCCGTCCCCTTGCATCCGAGAAAACTCCGCCAAAGAGGCTTCAACCAATCAGAGCTGCTGGCTGATTTTTTGGGAGAAAACTTGGCTCCCGGAATCAATTTTCCGGTTCTCAAGAATGTTTTAATCAGAAAGCGCTCCACTCTTTCCCAGATGAAGATTAAAAACTACCGGGAAAGACGGAAAAATATTCAAGGCGCTTTCACGGTTTTCCAACCGGAAGAAATCCGACGAAAAAATATCCTGCTGGTGGATGACGTGGCCACCACCGGCGCCACCCTTCTGGAATGCGCCCGGGTTTTAAAATCCGCCGGCGCCCGGAAAATCTCGGCTCTTGTGGTCGCCCGGCAGGAATTTAAGCGTTTTTAGCTTCTATTTTAATTTTTACGCTGTTGTGCTATATTATAAGCGAGTTCTTTAGCAAAAACATAACTCATTATAAAAAGGAATAAAAAAAAATGAGAAAAAGAAACCTCGAATCATTTTATAGAAAATTCCAAAAGAAAAGGGGGGGAAATTCTCTTTCTTCAGACGAAGAAATTATTGATCAAGTTTTTAAAGAAACCACCTACCATCCGGCAGATAAATTTGCCTGCGCGCGATATGTTCTCATGCGGTTGAATAGTCTTCGAGAATATGACAGAATTAAAAGAGAGGAGACAAAAAAAGCCCGGGAAGAACAAACTATGCTTAAAAGAGAGGTAATGGAAAAGAAAAGAAAAGAACGCATAATGCGTGAAGGAGCCGAAGAAGCAGGAAAAATACACAAACTACTAGAATGTCTTCACAGCGGAGAAGTTTCCAAAGAAGATATGCAAGACCCAAAATTCAAATTTGAGGGTGTCAGCCCCAGAAAACTTGGCTTTGGCCCTCCCCACTAACAAAAAAGAGGGTCTCGATTACTCGAGACTCTCTTAAAAAAATTGATTTACCGCGTTTCTTTGGAATTTTTAAGCGTCATTATGGCGCTTTTCTTTTTGGGAGCATAACTGGTATGCAAAATCGGTCTGATTATTTCTTCGCTCACAAAAAACTCCTTATAAACCTTTTGGAGCGCCGGATTTTCATGAGCGCAGCGAAATTCTTTTTTCGCGTCAATATCATAGAGCGCTGCGGCGCGTTTTTTTCTTAGCTGACTGTTAGTGGGTACCGGCTGGCCGCCGCCGCCGATA
Source organism: Candidatus Moranbacteria bacterium CG06_land_8_20_14_3_00_40_12 (assembly GCA_002780175.1). Classification (GTDB taxonomy): domain Bacteria; phylum Patescibacteriota; class Minisyncoccia; order Moranbacterales; family UBA2206. Next base: position 3,240 of record PEVT01000048.1, on the reverse strand, counting down.
CAGCCTCCCGGACAGGCCATCACTTCCATCGCCTGAAAAGCCTGTGGATTTTTTTTCAATTCTTCCAGCATCTTCCGGGCATTGCGGATGCCGTTCACCACGACGGATTTGATAATTTTATCGCCGATGGTTATTTCATTGATCTTAATGCCTTCCTGCCCCCGCACCCGCTTAAACTCATCCCCCGCCGGATTTTTCCCGGTAGCTTTGAAATAAACCGTTCGCAAGGCCGATTCAAAAACTCCTCCGCTGGCTCCGTAAATCACGCCGGCGCCCGATGGCATCCCGAAGGGATCATCCGCTTCCCCGGCTGCGATATTTTTTAAATCAATTTTATTTTTTTTGATTAAATAAGCTATTTCCCGGGTCGTCAGCACCTTGTCTACCGGAAATAACCCGTTTATTTTCATTTCTTCCCTTTTTATTTCGTATTTTTTCGCCACGCAGGGCATCACGGAAACCACTTCGATATCTTCCGGCTTGAATCCTTCTTTTTGCGCCCAATAATTTTTTATCACGCCTCCCAGCATCGTTTGCGGAGAACGGGAAGTGCACAAATTAGGCACGAATTCCGGATAATAAAATTCCACGAACTTCACCCAGGACGGGCAGCAAGAAGAAAAAGCCGGCAAATTTTTTCCGCTCTTCAGCCTTTCCAGAAGTTCTCCCGCTTCTTCAAAAGTCGTGAAATCCGCTCCGACCGAAGTATCAAAAACTTTGTCAAAACCCAATTTTCTAAGAGCCGCCACCAATTGACCCGTGACTATTTCTCCCGGCTTCAGGTCAAATTCTTCGCCGATACTGGTGCGGATCGCCGGAGCAAACTGAACAACCCTCATTTTCTTCTTTTTAATTCCCAACTCTTGCGCTTCTTCAAACTCGCCCACGCCTTCAATGGCTCCGACCGGACAATGCAAAATACACTGGCCGCAGGCGATGCATTCTTTCCACTCATCCTGTGAATTTTCAATGCTGATATCCGCTCCCCGATTTTCCACGCTTAAAAAATCCACCGGACAGACATCGACGCAATTCCGGCAATCAATGCATTTGGTTTGGTCAAAAACAATCGGACCGCATTGGGTAATTTTTCTCTGAATTTTGCGATCGGGAAAACGGGTAATTTTTACTCCGAATCTCTTGGCCAGTTTAAGTAGCTGGCAATTAAAAAACCAGACGCAATCGGGGCATTCTTCCTGATGCTGGGCGAAAATCAATTCCAAGTTTATTTTTCTAGCGCGATTAATCCGCGGAGATTCGGTTAGCACTTCCATATTTTCCGCCACTGGCGTCGAACAAGAAGTCTTTAAATCTTTCTGGCCCTTAATTTCCACCAGACACATCCGGCAGGTGGAACGCGTCTGCAAATCCGGATGGTAGCATAAAGAAGGAACATCGATTCCATTTTCCCTGGCCACTTCCAAAATCGTCTGGCCCGAATCAGCCGAATATTCCTTTCCGTCTATTTTAATATTAATTTTTTCCATAAAATTTTTGTCATTGCGAGCCCCAAAGGGGCGTGGCAATCTAATTTTAAAATTCTTTAGATTGCTTCGCGGCGTTTATACTCGTGTAACGAGTGCTCGCAATGACACAAGGAAGAATGGTCTTTTAAATCTATATCTTTTATCTCTTAATTACTTTCATTATCAGGCTCTCCAACGGCGCCGCCACGCTTTTTCCCAGAGGGCAAAAACTGGCTTCCCGCAAAACCAGACAAACTTCTTTGACCAATTCCCAATTAATTTCCTCCTGTTTCAAAAGCTCCCGCAAACGATAAACGCCTTCCCGGCAAGGAACGCACTTGCCGCAATTTTCCTGAAAATAAAAATCCAGCCATTTTTTCATCAGCGTCCCGGGGTCGGTTTTTTTCCGGTCATAAACCACGATCGCGCCGGAACCGGTTACTTTATTTTCCAGTTCTTCCATTGTTAAAATTACTCCGCTGGCTCCTCCGCCGACTTGGACGAAAAAATCTTCTATCGGCCAATTTAGGGTTTTATGCAGAATTTTTTCTATCGGCCAATTTTCCGGCAATTCAAAAACTCCCGGATGAGAAACATCGCCGGAAATGGTATACAAGCGTTCTTGTTTATATTCTCCTTTGGCAATTTGAGCTACCGCGTAAAAAGTTTCCAGATTATTAACCAGAGTGGGGCAATTTTCCAGCCCCGCTTCCGTGGGATAAGGCGGCTTGTTTCTGGGTTCCAAGCGCTTATTTTCCAGCGATTCAATCAGTGTCGTTTCTTCCCCGCAAAGATACCCTCCCGGTTCGCGGAAAATTTCTATCGGCAGTTCTCTGATTATTTTTTTTAAATTTTCGCTATATTTTTCAAAATAATTTTTATTCAAATAAATAAAAGCTTTTTGCGCTTTAAACGTTTCCAGAGCCAGTCGGATTCCGGCAATGATTTCTTCCGGATAATTTTCCAAAAGCCAGCCGTCCTTGCCTACGGCCGGTTCGCCTTCCGAACCGTTGGCAATCACGAATTTTTTCTTTCCCGGCGTACTTTTAACAGCCTCCCACTTTTTGCCCGTGGGAAAACCGGCTCCGCCCCGGCCGGTCAGGCCGGAATCTTTTATTTTTTCGATTAAATCAGCCATGTTTCATATTATATTTGAATTCATGAATTTTGGCAAAGGATTTTTCCTTTTGCTTGCCAAAAAATTAAAAATATGCTAGAAAAAAATGGGTGTGGTTGAAATTTTCTTTAAAAACTCAATTATCTTCAATGGAGGTACTTTTATGGTTGATAGAGTAAATTTATCTGATTCGCCTGTATATTACCAAATAAAAAAACGCGTCAAAAAAACCACTGGAAAAGCTTTCAAAGACGCTGCCAAAGCACAAATTGCTGAAAAAATAACTTCTCTGGGAATCCATGTCGAACCAAAAAATGTCCGAATAGTGATTGACACGCCGCCAGAATCGGAAAAAGCATTTATTTTCAAAACTGATCCTGACGGAAATCCCCGACTCTTTTGTCACCCAATCTCATTTACATAACAAGCTACGGGAAATTTACTCTAAAATATAAATTCCAAAATCACACCCGAGCATAAGACTGCGCCCAGCCTTATGCTCTTTTTTTAATCTAAATTTAAAAAAACATGGAAAAATTTTCATTTCATGCTAAGTATATATTTAAATATATACTAAAATATATGCTGAAAAGTTTTAATTTTTTTTAAATTCAGCCATCCGGCGGGAAATAACTCTGGCGATTCTTTTATCCAGTA
>PEVT01000001.1 GCA_002780175.1 Candidatus Moranbacteria bacterium CG06_land_8_20_14_3_00_40_12 | reverse complement strand
GCTTGATATGCGATAGTTGTGTTTTGTGTTGCCCATATGCTTTTGATTATATCTGAGAATCTGTGTCTAGTATATGGGGTACCTGCCACTTCAGCTGAAAGCTATTTTTACCTCTTACGCCTACATAACTACCGGCAACGAAGTTGTTAAAAGCGCCATGGGCAATGTGGAACCGCTGGTTCTGGCGGCTATTATCATTTTTGCCATCGTTTTCGGCCTAAGGAAGCTTGACCAGGCTGAAAAACATCCCGGCCTGGTGATGGTGATCGCGATTCAGGCGATCGTAAAAATCATCGCTTTTTTAGCGGTAGGATTTTTCGTTACCTACTTTTTATACGACGGATTCGGCGATATTTTTTCGCGGATCGCCAGCAACGAAGCTCTCTCCGCGGTTCAACGCGGAAACACGCCTTCCTACTCTCTTTTTATGGCTTATACTATCCTGTCCTTTTCCGCGATTATGTTCCTTCCGAGACAATTTCATATGTCCGTGGTGGAAAACACGAGTGAAAAATTCGTCCGCACGGCCACCTGGCTTCTGCCGGTGTATTTCATCGCGATCACAATCTTTGTCTTTCCTATAGCGCTGGCCGGAATTCTTAAGGGTTATGACGTAAAAACAGCCGACATTTTCATCTTGCAATTGCCGTTAAAGCAAGGGAACTTATGGCTTTCGATGCTGGTTTTTATCGGCGGCTTTTCCGCCGCGATCTCCATGATTATGATTTCCGCGCTTACCGTGGCTACCATGACTTCAAACCATCTGATACTTCCGTTATTTGAAAAAATAAAAATATCCGCTTTTTTCCGCCGGCACCTTCTGGGCTTGAGATGGGTGGTGATAAGTCTGATCATAATTATCGCTTATTTGTTTGAAGAAGTAGCCGGTTCTTCTTATACTTTGGTCAAGATCGGAATGGTTTCTTTCGCCGCGGTGCTTCAGTTCGCTCCATCTATAATCGGCGCTCTTTTTTGGAAAAAAGGCAACAAGGCGGGAACCATAATGGGGCTTACGGCCGGATTTATTTTATGGGGATACACTTCCCTGATGCCGACTTTTGTCAGGAGCGGATGGTTAAGCCAGTCTTTATTGTCAGACGGGCCATTGGGAATACATTTTCTGAATCCGGAAAAACTTTTCGGAATCACGAGCCTCAATCCTCTGGCCTTGACGGTGCTTTTGACTATGCTTTTCAACGGCGGATTTTATATTTTAGGTTCTCTTTTCTTCCGCCAAGGCGAATCGGAAAAACAAATTGCCGCCGACTTCTTGGACATTATGAAGAAGAAAGACGTGTTTTTGCATAGCGCGGCAAAACAAGAAAGCGACATTGTCATAGAGAATAAAATTAAAACCATCAGTACGGTTTTCAACAGATATCTCAAAAGCGAGGATGCGGAAAAGGTGATTCAGCAGTGCCTTATGGAAGCCAATCTTATTAATAAGGATAAAATTACCCTAAGCGAGCTGGTTGAATTATGCAATGTTTCTGAAAAAACGCTGGCAAGATATATCGGAGCGTCTTCCGCCAGCGAAGCTCTGGCGAGAGAAGAAATTTTTACCAAAGAAGAAACGGCGCGCCTTTCCGATGTTTATGCCAAAATGGCGGCAGAGATGAGATTGACGCCCGGGGAGATGAGCGAAAAAATCAACTATTACGCCGAAAAAGAAAATCTGATGAAAAAACAGGAAAAAGATCTGGAGGAGATGGTAAAAAAACGAACCAGGGAACTGGAAGAAAAAAATAAAGAACTGGAGAAGTTTCAGGATATTACGGTCGGAAGGGAAATGGTCATGATTAATCTGAAAGAAAAAATAAAAGACCTGGAAGCTAAAGTAAATTCTTCCCAATAAAATTTTCAACTTCAAATAAGCGCGTTTTTCGCGGAGGTTTTTCTTTCTTCATCTTCGCTCCGGCAAAGAGGTCTCTCCCGTTTGTTTTTGCCGGAAGCGGACAAGCGACCTAAAACTTTTCCAGACCTGTTTCAGCCCTGGTTTTTTAGGCTCGAGCGGGATGGTAAAACTTGTGGTAGAATACAGGAAATAATCGAAACCGCTGAAAATTGATATTTTTCAGTTCTTCAGCGGATTATAATCCGAATAAAGCGTTATGTATTGGAAGAAGATATCGATAAAATTGCTGGTTCCTTTTGTGGTTGTTTTTTTGGTTTGTTTATACGCTATAAGATCGCTGGGACTGATGATTAATTGCGATTGCTTTATCAGCCAATTCGGAACATTATCCGTCTGCGTGGTCGGATTGTTATCTTTAATCTCGTCGGTGCCGACCGTCCTGGTTATTAAGAAAGACTGGAAATCAACATACACTTTGTTCGTGATTTTTTTGTTTATAACTATGGTGATCGCGTCCTGGCTGATCGGGGAAAAATTTTATAATCCGCCTGTTTTTTAGCCGATGCCAGCCGATTAGCCCAAGTATAGATTTTTTTGTTATTTACTTCCATAATAATGTCGGGGATAGCCGCCAAGAGGGTTCGATAGCGGATAGTTAACGAATCCGAGCTGGTTTCTGCTTCCATATATTTTAACCCGTATCCAATAATAAGTCGTCCAATTATTATTGAATCAAGTAATTATGCTATAAATATAGCATAATTAAACTTGTATAACAACGAACTTTTTAATCCAGTTCTTGTATAAAGTTTTTTACGCTTAAACAGCCCGCAAATTAACAGGCAAGCTTTCTGTTAATAGGAAAGATTGTGTTATAATTGATCTGAAAAAGAGTCGGTCTATCGAAGAAGGATTATAGAAAATAATTAAGTTATTAAAAAATCTATGGAAAATATTTCTGAAAAAAGCAAGAAAGTTTGCATCATAGACGACGAAGACGATATCCGGGAAATTTACTCGATGAAATTCAAATTGGAAGGATTTGAAGTAATCAGCGCGGCTGACGGAGAGGCGGGTCTTAAGCTGATGCGCGAACAAAAACCGGACATCATTCTTCTGGATTTGCAAATGCCGGTAAAAAACGGGCTGGATGTTCTGGCGGAAATGAAAAAGGACGATTCGATTAAGTCCATTCCGGTTGTTGTTTTGAGCAATATCAGCGATGAAAAAACTTTTGCCAGAGTGGGGAAATTTAGGACGCATTTTTATATAGTCAAAGCCTTGACGACTCCTCAAAAAGTCGTGGATATCGTTCACGAAGTGCTGCGTTGGTAAGGATAAAGCAAGGCGATTTTCGGCTTAAAGCAGGGCTAATGATTTTTTATGGAATTAAAACAGCCGTCTTTGAAATCGGCGAAAAATAACAGGAAGCTCAAATTTTTTTTGGGACTCGTTCTCGTTTTGATTCTTTACGGTTTTTTCCGCTGGTTTGATTTTTTTGGGGAAAATGCAAGCGTCCTTGAAGATATTCCGGCCAGTCAGGAAATACTGAAAGAACCCGAAGAAAAGATTGTCAATTATACTGTAGCCGAAGGCGATATTCCAGCCGAGGTTTTTAGCGCGCAGGGCGGTTGGGACGCCAATGACACGGCGGCGCTGCTTCTAGCGGCCAAAGATGTTTATGATTTTACACATATCAAAATCGGCCAGAACTTACGCTTCTATTTTAATCAGGAAGAAGAACGAGCGAAATGTCTGGAATATGACCGCAATACCGAATCCCTGATTATTGTCGAGCGGAACGGAGATGATTTCAGCGCGCGGGAAGAAAAAATCGCTTATGAAGTTTCGCGAAAAATCGTCAGCGCCACGATTAATAATTTTTTCTATATGGACGCGCTGGAAGCGGGCATCAGCGAGCCGACGGTTTTGGCAATAAGCGATATTTTGTCTTTTGATATTGATTTTATGACGGAAATCCGGCAGGGCGATCAATTTACCGTAATTTATGAAAAACGCGCGCGCGGCGGCAAAGAAGCGCCGGACGGAAAAATTTTGGGTGCTAAATTTATTAATGACGGAACGACTCATTACGCTTATTATTTCGATAATGACGGCCAGGGGGGCTATTACGACGTCGAAGGGCGTGTTTTGGAACGGCAATTTTTAAAAGCGCCTTTAAGTTATCGCTATATTTCTTCCGGATTTACCGGCGCGCGCTATCATCCGATTACCCGCACGGTTTCCGCCCATTATCAAATTGATTACGCGGCGGCGATCGGGACGCCGGTAGTGGCAACGGCGCGCGGAACGGTCGTAAGTGCCGGTTGGGAAGGCGGTTGGGGAAGAATGATACGCCTGCGTCATAACAACGGCTATGCGACCCACTACGGGCATTTGAGCGCTTTTGCCAAAGGTGTTCGAAGCGGCGTTAGCGTGAATCAGGGCCAAGTGATCGGATATGTCGGTTCGACCGGCTGGTCCACCGGACCGCATTTGGATTACGGCATGAAATTAAACGGTTCTCCCGTCAATCCGTTGAAGCTGGAGCTGCCCAAAGGCGCCCCTTTAAGCGCGGATAAAATGGAGGAATTTGAAAAAGTGAAAGATGAATTTGCCGGTTTCTGGGAATAATTAGATTATTCTTTACAAAATATTTTTTTAGGCTGAAGATAAGTAATTTCTTGCTTTGTAGATATTTTTGTGTTAGTATCTAAGAGTTAACAGTTTAAAAGGACTGCTTCAAAGCAGTTTTTATTTTATGGAAATTAGGAACATCGCCATCATCGCCCATGTGGATCACGGCAAAACCACTTTAACGGACGCCATTATGCGGCAAACCGGAATGGTGGATAAGGACGGAGCCAGCATGGATTCCAACACTTTGGAAAAAGAGCGCGGCATTACGATTTATTCCAAAAACGCTTCGGTTTTTTATCGTGGAACGAAAATCAATATTGTCGATACGCCGGGGCACGCCGATTTCGGTTCGGAAGTGGAACGGGTGTTGCGCTCTATTGACAGCGTGCTTCTCGTCGTGGACGCGCAAGAAGGTCCGATGCCGCAAACCCGTTTTGTATTGAAAAAATCTCTGGAATTGGGGCTAAAGCCGATTGTGGTGATTAATAAAATCGACAAGCCGGCGGCTAATCCGGATTTAACGCAAGAACAAGTTTTTGAACTTTTTTTGGATTTGGGAGCGACTGATGAGCAGCTGGATTTTGTGGTGGTCTATACCATCGGTAAACAAGGTATCGCTAAAATTCATTTAACCGATGAATCCAAGGATATTTCACCCTTGTTAGATACTATTTTACTAAAAATTCCTTCCGCTTTGGCTGAAACAAAAGCGTCTTTGCGTTTTCAACCTTTCAATCTGGGTTATGATAATTTTTTAGGACGGCTGGCCGTAGGCCGAGTGCGTGAAGGAACCATTAAAACAGGAGTAAATTTAGTGCTGAAAAAAATTAACGGAGAAATTAAAATCGGAAAAGCGACAAAAATATTTACTTTTAAAGGTTTGGAAAGAGTGGCGGTAGCGGAAGCCTCGGCCGGAGATATCGTGATGGTGGCCGGTTTTCCGGATATCGATATTGGCGAAACTCTGTGTGAAAACAGGGAACAAGCGGTTTTGCCGGCGATTACCATTGACGAACCGACCATTTCTTTGAATTTTATGGTGAATAAGTCTCCTTTTGCCGGCCGCGAAGGAAAATTCGTGACCAACAAACAATTGCGGGAAAGGTTGGAAAAAGAATTGGAAATAAATGTGGGACTGCGCATTGATTTTCTTAATGAATCCTATAAAGTTTACGGCCGGGGAGAGCTGCACGTCGCTATCTTACTGGAAAATATGCGGCGGGAAGGCTATGAAATTCAGGTTTCCCAGCCGCAAGTCATTATTAAAGAAAAAGAGGGGAAAAAATTGGAACCGTTTGAAGAAGCGCTGATTGATATGCCTCAAGATTATTCCGGAGCGGTAATGGAAAAAATAGGCAAAAGAAAAGGCCTGATGAAAGATATGAAAACCAGCGGGAGTCAGGTTAGAATGATTTTTGAAATTCCCACGCGGGGGCTCTTAGGCTATCGCAGTGAATTCATTATTGATACGCGCGGAAAAGGCATTTTATGCTCCCGGTTTATCGGCTATAAGGATTACGCGGGAGAAATCAAAAAACGCGACACAGGTTCGATGATTTCGATGGCCACCGGCAAAGCGCTGGGTTTTTCTTTGTGGAATCTGCAAAATCGCGGAATTTTGTATATCGAACCGGGAACGGAAGTTTACGAAGGCATGGTTATAGGCAATTCTTCCAAAGGAGAGGACATGAGTGTCAATCCGATTAAAGGCAAGCAGTTGAGCAATATGCGCGCTTCCGGCAGCGACGAAGCCATTCAATTGACGCCGGCCTCGGCGCTCACGATTGAAAAAGGCCTGGAAATTATGGCGGAAGACGAATATCTGGAAATCACGCCGCAAAGCGTTAGATTGCGCAAACAATATTTAACCGTTGTTGAGAGAAGAAAAGCTTTGCGGCAAAGTTGATTTTCCAAGATGTGAATTGTTGCAAGAAAATTTGTAATTAATTCTTTTCGACTTTTCTTTGCCGAAAGAAAAGTTGCAAAAGAACTCTCAGCCTAACTGCAATCTCAGACGAATTCGCGCCTCATTCGCTAAAACTCCTAATTTTTGCTCCGCAAAAAAGATTGCGGAGTTTTTTTACGCTCATTTGGCGGAATTCGTTCCTGAGTCTTCCGTTAAGGCTGATTTTTTTAATCAATTAATATATTCCTTGCTATTGTAGCTCCTAGGAATTATTATATAAAGAGCATAATCATTAAAAATAATTTAAGCGTATGGGATCCAAAATTTGGGTAGTGGTTATCAGTAGTCTATTATTGGCTGGTTGCGGAACTTTTTCCAGTGATGACGCGATTTTAAGACAAAAAACGACCGAAGCGGAAAAAAAACCCAATTCCGGTTATATTTCCAATTTATTGGAAACGAAAGAGCAAGCTAAACAAAATATTCAAAATTCTATGGACCAGGAAAACACCAGGTTAAATGAAGCTCTGGGAGAAGTCGAGGGCGATTATGCGAAAAAATATTCCGCCGTTTTGGTGGAAACTAATTGGGGAAAAATAAAAATTAAATTGTATAACGCCGAAGCTCCGCTTACGGTCAATAATTTTTTGCAGCTGGCCGATAAGCGATTTTATGACGAAACCAAGTTTCACCGGGTGATCAAGGGCTTTATGATCCAAGGCGGCGATCCGAATTCCAAAGATGGCGATTGGTCAAACGACGGGCAAGGCGGGCCGGGCTATCAATTTGCCGATGAAATCAACGCGCGTAAATTAACGCGGGGTTCTTTGGCTATGGCTAATTCCGGACCCGATACCAACGGCTCCCAATTTTTTATTGTCACGGCCGAATCGACACCGTGGCTGGACGGCAAGCACACGAATTTCGGGGAAGTGGCGGAAGGGATGGATGTTGTGGATAAAATCGAAAACGCCAAAGTTAACGCCAACAGCCATCCGCTGGAAGATATTGTCATTAAAAGCATTACTCTGCTGGAAAAATAGTGGAAAAAATAGCCGAACAATTTGATGTGGTAGTGATTGGCGGCGGACCGGCCGGAATGCTGGCGGCCGGAAGAGCCGGTGAATTAGGCGCCAGAGTGGTCTTGCTGGAAAAAAATGATTCTTTGGGCCGCAAGCTTTTGATTACGGGCAAAGGCCGTTGCAATATTACGCAAGCCGAATTTAACGATGCGGAATTTATTAAAAAATTAAGTGGTAAAAAAGGCCTGCCTGCCGGCAGGCAGGGAAAATTTCTTTTCTCTTCTTTGGCGGCGTTTGGTCCGGAAAAAATGATTGAATTTCTGGAAAAAAGAGGATTGAAAACCAAAATAGAAAGAGGCGGGCGGGTTTTTCCGGTTTCCAATCGGGCGCGGGATGTTTTATCTGTTTTGGAAAGATATTTAAAAGCCAATAAAGTCAAAATCTTCTGTCGGGCGGAAATAGAAAGTTTTGAGCGGGGAAAAGGCAGAATTAAAAGTGTTAATCTGAAAAAAGGAAATATTGCAGCGCGCAATTATATTTTATGCACTGGCGGAAAATCTTATCCGGCGACCGGTTCGACCGGAGACGGTTATCAATGGGCAAAACAATTAGGGCATAGCGTAATTAATCCCGCGCCGGCTTTGGTGCCGTTGCGAACAGAGGAAACCTGGCCGCGAGAAGCGCAAGGTTTGAGTTTAAAAAATGTCGGCGTGAATTTGTGGCAAAACGGCCGAAAACAGGCGATTCGCTTTGGCGAGATGCTCTTTACCCATTGGGGCGTGAGCGGTCCGGTTATTTTGGATTTAAGCAAAGAGGCGGGAGAATTATTAAAAAAGGGAAAAGTGGGGCTGAATATTGATCTTAAGCCGGCGTTGGATTTGGAAAAATTGGATGAACGGCTAAAAAGAGATTGCCGGCTTTTCAGCAACAAAAATTTCCGCAATTATCTGCCGGAACTTTTGCCGCAAAAATTAATCAATCCCATTATTAAGCTAAGCCGGATCGCGCCGGACCGAAAAATAAATTCCTGGCGCCGGGAAGAGAGAAAAGAATTAGCCAGGATATTAAAAAATTTAAAGCTTACGGTCACTTGCCTTTTGGGATTTGATCACGCGATTGTGACTAACGGCGGAGTGGATTTGAAAGAAGTTGATTCTAAAACTTTGCGTTCAAAGCTGGTTTCCAATTTATTTTTCGCCGGAGAAATTTTAGATTTGGACGGGCCAACGGGCGGTTATAATCTGCAAATTTGCTGGAGCACCGGCTACGCGGCGGGAACTTATGCGGCCAAAGGTAAAATGGTATAATAAAAAAGATATTAGATTACTGAAGAATATAAATTTTCTCGAAATTAACTCGAACCCCGAATTTTCTAACCAAAAATTTTTCCACCTTCGACGGCAGCCTTGAAAAATTTTTGGAGAAAATTCAAATTCTCAAACAAGAATTTCTTGAAAATCCATATTCTTTAGCTGTTTTAGCGGCATATAATTAAAATTAATGTGGAGAATGAATAAAATTAATTTAGACAAATTTTTAGTGGGAATTTTGGTTCTGATTTTAATCGGCCACTACGCCGGTTTTTTACCCTCGGGTTTGGATCAAGTCCTTTTAATTTTTTTTGCCAGCTTTGCCGTCTTTCCGGTATTAATCAGCGCCTTTCAATCTCTAAAAAATAAAAAAATAACGATTGATCTTTTAGCTTCGGTAGCGCTCGCCGTTTCCATTTTCAATAAAGCATGGGCCTCGGCCGCTTTTATCAGTTTGATGCTGGCTTCGGCCAGAGTTTTGGCCACTTACGCGGAAAACAAATCTCGCGGAGCGATTAAAAGCCTGCTTAAACTTAAGCCGGCTAAAACCAAAGTCAAAAGAGGCGATAAAATAATAGAAGTTTCTTACGCTAAAATCGAAGCGGGCGATTTGGTCATCGTGGAAATGGGAGAAAGAATTCCGGTAGACGGAATTATTGTCAACGGAGAGGCTTTAGTGGATCAGTCTTCTTTGACTGGAGAATCAATTCCGGTAGAAAAAAAAGCCGGCAGCCGGGTTTTCAATTCCACCTTGAATGTTTCCGGATCGCTGGTGGTCAAAACGGAAAAAACCGGCAAAGACACGACTTTTGAAAAAATTATCAAGTTAGTCGAGCAATCGCAAAAAGAGAAAGTCGGCATCCAAACGATGGCGGATAAATTTGCCAGCGTTTATGTGGTGGTGATCATCCTCGCGGCCATCGCGCTCTTTTCTTTTTCTCGCGATTTAACCCTGGTGCTTAGCGTTTTATTGGTGACTTGCGCGGATGATATCGCGGTCGCCGTGCCGATGGCTTTTTCCACGGCTATCGGCTTGGCGGCCAAGCGGGGAATTATTGTCAAAGGCGGCGCTTTCCTGGAAGGATTGACGGAAGTTAAGACGATGATTTTTGACAAAACCGGAACTCTCACCAAAGGAAAAATGAAAACTGAAGAGTTTAATTTTTTTCCGGATAATCAAGTTGCTGAAAAGGAATTAATTAGTCTGGCTGCTGGACTGGATTTTTTTTCTAATCACCCTTCCGCTAAGGCGATTGTAAATTACGCCAAGGACCGGAAAATAGCCGTCGGCAGACCGGATAAATTTGAAGAATTTTCCGGAAAAGGCAGCCGGGCTTTATATGGCGCGCGAGAAATAATTTGCGGCCGATCGTCTTTTTTGGAAGAAAAAGGGATTGAAATTTCGCCAAATGATCGGGAAAAAATAATCCAGGCGCAAGCCGGCGGAAGCAGCCTGGTTCTGGTGGGCTATAACGGCCAATTGGCCGGTTATTTCCGGTTGGCGGATGAAATTCGTCCGGAAGCTAAAGAAGCGCTGATGGATTTAAAATCTCTGGGTGTCAATAAATTTGTTATGCTCACGGGCGATAACGAAAATGTAGCCAAGCGGGTGGTCGGGGAAACGGGCGTGGAAACTTATCACGCCAATTTGCTGCCGGAAGATAAATTGGCGTATGTTAAAAAATATATCGGTTCCAAAGGAAAAATGGCGATGGTGGGAGACGGCGTAAACGATGCCGCCTCTTTGACTTTGGCGGATATCGGGATCGCCATGGGAACTATCGGAGCGGACGCGGCCATTGAAGCGGCCGACATCGCTCTGATGAAAGACAATCTGAATAAAATTCCGGAAGCTTTGCGAATCGGGCGATTGGTCAAAAAAGTGGCGAAACAAAATTTCTGGATCTGGGGCGCGGTGAATGCCGGAGGACTGGCTTTGGTGTTTTTCAGAATTATCGGACCGGAAGGCGCGGCGGCTTTTAATTTTATCACCGATTTTTTTCCGATCTTTAATTCTTTGCGCCTTTTTCTGCCTCGAACCGATAAAAACTTATAGCTAAATTCAATTCGCGTCTCCTTAAAGGCGGGCAGGGCGCCGGTTTCCGCCTCGCGGCTTATCGCGAAAATAAAGCCCGAGGCTCACCCGGAGGTTAGCATCCCTTATTCGTGGTATAATTCAGCTAACCAATAAAAAAATAAATCCCGCCCTAACTTTGCACCCTATGATATTTTGCGTCCCTGCCTGCCGGCAGGCAAGTTTGGCGCAGTGTAAAGTTAGGGCGGGATAAAAAGACAAAATGGCGGAGTCAATCATTCAAGTCAAAGATTTAAGCGTTATTTATAACGAAGGGCAATCGAACGAAGTGCGCGCTCTGGAAAACATAACGACTGAAATTTTCCCCCAGGAGTATGTGATTATCCATGGTCCTTCCGGTTGCGGAAAATCCACTTTGCTTTATACGATAGCCGGACTGCAAATTCCAACTCATGGAGAAGTGGTCGTGAATGGAAAAGATATCGCTCAAATGAAAAACGGCGAATTGGTGGAATTCCATCGCTCCGGGGAAGGGATAATTTTTCAGGCTTTTTATCTGATTTCGTCGCTGAACATCATTGATAATGTTTGCTTGCCGCAGATTTTTCAGGGTGAAAATCTCAAGAAAAGGAAGGAAAAGGGAATGCTGCTGTTGCAACGTTTTGGCATCGCCGAACAGGCCTATAAATTTCCCAGCCAGCTTTCCGGCGGCCAAAAACAAAGAGTGGCGATCGCGCGCGCCTTAGTCAATAATCCCCAGATTATTTTGGCGGACGAGCCGGTGGGAAATTTGGGCAGCAAGTCGGCTCAAAACTTTTTGGGGCTGATCAAAGAGCTGAATGAAATAGACAAAAAAACTATCATTATGGTTACGCATAATGGCGAGCATTTATATTATGCCGACCGCGTTATCAATATGCGCGATGGCCGAATTGTCAATGAAGAGGTGAATAAAGAAAAAAGGCCCGTGGAAGCCGTGAAATTAGCCCGGGAAATTATTGAAGAAAGCGGAAACTGGATCAATGTTACGGATGATTTTAAGATGCTGATGAAAATGTTTAAAGGATTGAATCCCCAACAGGTGGGAGCTTTATTGATTCCCTTCAAAGCTAAACAATTGCTTTTCCATGTCCTTTCGGAATTATCGGAGGAGCAAGCAAGTTCGGCGGAAAATTTTCTCAAAGAGTTACTTTTTAAGAACATTGATCTGGCGACTTTTGAAAAAAATTTGGATTTACCCTTTGAAGAAGGCGGCGCGAATTGGAACAAGCGCCGATCCAAATCGCTGGCCTTGAGGATTAAAAGTATTTTGGATCAAGTGCAGCAAATCGGAGGAAATCCGGATGAAGCGGCGGTCTCGCTGGCAGAATATTTGATTAAATATTTTGGTCTCAATTTTTCGGAGAAAGGCAAATTGATTTTTGTTTCCCTGCTTGAATTAAGACTGGAGAATAAAACCGATTATAACGGGCTGCGTAAAATTTTAGACGCTCCGCCGGAAGCGGGCGGCATGGGCTTGTATAAAAATACCGCCGAAAGAATCGTGCGGGAAATTGAAGTCATTATGTTGCTTAAATATTCGGTCTAATTTAAATTTTAAACATGAATTTTTGGGATTTGCTAAAATTATCCACGCGCATGTTTCGAGCCAGAACTTCTCGCACGTTTCTGACGATTTTGGGAATGGGAGTCGGCATCGGAGCTATTCTATTTTTAGTTTCTTTCGGTTACGGACTCCAAAAAACTCTTCTGGAAAAAATCACCACTTCCGAAGCGCTGCTCACTTTGGATGTGACCGAATCCAAGTCGGAATCAATGAATCTGAACAGAGCCGCTCTGGAGAAAATTGAAACTATCGAAGGCGTGGTGGAAATCAGTCCGGCTTTTTATATTTCGGCCCAAGGCAAAGTGGCTGATTTAATGGCTGATTTGATGGTTTTGGGCATCAAACCTTCCTTTTTGCGCTTAGGCGGATCGCGAGCCATCAAAGGGGAAATATTAAGCGATGCAAATCCTAAAGGCGTGGTAGTTTCTTCTTCCATTGTCCAGGTTTTCAACAAAAATATGGACGAAATCATCAACCAGGAAATAACTTTTACTTTTTTTCTTTCCGATCAGGAAGGCTCGGAGGGGAAGCTGCAAAGCGAATCCAAGAAAGTGTTATCGGAAGAAAAGTATAAAATAATCGGCGTGATTGAAGGCGATGAAAATGTGATTTATATCAATGCCGGAACGCTGGCAGATTTTAAAATCGATAATTTTGCTCAATTAAAAGTTAAATGCGCCACTAATGAGGTATTGGGGCAGATTAGAGATGAAATTTCCAGCCAGGGTTTTCTGGTTTCTTCTCTCTCTGACACAGTGGAACAAGCTAACCAGGTTTTCCGCGTGGTTCAATTGGTGCTGATGATTTTCGGCATTATCGCTCTGGTGGTGAGCGCTATCGGTATGTTTAACACGATGACCATCGCTCTTCTGGAAAGAACGGAAGAAATCGGAATTATGAAAGCCATCGGAGCTTCCAACTGGAGCATTTCCTGGATGTTTTTGATGGAAGCCTCCATCATGGGATTTTTAGGCGGGCTGGGCGGAGTGATTTTGGGTTTGGCGGGAGGAAAAATATTTAATTTGCTGATTAATTTTATCGCGCAAAAAATGGGAGGTCAATCGGTAGTCCTTTTTTTCAGTCCGCTGTGGTTTGTGGGAGTTATTATCGCTTTCGCGACTATTGTCGGATTTCTGACCGAATTTGTTCCGGCTTTGCGGGCGAGTAAAATTAATCCTTTAGACACTTTGCGCTATAAATAGTTAAAAATTCAAAGCCGCCGGGTTTTCAGGAATTCCAATTCAGCGGCTCTTTCCGG
Source organism: Candidatus Moranbacteria bacterium CG06_land_8_20_14_3_00_40_12 (assembly GCA_002780175.1). Classification (GTDB taxonomy): domain Bacteria; phylum Patescibacteriota; class Minisyncoccia; order Moranbacterales; family UBA2206. The sequence goes on along the minus strand of PEVT01000001.1, from coordinate 1,533 downwards.
ATGAACAATTAATTCAATCTCTCCAGAGGGGAGATTTTTTATTTTTTGAAGCGCGTCTTTTTCCAGCCAGTCCAGGCTCACCCAAAAATCCGCAGAAGCAAGCCCGGAAGCTAAAAATCGCCGGCGGTTGATTTTTTTTAAAAAGAAAATAATTAAAGAAACAATATTCGTAGCTTCAATAAAATCTTTTTTGCCAAAGCGCAGGTAAGTTGTTTTTGATTTTTGAGCGAGCGTTAAAATTATTTTAAAATAAGGAGGGAAAAAGTGGACATGCTCATGAGAATTCAAGCCATCGGGATAGCGGCCAAAAATTGTGTGAAATTTTTCCAATTGCTCCATCCAAGTTTGGGCTGCCCCTGGAGCGCTTATTTTTCCTGTTAAATAATCTCTGAAAAAAAACAATAACCGGCTCAAAACGCCGGTTTTTTTCCTCCAAGTTTGGTTATTTTCAAGCAAGCTAAGAAAATTCAAATGGAGGTCAATTTTAATTTGAGAATTGATTAATGAATTAATTTCTTCCGGAGAAAACTTCCCGTTTACCATCACGGAAATTCTTTGCAGTTTTTTTAGCGAAAGCAATTCCAGGATATTCGCGTTAGCTTCGGGACTCCGGCCGAAGTCATCGGCGGAAACAATTACTTTTTTCTCCAGGTCAGGCATTTTGTTTCCATTTGTATTTTCGAGTTAAATCGTTCCAACGGATTTCCAGCAGGGAAAAAAACATATTCAGCGGATCGCGAAAAAGCCGGATGTGGCTCCTTTCCGGGTTTTGCAAAATTACGGGAAGCTCTTTGATGGAATAGCCGAACTTTTTGGCGATAAAAATGATTTCCGCGTCAAAAGCGAATCTTTTGACGGTAGCCATCGGAAAGATTTTCCGGGCCACCGAAGCGCGGAAAACCTTAAAACCGCATTGAGTGTCTTGCACTTTCCAATTATTGAGAATGATCATTCTTAAAAGGCGGAAAACTCTTTCCATTATTTTTCGATACCAGAGCACCCGGCAGAGCACTTTCAATCCGGGGACGAAGCGGGAAGCGACAACCAAATCATAACCTTGATCTATGGCGACTAAAAATTTCTCCAGTTCTTCTATGGGAATAGCCAGATCGGCGTCCAAAAACATGACAATCTCATGGCGGCTCGACAAAATTCCGTCCCGCACGACTTTACCCTTGCCTTCATTTTGCGGATGACTGATTATCTTAAGCGGAAGTTCTTTTTGCGTTCTTTGCAATTCTTCTAAAGTATTATCCCGGCTGCCGTCATTGACGGCGATAATTTCGTAAACCGCGATAGTTTCCTTCAAATATTGATTGATTTGGCGGATGTTTTGACCGATAGTCCGGCCTTCATTGAAGCAGGGAATGATTACGGATATTTTTTTATTGAGCATAAGCGTTGAATTAACTCAATAATATCAAATTATTTTTTTTAAAACAAATGACGCTAAAAACATCTTCAACTTTTCTCTGCCAAATTTGAACCAGCCTTCGTAATAATCTATAATAAGCTCATATGGAAAATTGGCTG
>PEVT01000039.1 GCA_002780175.1 Candidatus Moranbacteria bacterium CG06_land_8_20_14_3_00_40_12 | reverse complement strand
CAGGCTTCCAAAGGCAAAGAGGGATGAGTATAGGAAGAAAGAATTCAATGCGAATTTGGAAAAGAAAGCCCTGGAGAAGGAACAAAGAGGAGGATAATTAAATGGCTGATATAAGGGCTTTAACGGCATCTGAAATAATTGCCGCCATACCAGCGGAGTGGGCACCAGATGTGCTTTTAGATGCCGAGCAGGAAGAGTTTTGGGCTTTTAAGAAGGGTGGTGAAGGGAAGCAAAAGGCGATACTGGAAAAGGAAGAGCTGGAAAAAGGAGCAGGGGACACGATTAAGGTTACTACAATGACCAGGTCACAGGGAGCAGGGACGGTAGGTGATAACGAATTAAAGGGTAACGAAGGCAAGTCGCAGATTGGGAGTTTTGAGGTTAAAATAGACTATGTAAGGTATGCGGAAGCGTGGACGCAAAAGGCAGACGATATGTCTATTATTAGCTTTATCAATGTAACACAGGCTAATTTGGTAAGTTGGTTTGCCGAGAAGTTATCGGACGATACTTTTAAGGCAATGCTGGGGGTGCCTGCGCCTACTGCTACCCGGATATTTGCTGGGAATGCGACATCGGAGGCTACTATAAATGATACCCATATTACGACACTTGCTGATTTAGATAAGATTATTTTTACACTCGGGCGTATGGGGGCACTTCCTATGAGGGTTGAAAAAAAGAGTGGCGAAGTTCTGAAATACTATGGCTATGTGATGAGTGATGTAGAGGCATATCGGTTGAGCCAAAATACTGAGTTCAGGAATATGCAGATACAAGGCAATATAAGGGGGGAAGATAATCCTATATTTACGGGTGCAATGGGAACTTATAGGGGGCTTATTCTATACACGCACCAGGGGATAGAAGGAACTAAGGGAACTCCTTTGAGACCCGAGTCTTATCTTATGAATGACATAGCCATAGGCACTGTGAATATTCCTTTGGTAGATGATGAGACGAGGAATGACTATACGAGGAACTTTAACCCTATAGGCGAGAGTCAGTTTTTTGTCCGGATAGGTGATGAAGTGATAAGATGCGAAAGTAAAACGAATAACACCATTATTGCTAATCCGGCAACGATAGCTGCTCATTATGCAGGTGATAGGGTAACTTATTGTGGAACTACTTCTACTCCTACTGTTGCATTGTCATATGGAGTAGCCTTTGGTGCAGAAGCGGTAACAAGGGGAAAGGGGCGTCCGCCAAAAAAGATAAAGCAATTAGATGACTACGATATGAGGATAGGGCTTGGTGTTCAAGCGGTGTATGGGTATAAGGCGGTAGTGAATACGAGAAATAGGTGTCCGAATTTTCTTATTATGACTTCGTATGGTGGAATATTATAGTGTGATGAATGGAATGGCAAGGCGGGCGTATGGGTGCCCGTCTTGCTGGAGTAAAAGGAGAAAAGGTGAAAAAGGAGGAGCGATGCGGTTAATATATGAGGGTTGTTATCCGACAATAGTAGAGGAGTGGAAAATGGAAAGATATGTTGCGAAAAAGGGGGGTGAATTGTTACCTGAGCCTGAGGATAAGGAATTTATTAAGCAGTTGTTGGTAACGGGGTATTACTTTCCAATACTTGATGCAGAGGAAGGTGAAGGTAAAGTAAAGGGTAAGGTAAAGGGTAAGGTAAAGGGTAAGGTAAAGGAGAATATACTCTACGGGTGTCCTTTTTGTGCCTTTATGAGCGAGTATAAGTCGGCTGTAATGTCGCACTTACAGAAGCATATAGTTGAGAAAGTGGGGAAGCTTTTAGCAATAGAGAGGAGCAAAACGGGAACTCCTGTTGAAGGTAAGGTAAATAAGGCAAAGAAGTAAGGCATAGAAATGACAAGACAAGAGATAATAGGTTTGGCAAGAAGGCAACTAAATGAAGTGACACAGGGGTTTTGGACTGATAATGAGCTATATGCATACGGGTGGAGTGGAGAAAAGGAGTTAGTCAATATATTAAAGGAAGAGTATCTTGTAGGTCTTATGAAAGAAGAGACCGCCTATTCTAATATAGCCACTACATTAACTTGGATAGACGGCGATGTCCATATAATGCCAACTGACTTTTTGCGCCTCATAGAGGCAAGGAGTAATACAGGGAACAGGGGGCTTTATACTTTAATAGAAGGGGAAGCTAAAAACTTCTACGGCACAGGACGCAAGATGAGGGACTTTAGCCCAGGGATAGGTGGTGGAATAGGAAGCTACATTATGTTTTGGCATGCTTTGGGGTTAGCTGTGTGTCCTGCTGTGACGATGGGGGGAAACTTTACGCTTGTGTATTACAAGGTGCCAGACGAGTGGCTTAATACTAATGATGCATTACCTCCCAATATAAAGGAAGGGGCGCACGAACTATTAAGCTACTACATTGTTTGGAAGGCTTTATTAGAGGATGGCGAAATGAGTAGCGCTAAGGCATATGAAGCGAAGTATAAAGAAGCATGTATATTGTTGGGAACAAGCATATAAAAGGAGTAAAGGATGGCAGTGACACTTGAAACCTTGAAACAAGATATCTATTTGGCACTCGTTAGGCGAATATACAAAACAAAAGAAGGGTTGCCCCGTTTTCCTGACGAAGCAGATATGGGGATAAGGCGTTTATTCCCTAATAACACAATAGTTAGGGAAATCAATAACGCACAGGACTTTGTTATTAGGCAGTCCGAGTGTCTACAGGGGATGGCTATTGTAGTAGTTCCTGCTGGCACCTACTGGTTTTATATATGGGACAAAAGCTTATCCCCTATTGAACTGTTGTGGAATGACGCCGATATAACGGGGTGGCGTATATTAGAGCCTATTGCGAGTAAGGAGACATACGAAAGGAGTAGTGAATGGGAAACTGATGGCTTATCTAATAGTCCGACGAGGTATATTTATTATAGACAACAGAGGAGTTCAGTAGGGATAGGGCAGTCCATTAGGTTATACCCTGTGCCTTACAAGCCAGGGACTTTGAGGCTAAGGTGTCTAAGGTTACCTGAGGTCTTTACTCCAGATGATGATGCGGCTTTGTGTATGTTAGAGGGTGTGTGGTATAAGAGTATAATAGATTATGTATGCTATACATTGGCAGGTAGTGCGATAGAGGTGCAGAACTTGGGGATGTTGTTAAGGGAAATGGGAAAAGAGAGCAGGTCAAGAGACAAAGACGAGAAGTTAATAATAAATTACAAATACTAAAATGGGGGCAATTCAAACATTGGTGTGGACTGAGTTATTTCCTGTTGTCGCTGTAAAAAAGGAGCTTATTGATAGTTTGTGGTGCACAAGGATACAGGAAGAGCAAGAGACGCAGAGCAGTATTTTTAGCTCATCTATTCCTGTCAGGTTTATGGGTAGCCCTTGTCAGAAAAGCATAGTTTTTTATGGTCAATTATCAGATACGGAAGTCAAAATGCAAATAGTGTCTAATAAAGGCAATATAATAATGGGAGACATTGTATCTAATACGGGTAGCTATGCAGAAAAGAGCATCTCTTTGGATGTATCGGGGTTGGGTGGTCAAGGTGGTATAGTAGAGCTATATTGTAGGGCAATCGGAAGTATAGGTAAGATTAAGGGGGTAGTTATTTTTATGGAGGCGGAGCTTTATGATTGGGAGTGGACTGAGCTTTTACCTAATACACTTGTGTGGCAGGAGGTATTATAGTGTCAACCAGGGGGTATATTAAGTTTAGGGTAGTAGATAGATTGTTAAACGAAGTGTGGAGTGATGAGTTGGAGACTACTTCTTTTGTGTATGATTGGCAAGAGAGTGGTGTAAAAGGGATGAGTTTTTTACAGCAAGATAGTATAGTTAAGGTAGAGCTATGGTGTATGGTAGAAGAGCCGCATAACCTAAATTACCAAGCTATTACTTTTATACAAGTGGATAAAGAGAGTATAGAAAAGACCAAAAAGATAGACCATTGTATAACAGAGTATAGGTTTGATGAAAGGGAATACAATAATAGGGATTGGGAAGAGAAAGAGGAGTGGTATATTTATAGGAAGTATGACTATTTTAAGGTTGGGTGTGAAATGAAGGTCAAGGTAACATAAGGAGAAGGAGTGGAATGAATATAATATATCTTATAGTATTAGTCAATATCTTTAGACCCTGGGCGAACAAGCAAGATGTAATAGAGTTTGTGCAACCTGGTGTTAGGGTTAAAAAGGTATTGGAAATAGATAGCGTGTTGAGGGTGGGGTTGAGTAAGGATTTAAAGGATTTACGGGAGTTGAGTAAAATAGGGGGTTATTATTGTGCGGTCTTTAATAGGGTAGGCGGG
>PEVT01000043.1 GCA_002780175.1 Candidatus Moranbacteria bacterium CG06_land_8_20_14_3_00_40_12 | reverse complement strand
ATTTCCCGCCCGCTTCACGCTTGTTGCCGCCATGAACCCTTGTCCTTGCGGAAACGCCACTGATCCGGAAAAAGTTTGCTCCTGCGGTCCGGCCAGTATTATTAAATACCAAAGGAAAATTTCCGGACCGATTCTCGACCGGATTGATTTGTATATTGAAGTGCCCCGCATAAAATTTGAAAAATTCAACGAAGAAACCAGTTATGAAAATTCCGCCGCCATCAGAAAGCGCGTGGAAAAATCCCGCGCTATCCAAAAAACCAGATTCGCCGAATCAAAAACCATCGCCAACAGTGAAATGGAAAGCCTGGAAATGAAAAAATATTGCCCGCTGGATTCCGCCTGCCAGGAACTGATGAAAACCGCCGTCTCCCGATTTTATTTAAGCGCCAGGGCTTATTATCGAATTATCAAGGTGGCCAGAACTATCGCCGATCTGGAAGGAAGCGCCAGCATCGGCGCCAGCCATATTGCCGAAGCCATTCAATACCGCTTTAAAACCGAATAACGATTTAACATTTGCCATTTATCATTTAACATTTTATACTTAATTTCTCTTAGAAATTGATTTAAAAAAATTATTAATGAAGTTTTTTACTCATAAAAAATTGTTTTTTCTTTTAATTTTTAGCATCTTAATTTTTGTTGTTTACAGGAATTTTTTCCCTAAAATACGCTCTTTTGCGCCTGAGCAAAATTTCTTTAAAATTATAACCTTGAAGGAAGACGAGCTTATTTACACTTTAAGCACCCAAGAAAAAACTGTCGCCAACTTTCTGGAAAAAAACCGGATTATTTTAGGAGAGTTTGACCAAATTATTCCAGAAAAAGATACACCCATTTTTTCCGGCAGCCAAATCGAGCTTCGCCGGGCTTTAAAAGTAAATTTTGCGGTGGATGGAAAAAATATTCCAGGTTATGCCTTGGCCCGGAATATTCGTGATGTTATTTCGGAAAACAACATCGCGCTTAGCCGATTAGACCAGGTTGTTCCAAGTTTAAATTCTCTGCCCGCTGACAATTTAAAAATCGTCATAACGCGCATCAATGTGGAAGAAAAAACCGAAACCGAAACGATTCCCTTTAAAATTATCGAAAAAACTGACGCCAAATTGAGTTGGCGGGAAAAAAAGATCGAGCAAAAAGGCGAAAAAGGGCGGCGAGAAATAAAATACAAAATCACTTATAAAAATGGAAAGGAAATTTCCCGCGTAATTTTAGAAAAGAAAATTATCCAGGAGCCCGTTGCGGAAATTATCGTCCAGGGCACTTTCGTTAAAACAGGCAAAGCTCACAAGGGACTGGGCACCTGGTATGCCTGGAAAGGCGGGCTTTTTGCCGCCAACCCCTGGCTGCCCCTCGGTTCCTATGTTAAAGTGACTAATCTGGGAAACGGCAAGTCGGTTATCGTCCAAATCAACGATCGCGGCCCTTTTGGCTCAAACCGCATAATTGATTTGGATAAAGTCGCTTTTGCCAAGATTGCTTCCATCGGTGCCGGAGTAATCAACGTAAAAATGGAAGAAATACTTAATTAGCTTTTAGGTTTTAGCTTTTAGCTTATAGATTTATTATTTACAGATTTAAAATTATTTTTATGCCTGTTCGACTCGGACAAAACTTTCTTCGCGATGAAAAGATCGCGGAAAAAATAATCCAATCCGCCAATTTGCAACCGGATGATTTCGTGGTGGAAATCGGTCCGGGCGAAGGCATTTTAACGGAAGCTCTGGCCAAAACCGCTGGAAAAGTTTTAGCAATTGAACTGGATAAAAATTTAATTCCCGCTTTGCAAAAAAAATTCTCTTTAAACAAGAAAGTGGAAATTATCAACGAAGATATCTTAAAAATCAATTTAAATAAATTTGTTATAAGCTATAAGCTAACAGCTAAAAGCTACGCGATTGTCGCCAATATCCCTTATTACATCACCTCGGCCATCATCCGCTTATTTTTAGAATCCGAAATTCCTCCGCGAGAAATGATTTTAATGGTGCAAAGAGAAGTAGCCGAAAGGATTGTGGCCAAGCCCGGCCAAATGAGCCTTTTGGCTTTATCCGTGCAATATTACGCCAGGCCGCAAGTCCTTTTCCCCGTCGCGGCCCAAGCTTTCTTTCCGGTTCCGAAAGTAAACAGCGCGGTAATAAAAATAACGCTTAAGTCCCCCCGAAGCAATCCGCGGGAAACTAAAAAATTTTTCCAGATCGCCCGCGCCGGTTTTGCCGCCAAAAGAAAAACCCTGGCGAATAATTTAGCTAACAGCTTCCACCTGGACAAAAAAGAAGTGGAAAATAAATTAAATTCCATCGGCTTGACTCCGCTCACGCGCGCGCAGGAACTTTCGCTGGAGGATTGGAAAAAATTAGCCGAGATTATGAATCCTGACTTATAAATTGTAAGCATTCTGAAATTCATTCCCCCCAGAAACATGCGCCAGAAATTAAATTAAGACATAAATTATGCGTACGCATAATTTATGTCTTAATTTTTACTTTTCAGAAGCAACCTTTAAAATAAGTAACTACATATCAGACAGATGTATATGCAAGTTTTTGATATCTGCTAAAAGTACAACAAAATTTTGCGATAGCAAAAAATTGTTATACGAATAATTCATACTGCGAATCGTTGCATATACAATAATTTAGAGTATTCACGCATAATTTAATCTTACTTCAGCAGCGCGATTTTAACCACGATCAGGCCATAAACCGCGATCACCGGCAGAATCCACCAAACCAACCGGCGGGTTTTTATTTTTTCGCTCACTACGATTAAAAAAGCTATGGCGCCCGAAAGAGCCGCCCAGAAAAAAAGATCTCTTTCGTTTAAAATGAAAACACTCGCCACGAAAGAGAGAAAAATTCCGGATCCCACAATAATCCGCCCCAATTCTTCGCCAAAAATAATCGGAATGGTCCAAACGCCCATCTTCCGGTCGCCTTCTATGTCTTTGAAATCCTTAAGCGGAAAGCTTAGCGTGAGCGTCAACATAAAAAGAAAAATTATCCTCCAGGAAAGCCCTTGCAGATTATGCTCTCCGGAAAAAACTAAAAAACCCATGAATAAAATCACCAGCAGCGCCAGCGAGCTTAAAAAAGTAGCGATCAATGGAAATCTTTTAAAGCGAAAGGGCGGGGCGGAATAAAACCAGGCGATAATCTGGTAAACTAACAGCAAAACGGCGAATTTAAAGTTAATCGCCAATCCGCCGATTAACGAAAAAATAAAAAAGCAAATTCCCAGTTCCGCGTATTCTTTAAAACTAAAGATGTTTTGGGGCAGAGGCCGGTTAAAATTAGTAATAACATCGGTCGCCAAATCATAGAGGTCATTGGCTATAACGGAAGCTTTCCAGGCCAATATAACAGCCAGAATAAGCGTTAAAATCGCAAAAAAGGAAAACAGGTTAACGGTTAAATTATCCGGATAAGCCCAATATCCCAGTCCCAGCCCCGCCAAAAATAATCCTTCATGGAAAAAACATTGGGGAAGACGGATATTTCCAAGCACCGCCCAAAACTTATTCCGATCGGAAAAGAAAAACAGCAAACCAGAAAGGCCTACAATTAACGGAAAATAAATCAGATTGAGGTTATAAATATGCCCGTATTCGAAATCGACGGCTTTCAAGGAAAAAACTTCCACGGCGGACGTAAATTGAAAAATTTGCACGGCGCCGATTTCGGTTATCTTTTTCGATCCTTCAAAAAAATAATGGCCAAAAGCCAGCCAGGAGGGAAAACTGGCCATAAAAAACAGCAGGGAATAGGCTCCAATCGAGCCTGCCAGCGCTTTTAGCCAATTTCTAGTTTTAACCCGGATTATCACTCCGGATCCCAAAGAAACTAAAATAAAAACTATTTTAGTGCCGAAATAAACCATTCCGGAGGGCAACCGGCCGAAAATCGTCAGATACTCCATTTTCAATTGCTCCAGGCTGCCGTAAAGATAGGGTCCCGCGAAAACCGCCCCTCCGGTTTTGATTAAATCAAAAACGGGCGGCCAATCAATCAGCAAACAAGCCCAAATCATCAAAAAAGCCAGTTTTCTAGGCTGAATTTTTAAAATTAAGCTTAACCAAAGCCAAATCAGGAGAAAAGTCAGGCCAAAAAACAAATAATTATGCAAGTCCATCTCCGGATGCATAGCCGAAAAAACCGAGCGGGCGACAAATTTATCCAAAAATAACCTGATGGTTACGATTGCCAAAAAAACAACCAGCCAGCCAGCCGCGCCGATTTTACCGGTCAAAAAATAATCCGCGATTTTTTCCATCCTGTCGGCAACTTTATCCATACCTTTAATTTAGCAACAGATCTTTTTAAAAGCAACCGCCCGTTGTTGTCTAGGTCCAGATAGATATTCCCCACCTAAGCTTGTAAAACAATAGCTTGTTTAGCAGTTAAATTTGTAATCTTGATTTCA
>PEVT01000008.1 GCA_002780175.1 Candidatus Moranbacteria bacterium CG06_land_8_20_14_3_00_40_12 | reverse complement strand
CAAAACTAGCCGTCCACTAAGCACAATTACCGATAACATGGCAAAATCTAAAATAGCAGAAAATGAAATGAAAAAATTAAACCCAGAAGACATTAAGAGCCAATATTGGGGTGACATCTTGGACACAGCAACGCCTGATATAAAAAGAGCAACAAGAAGAATGTTTGCCGGATTGGCTGATGATGCCAAAAAAGATATAGCAAAGGGGCAATCAAGTTATAACAGAAAAAATATAAACGCATTAAGAAGTGGTGGAATAATATAAACAAAAAGATGATAGAAAAAATAAAATTTTCCGACCTTGATGAAAAAATAAAAATAAACCGTTGCTCTATACTCTTCTTGGTTTCTTCGGAAAAAAATCCAGATAATGAAACGGATGACCAATTTGAAAATATTTTAGAGAAGATCAATTTATTACCAGAGGAAATAAAAGACAAGTTTTTTTCATATGCAATAGGTTCAAAAATTTTAGAAGTTGGGGAAAAATTTGGTTTACAACTTTTACAAATAGCAGATATCTCTCGCGCCATTCGCAGTTATTATTTCGGCGAGTTGAAGTTGGAAGATTTTCCTTTTACGCTGGCCAAAGAAATGAACATTGATTTAGCCAAAGCCAGGCAAATTTTTCAAGTTATTAAAGAACGGATTATTGACGACGATTCTTATGAAAAAGCCGCTCAAGCAAGTTTAATAAATTTGCCGCTTTCCGAAGCTTTGCGGATTTATCCGGAAGTGGGGGAACAGTTGGTCACTTCCAGTAAAATCAGTCTGCGGAATTTTCCTTATCCCGTCCGGCCGTCGATTAAGAATTGGCTGGCGGATTATACTTTCAATCTGGGCTATGAAAAGCACGAATCCATGGCTCGTTCCCAATATCTTTTCCAGGGAGCCAACGCCAAAAATTTACCCGATCCGGAAAAGCAAAAATTATCTTATTTACTCAAATCTTTCGATGAAAATTCCCCGATTGCCGTTAATAAGAGAATGAAACAGGTAGTTTTTTCCACCAGCAATGCCAGGAACATAGCTTCGGCGGACAAACCCGTTAATGAAAACAACTTGCCGAAAAATCTCACTGACCAATTTCGTCCGGCGGCCGTTCCCAAAGAAGAACAAAAAAATATCAATGCCCTGCGGTTTTCCTACCGCCAGAAAATGCCTTACGAAAAAAACCTCGCGCCGGCCGCGCCCGCTTTGCCAGTCAAAATTCCGGCTGAAAACAGGGACATCCAGCCCGTTTCGCGGGACAAATCGGATTTATGGAAAATCTCTAATGAAAAAACTCCGGCGGCCGCTCCGGCTAAAAATCCGCCGCCGAATACTCCGATCAAATCCAGTCCCTGGAGATTGCCCGAAGAAAAAACTTTTGCTCCCGCCGCTCCGGTTAAAAATTTACCGCCGAATGCTCCGAACAAATCCGATCTCTGGAGATTGCCCGGATATCCGACTACGCCTCAAGGTTCAACGAAAAATGTCGTGGATTTAAAAAATATAAATCAGTAATCTCCCATCGCAATTAACTGACATGCTAAACCCTGAAAAAACAGTCGTTTGAAATTAATTTAATAATTTTCATTTAATTTACAGTGAGTTGCAATGGGATAAGTGTGTTATAATTGTAAAATACTGTCATCCCGCACTTGATGCGGGATCCAGTAAATAAATTAATAAGTTTTCTGGATTCCCGTTTTCACGGGAATGACAACGACTATATGATGCACAATGTTCCCCAATTTATCGACACCGAAGATAAAATCGTCGGCCCGCTCACGGCTAAACAATTAGGCTGGCTGTTTTGCGCCGGCGGTATTCTGTTGGTTCTCTGGAATCTGCTGGATTTTACTTCTTTTGTGATTGCCGGCCTTCTGACCGTCGCTTTTTTCGGCGCTTTCGCTTTTTACCGCCCCAACGGCCGGTCTTTTTTAAGCTTCCTCATTTCGATGGTTTTTTTCGGAGTGCGCCCCAAAATTTACGTCTGGAAAAGAGACAACCAGCTCAAAATGGCTCTCAAAAAAATGAAGATTAAAAAACCGGAAACGGGCGAAAACATCCGGAAAAAAGCCCTTAATCAAGATAAAATTCAGGAAATTTCCAGCTTATTGGATAGTTCCACAACCACATGGAAATATTAAACTCCCAAAAAATAACCAAAACGAGCTCTAAATCCACCAGCCAGCAATTTATGGACGTGGCGGAAGTCAAGGATGACGCCATCGTGCTGAAAAACGGAACTTTGCGCGGAGTTTTAAGCGTTTCCGCCATTAATTACGATTTAAAATCAACCCAGGAGCAGGAAGCCATTATCAACCAGTATAAAAATTTCCTCAACTCCCTGGATTTCCCCCTGCAAATCCTGATTAATTCTCGCAAGATCAACATTGAAAAATATCTGGATTTCATCGAACGCAAGGAAAAAGACCAGCCCAGCGAGCTGCTGCGCTTCCAGATTTCCGAATATAAAAATTTTATCCAGCATCTGGTTTCGGTTTCCAATATTATGGACAAAAATTTTTACATCATCATTCCCTTTTCTTCCATTGAAAACCGGGAAAAGGGAATATTCGACAGTTTTAGCACCTTGCTTAATCCCAGAAAAAGCATTATGGATAAACGGGAGCTTTTTGAAACCTGCCGCAATCAGCTTTTTCAGCGCATGAACCATATTATCGCCAGTCTTTCCGGCATCGGCTTGAAAATGGTTCCGCTTAAAACCAAAGAGCTCATTGAATTGCTGTATAATTCCTACAATTCCAATGTTTTCAATTTAACGGAACTGGAAGACACGCGCAATTTGGATTTAAAGTGACATTGTTTACAATGTCATCCTGAGGAGCGAAGCGACGTGAGGATCTAATTTATTAGATTCCCTGCCTACCGGCAGGCAGGCTCGACAAGCCCGGAATGACACTCTCAAAGAAATTACAAATAATTTTGACTAATCTAAAAAAACTACCTATGCTGGATTTTTTGAAAAAAAATAAAGAGCCTAAATCCGAACCGTTGCCGACCGACGAGGTGCTTTTAAGCGAGAGATATTACCAGGAAGGCCTCTCCAAGCTGCAGGATCTGATCGCGCCTTCCGCCATTAAAATCACTTCCCGCTATATCCGCGTGGGCGAAACTTTGGCGCAAACTATTTTTGTCATTACCTATCCCCGCTACCTGCACAGCAATTGGTTTTCGCCGATCATCAATATTGATATGCCGATGGATATTTCCATGTTCATCCATCCCATCGACACCAACACCATCCTCAAAAACCTGCGCAAAACCGCCACCCAGGTCCAGTCGCAAATTCACATTGAAGAAGCGCGCGGCATGGTGCGCGATCCGGTTTTGGAAACCGCGATGCGCGACATCGATGAATTGCGCGACAAGCTCCAGCAGGGGACGGAAAAATTTTTCCGCTTCGGCTTATACATAACCATTTACGCGCAAGAGGAAAAAGAGTTGGACAAGCAGGTGAAAGCCATTATGGCCATTCTGGAAGCCCAGTTGGTTTACACCAAACCGGCCATTTTTAAAACCGAGCAGGGCTTTAATTCCTCCTTGCCTTTGGCCAATGACGAGCTGAATGTCGGCACCAGCATGGATTCTTCTCCTTTGTCCACCACTTTTCCTTTTGTTTCTTCCAATCTTTCCAGTGAAGAAGGGATTCTTTACGGCATCAATCGCCATAACAACAGTTTGATAATTTTTGATCGTTTCAACATGGAAAACGGCAATATGGTCGTTTTCGCCAAATCCGGCGCCGGCAAAAGTTATCTGGTTAAACTGGAAGTTTTGCGCTCCTTGATGGTGGGAACCGAAGTTATTATTATCGATCCGGAAAACGAATACAAGCATCTGTGCGACACGGTCGGCGGAACCTTCTTTAAAATTTCCTTAAATTCCAAAAATCATCTGAACCCTTTTGACCTGCCCAAAGTCGGCGAAGACGAAGACCCGGTAGATGTTATGCGCAATAATATCGCCGGACTTATCGGACTTTTGCATTTGATGCTGGGCAATATCACGCCGGAAGAAGATTCTATTTTAGACCGTTCCATCCGGGAAACTTACGATATTAAAGACATCACCGCCCAAGCTGATTTAAACGCTTTGAAAAAAGAAGATTTTCCCACCATGTCCGATCTTTACCAGGTGCTGCGCAATATGGAAGGCGGGGAAGATTTGGCGATCCGGCTGGAAAAATACACCGAAGGCATTTTTTCCGGATTTCTCAATAATGTCACCAACCTGGATATTAATAACCCGATGGTGGTTTTTAATATTCGCGACATGGAAGAGGAAATGCGCCCCGTCGCCATGTATGTCGTTTTGCAATTCATCTGGAATGAAATGCGCACCAATATCCGCAAAAGAATCGTCCTGGTTGACGAAGCCTGGGTGATGATGAAATACGACGATGCCGCTTCTTTTCTTTTCGGCATCGCCAAAAGATGCCGCAAGTATTACACCGGACTCACGACGATTACCCAGGATGTGAACGATTTTTTGTCGAGCCGCTTCGGCAAGCCGATTGTCACCAACTCTTCCATTCAGATCCTGCTTAAACAGTCGCCGGCCGCCATCGATGTCATCACGGAAACCTTTTACCTCACCGACCAGGAAAAATTTCTGCTGTTGGAAAGCAATGTCGGGGAGGGAATTTTTTTCGCCGGCACCAAGCATGTCGCCATCAAAGTAGTGGCTTCTTACAGCGAAGACCAGATTATCACCACCGATCCTTCGCAAATCGCGGAGATCGAACAAGCTAAAAAAGAACTGGCTGAAGAAGAAGAAGCTTAAAAATATTTGAAAAATTGTCATTGCGAGGGAGTTCCGCCTCGGAACGACCGCGGCAATCTAATTAAATTAGATTCCTCAGCTTCGCTACGCTACGCTCGGAATGACATACTTGGTATTATTATTTAATAAAAACTATGCCCGCTATTTCCGATACAACTCAATCCCGCGCGCCTCGAACAAACGCGCAAAAAATCAAGGATACTTTCGCTGTCATTTCCTTGATGAAATATTTCGACCCTTTTATGGATTGGCTTTACGGCATCGCTTTATGTTTCGCCCTGTTTAAAGACATCTCGGATTTTGTGGGCTTGGGCTCGCTGCCGGTCATCGGCACATTGGTCACTTTCGGGGTTTCCTTTATTATCGGAATGATTATGTTTATTACCGGATCGGGAGGAAAAAGGAAAAGCGCTCAAAGAATGGCGAAAGCTCTCGCGAAAAGATACGGGACCTTGGTTGCCGGATCAGCCGTGGAAATGTTTTTCGGATTGAATTTTTTCCCCATTGAAACTTTGACGGTAGCTTTGGTTTTTTATCTGACGCTTCAGGAAAGGATGCTGGCTGATAAGGAAGAAAAAATGGCCGCAACGCCGGCTTAAATCAATTTTGTCATTGCCTGCCTGCCGGCAGGCAGGCGAGGGAGTTCCGCCTCGGAACAACTGTGGCAATCTAATTCTAATTTTAAAGTAGATCCCTCGACGGAGTTTATGCCCGTATAACGGGTGCTCGGGATGACATTCACATAAAATATCCAAATAATTATGTACTTAAATATCGAAAAGCAAGCACTGGAGCAGTGGAAAGAAACATTTTTAAGTTTTCTGGTGGCGATTTTTTGCTTTTTTATGGTTTATTATTTTCCGGCGGACGACTATTCGCAAAATTTAACCAAAAACATTTTTTTTCTCCTGATTGTTCCTTGGTTATACGTCAAACTGGTACTGCAAAAAAATATCCGCGATTTCGGCATCGGCTGGGGAGACAAGAAGGCCGGATTACTCTGGGGAGGAGCGCTATTTGTTTTTTTAGCAGTTCTTTTTTTCCTCCTTATCCGCTATACTGAATTTGACAAAGTTTACGCCTCTCCCGTTTTCGCCAGAGCGAGCTTCGGTTATTTTTTGCTCTACGAATTGGTTTTGGTCAATCTGCTCTTTTTGGCGCAAGAAATTTTTTTCAAAGGGTTCCTGCTTTCCGTTTTGCGGGAAAGACTGGGCGTCTGGTCCATTCTAATCCAGTCCACGGTCTTTCTTTTTCCGCTTCTGGTTTACAGCTCTTATTTTTTTGAAACTTTGCCTATGGTGATCCTTTCGCTTTTCGGCGGACTGGCCGCCTACAAAAGCCGCTCTTTCTTTTTTTCCTATCTGCCTGGCCTTATTTTTTTGATTCTTTTGGACGCTTGCATAATTTTTCTTACTCCATAATTTATGCGTATATTTTCCCCTCAAAATCGTTTAATCCTCTGCCTGATCGCGCTTTTTACTCTGCTCAACATCCCTAGCGCTTTAGCCGCATTCGGCCTGGGTCCGTTTGAAGACATCAAATGCAAAGCACTCGGCCTTATTGATCCCGCTAAAGCGGTGATGTGTATTTTTAAAAAATACGGAATTGACGACGCGATGATCACGGAAAACGCCCAATATTTGAATGTGGCCAGTTTAAAAAAACCTCATCCGCAAGTCACTGTCACTTTTACCCCGACCGATCCCAAGCCGGGAGAAAAAGCGACCGCCACGGCCACGCCGCTCAATTTCGCCAACCAGCCTGAAACGCTTTACTATACTTGGTATTTGCAACCGGAAATTTGCCAGGAAAAAAATTTGAACGCGGAAAATAAAGCGCGCTGCGACCTTAATAAAGACGGCGAGGTGGATGTGGAAGATTTCAAAATCAAGGCTATGCGGACTTACGCCAACAGCGGTTTTGATTACGCGCAAGCCGATTACGGCAAGTCCGACGGAGAAAGCGCCTACAAATCCGTCTATGGGGGCGACGACCAAAAGAAAAAAAATAATTTTTGTTTTTTTTACGATGTTAAATTAGGCAAAGATTATCAATTCCAGGATTGCTTCCATCTTTTCCCCAACGCGCCCGGCTATACAACCGGCGATAACGCTTTCAGCAAGGGAGAGGAATATTTTTGGCGCACCAATCCGGATGACCCGGATACCGCCGAAACCGGCCATCCGGACGAAGCGAATGTCACCGGCTTGGGCGCCAAGGATTTTTCCTGGACCTACCAACCGGGAGATCGGCTGGGAGTGGCCGTGGAAGGCATCGCGGCCGATTCCACTCTGTTTGAAGATTCCAGTTATAAAATAATGTGGGCCATTCCCAATAACACTTGCAAAGTTCTGGAAAAACATTTTGATGAACCGGGAGAGGGAAAAAATTATGGCACCCAGCTCGATCCCACTACTTGGCCGGATTGTCCGGATGGCTGTGAATTTACTCGAACTTTGATTAAACAAAAACCGGTTGAAGCCCAGCAAGCTCCTTCCTCCAGTTACACTATAGGGGACTATCAATATTTTATAAAAACAGAAACTATTAGCTTAGCTTCCCGAAGAATAGCTACTGCAACAGGAACGGCAACTGGAGGGACTGGAGGGACTGGAGGGACTGGAGGAGATGTGGGAGAAGGAGGGACGGGAGGGACGGGAGGGACGGGAGGGAACGCAACCACAAAAATTACGACTGAAACAAAAGATTATTTTAAGCCAGATGCGGCAGTTTGCAATGAAATTGACACACACTCTTTGGTTTCTGAAAATTTTTTTACTCAAGCTCAAGTGGACAGCAATGTAAAATATCAGGTAGCCTTAGGTACAAACCAATCTTGCTGTGGCTCAACTGATGATTTTAAGAAAGATGGAACAGCTCTTTGCTCTATTACCAACTCCGCCATTGAGATTGTTGATTCCAGTGAGTTAGAGCTGGACACTATTTTTAATATGAACAAAGATTATTTCAACAAGTGTTTGCTAGAAAATATGCTCAAGCCTTCCGAAAGCGGGGGCAAGAACGAAAAAATAGAGGTGAGCCTTTCTTATTCTCCGGAAAATCCGGTCAACGACACCAGCAATGAAGGCGATAACGCCGATTGGATCAGCGTTGTTTCCACGATTGAAAATTCCACCAAAAAAGAATCTTTGCATTATGCTTGGACCGTTTATATGGGAGATTCGGCCGACGCCGAAGAAGAATGGGGCGATCCTTTGTTGAAAAGCCAGCTTATCGGAGTGGAACAAACCACGGGAGCGGGAATTCCCCATCTTAAATTTAAAGCTAATTTTTCCGACGCGCCCAAATATCTTAAAGTCAAACTTAACGTGTCGGAAAAAGTCACCTCCGGCGCCGGCGAGGGAACCCGCAAGGGTTACGCGGAGGCCATCATTCCGTTGTCTTCTTTTAATAACAACCTTTCCGTTTTCCATACTCTGGTTGACGATTCCTTGACTCTGGCCAAAGGAGATGAAGAAATTTGCCAAATTTACGCCGGCTCCCGGGGACAGCTGGTGGACGCCGCTATTTGCCCGGTGGCTCCGGATGAAATCGTGGCGGTGAAAGCGAACATTACTTCCGGAGAAGATTACGACTTTCTTTGGACGCTCAACGGCCAAGCGCTTTCTTATAAATATGATTCTGATTTTACCGAACCAGGCAATTTGATTTTTTTTCCGGTTCTGGCGCCTGAGGGCTCCACTTTAAGTTTAAGCCTCGTCGCCACCAATCAAAAAACCGGCGTTAAAATAAGCCTGAACAAAACTTTTCTGGTTTCCGAACCGGATTTCAAAATTATTTCCGCGGACGAATCCACCAGCAAGCCTAAAACTCTCGGCCATTACATAGATTTAGACGGCAAAGAATGGCCCGATTACAGCCAGACGGAATTTTTAGCGCTGGACGATTCCACCATTAAATTGGCCTTGGCTCCTTTCGCTTCGGTTCCTTTTCCCGCTAAAGAGGATCTGCCCATAACCTGGTATTGGAATGATATCCAATTAGAAACTACGGATCGTTCTTTGTCTTTTAAGGCTTTTGAAAATATGGAAACTTCCTTTTCGCTTAAAGCCGAGGGGATTTACACCCAAGACAATAACACCAAAAAAGCTTTGAACGAATATTGGGGCGTAATTCTGGGCGAATTTTACGAGCAACCGCTTTCTCAAATAATTGATTTTACCCTGGCTGACAGCATTGATGAATCCGAAGCGGCCCAAAATGGCCAAGGCAGAATATTGGCCAGTTTTATTTCCAGCGTTCCGGCTTATTTCGCTTTTCTTTTCCGATTGGTTCTTACCGCTTTCGTTCTTTTAGCCGCCATCTGGATCCTTTTCGCTTTATTTCCTCAAGTTCAAAAAAATGACTAAAAATTTTAAGGTTAAATTTCTCGTCTTTCTGGTTTTACTGTCTGTTTTTATTTTTCCTCTCCTGATTGTTTCCGCCGCCGAAACAACCGGTCCCAATTTGGATTACGAACCGATGGAGCCTATCCCCGGTTATGGAACAACCAACGATTTCGCGACTTTTGTTTCCAATCTTTATAAATTCGGCATCTGGACCGTCGGCATTTGCGCTTTGATTATGATTGTCATCGGCGGCTATATGTATGCCGCTTCCGGCGGCAACAACGCCAGCATGGAAAAAGCCAAGGGATTTATCACCGACGCCCTGATAGGCTTAATTTTAGCCCTCCTGGCTTATTTAATTCTCTATACTATAAATCCGGAACTGGTAAAAGCTAAAATGGCCGCCGCGGTTCCCACAACACCCACTATTCCCGGACCTCCAGCGGAATTGCCGCCGGCTGTAAAGAGCGCCTGCCAATTAATGAAAAGCCAGGTTCCCGGACAATGCGCAGATGCTTCCGATAAACTCAACGCTCTTTTGGATTGCATGCATAAAAAACTGGGAGACGCGATTCAAATATCCTCTATTTCTGACAACAATGGCGGAGTTAATTGTTATCAAAAAAATCCAACCTGGGTTCAATGCACTCCCGGATCCCCAGGTGTTCCCGCCAAACAAACTAATTGCTGTTTTCATAAAAAGGGCTCCTGCCATTATGGAGGAACGAGCAGTCCTGGAAAATCCTGCGCGGTGGATTTTTCCAACCAAGGCAGTTCCGCTTCCAACGCAACCATTATGAGCGCCGCTTCCAGTTGCGGCGCCGGCTACATTGAAGATGAAGGCGATCATGTCCATGTCAGCGTGCCCGGCTGCGGTTGCGACAACTAATTTATATGTCTACTCTGAAAAAAATATTTATTTTTTCTTCTCTGGGCCTGGCTCTGCTTTTATTTTTGGGAGGAATTTATATTCTTATTTTCAAGCCGGCTTCGAAAAATTCACCCGCGTCATCTTCAGATTCAAAATCATCTCCGGAAAAAAAGCTTTCTTCTTCGGAAAAAATGATTCTTTTAACCGATGAGCCGGTTTTCGCCCCTGTTTTAAACGAAGACGGTTCGGCTCTAAAATATTATTCACCCAAAGATCAGGGATTTTATGAAATTTCTTTCGATGGCAAGGTCAGAAATCTTATTCTTAAAAAAGAATTGCCGGGCCTGACGGATATCCTTTGGTCGCCCGCTAAAAATCAAGCTATTTTTAGGATACAGCCGACTCCGGCTACCTGGAATTTTGTTTTTTTTAATTTTTCTACCCAGAAAGAAACAGCTCTAGGCGATAATATAGATGATATTTTTTGGCAAAACAGCAATAAAATCCTGTACCAATATTTCGACCCCGCTAAAAAAGAACGCACGCTTAATCTTTCCGATCCGGACGGAAACAACTGGAAAAAAATCGCCGATTTGAATTTCACTCCCGTTTTTTCCGCCGGCATTCCGCAAAGCGGGCTGATTGCTTTTTGGAACAATCCGGACGCTTACAACGAATCCACTCTTAAATCCGCTTCACTTATTTCCGGAGAAAATAAAACTATTTTTCAGGGAAAATTCGGCGCCGATTTTCTGTGGAGTCCGGACGGCAGATTAATCCTCGCCAGCCATTCCGTGGAAAGAACCGGGGGAAAAATGCAGCTGGCTGTTATGAACGACAAAGGAGGAGAATACAAAAATCTGGAAATTCCCACCTTAACCGTCAAATGCGCCTGGTCGAAGGACAATCGGACGGTTTATTACGCCCTGCCCGCCTCTATTCCGGAAAACGCGATTTTACCCAATGATTATCTTTCCCGCCAATTCAACACGACTGACACTTTCTGGAAAGTCAATGTTTTAACCGGAGAAAAAAACCGCTTGATTGATTTAAAAAAAATCACCGTTGAAGCCGACGCGACCAATCTCTTTTTAAGCCCTGATGAAAGCCTGCTTTTCTTTACCAACCGGACTGACGGAAAGCTTTATCAAATAAGTCTTTAGTTTTTTTCTACTTTCTTTTTAAAAAGAAAGTAGCCCAAGAAAAGCCCGCCCAGCTCGTAAAGCGATAAATTCGGACTCGCTCACTAAAACTTCTCAAGCTGCTAACGCTTAAAAGAGAAGTTTTTACGTTCGCTTCATCTCGAATTTATAGCGCTTTACTCCGCTAAGGCGGAAAAGTTTAAAATAATTTCAGCCTTAACGTAAGACTTAGGAACGAATTCAGCCGAAATGAGCGTAAAAAAGCTCCGCAGTCTTTTTTGCGGAGCAAAAATCAGGAGCTTTAGCGAATAAGGCTGGAATTCGTCTAAGTCTGAAGTCGGGCTGAGAGTTCTTTTGCAACTTTTCTTTCGGCAAAGAAAAGTTGGGATAAATTTAAAGAGGCAAGAAAAAAGCCAACCAAAATATTACCGCGAGGTCATTTTTAAAATAAGTCGTGTCAACTAACCCGTGTAGCAGAAAATAAATTATTATTCCCAGCGCAATTATCGCTATTGTCTCTTTTTTTTGTAAAATAATTTTTTTCATCCATAAAAATATCAGCAGCAAGAAGGCCAGCAAACCCGTAATTCCCGCGTATAAATAAAAAGCCAGATATAAGTTATGCGGATGCGGGACGGCCCACTCCAGATAGGGAGGAAAATATTTTTGATATTCCAGATATTTTTCCTGAAAATTACCCGAGCCGACGCCCCAAAAAGGATTATCTTGAATAAGCTTTCCGGCTGATTGCCAAATCATTGAGCGGGAAGCCAGGGAAGATCTTTCATTTAAACTTACAAAATCCGCCCATTTGCTTTTATCTGCCTGGAAATAAAATAAAGCGCCTAGTAACAATAAAACTAAAAAGGCGAGTTTCACCGCAAATTTTTTGTTTAAGATAAAAATTATTACCATAGTTAGTGCCAGCGCTATCCAAGCCGCATAAGAATAAGTCAAATAAAGAACCCCTAACATCATTACCAAGCTTAAACCATAAAAACTTTTTATACTTAAATTATAATTTTCAGTTTTTATTTTTACATTTTTATTTTGAGCCAGCGTTAAACCAATTAATATCGCTGGCGAAAGATACATCGCCAGATAATTGGGAGAATTAAAGATTCCCCGCAAACGTCCGTCGTATGTCATCTGACCCAAAAAATAGCCTGCTAAGGCTAAAAAAGCCACTCCCACGGCGCTGCCGTAAAAAAAACCCAAGGCTCGGCTTTTTTTATCCCGAAAAAGATCTACGGCCATCAGAGCCAACGCGAGAGGAAAAATAAACCAGCCTTTGATAATTCCCAATCCCGCTTTTAAATTGTCATTGAAAAAAACGGAAAGAAAGAGGCCCAAAAAGACCAGACTGATTAAAATAAAAAAAAACTTATTATTCTTTAAAAAATCTTTCCAGTCCGGATGGCGCCATCTCTTTTCCGCCAACCACCAGCTCAAAGCGCCAATAATCATTATTTCCAAAAAATTCAAAGGCACCCCCCAAAAAACAAATTTTATCAAATACAAGGGCAAAAGGGCCAAAATAATTCCGACCAGGTTTTCCAGATTAATTATGGATTTAATTTCTTTTTTCATTTAAAGATGGCGGACAATTATTAAAACTCAAGATTATCAAAAAAAGCGCCAGCACTACCGGAGAAAAAATCGCCGTTTCCACCAAAGAATGAACGGAAAAAATAATTAAACTTAAGCCCGCTCCCCAAAATAATAGATGCTCTTTGGATCTTTTAAAAAAACTAACTATCGCTATGATTGATATTCCTGTCCAAATCAAAGCATTAGCTATACCTGAATCAGCGGCAATATCCAAATACGTATTATGCGCGTAAATTGGTTCGCGATAGGACGCCGTCGGTTTTATTTCCAGAGGATAATTGCCAATGCCCACCCCCCAAACCGGATGTTCTCCTATAACCTTTACCGCTTGTTTCCAGGTTTCTATTCTGCCTGAATTAGAACCTTCTTTCAAATTAAAAATAGAAAAAAAACGAGAGGAAAAAGGATTGGGAATCGCCAGAAAAATTAACAAAAAAACCGCCGTGCCCAGAATTATTTTTTTATAATCCCGGCTGATTTTTTTCCAAAAAATAACCGGCGCTATCACCAAAGCCGCGCCCAGTCCCAGATAGCCTCCCCGGGAAAAAGTCAGGATATCGGCTAAAAGTAAAACCGAAAGAGCCAGACTTGGCCAAATTTTTTTAGGGCTGACTATCAGCAACGCCAAGGCTAGGGGGAGAAGTAATCCCAGAAAGAAGGAAAACATGTGCGGATCGGGAAAAGTGGCGGTCGCGCGAAAATAAGTAACGCCGGAAATATTGACCAGCCAGCTGGGATTTTGCAGCACCGCTTGAGAAAAAGTTTTCCCTAAAAACGGCGCCACCAAATAATCGGCCCAAAAACCATAGACCGCTTTAAGGCCAAAAATAAATTGCGCAAAAAACTGGATTATCCCCAAAAAGGCCGCCAAACTTCCGCCCAGCACCAGATATTTAATTATTTTTATTATTTTATCCTGGCTATCTAAAACGTTCGCCGCCACAAAATAAAGCGGGAAGACCGAAAAGAAAAAAAGTATTTTTCGCGCCGACCACTCGCTGTTGCTGGCAAAAAATGTCGAAAAAAGGCTTAAAAAAAGGAAGGAAATAACCAATAAGGTCTGCTTATTATAAGAAAAGATCAGCTTTTTTTCCTTAAGACCCCTGGCCGCCCAAAGAAAAAATAAAATAATGATGATTACCCGGACAGAGGCCAAGTCGAAACCCTCGCCGGGATTAAGGGCGATTTGAAAAGGCAGGTAAAAGGCTAAAAAAAACAGGAGTTTAGATATTTCCATATGGTTTTTTTCTGAACACGGTTTTTTTGAGATAATAACATAAAGATTTAAAATATTGCCGCTTTTGCTCTAAAAAATTTCTTTGGCTTTTTCCGCCCAAATGCAAAATAGACGCTTGGGGACAAAATCTTACTTCGTATTTTTCTTCTCTTATCCGCCGGCATAAATCTATATCTTCGCCATACATAAAAAATTTTTCGTCAAAACCTCCAATTTTATCAAACAACTCCTGTCTTACAAAAAGCGCTGCTCCACTCACCCAATCTGCCTGAGTTTCGTTTTCTGATTCCCAAATTTTCCTGCTCGCGATTACCCCAAAGTTATTTTTAATCAATTCCCAAAAACTAAAATCTTTGCCGGCACACCAGGGCTGTGTCTTTCCTTCCATCGTAACTAATTTTGGCCCAAGAACGCCAATTTTTTTGTTTTCAACAAATCTATCCAGAAGTATCGAAAGATTATCGCTTAAAACTTCCGTATCCGGATTCAAAAAAAATAATAAATCTCCCTTCGCGTGCCGGACTCCCAAATTGCAGGCCGCGCCAAAACCGTTATTTTGGGGTGAATTAATCAAAACTACGGAAGGAAATTTTTCTTTTGTTTTTTCCAACTTTTCTTTTTCATCATTATTGACAACCACTATTTCAAAATCTATTCCCGGATTAAACCGAAAAAGAGAAGCGAGACATTTTTGCAAATACAATTCGCTTTGATAATTAACAATGATTATGGAAAGTTTTTTAAAATTGGGCATTTTTAAAATCCCGATAAGCTTTTTGAACCATTAAGGAAATCTGGTCTTTTTTTATTTTAACATCCAGCCAATTTTTTATTTTTCGCATTTTTAAGTAAAAAAATCCCCAGACCTTGAAGAAAAAGCCGGCATTTTTTTGGAAAAAAATCAATCCGGAAACCACCAGCCAATAAGTTTTATTTTCCGGATTTTCCCGGCTTTTTTCAAAGTGGTAGATCCAACTGGAAGAAACGATTACATTTTGAAAGTCGGCTTTTTTTGATTTTAAACTAAAATCGGCGTCTTCCCAATAGAGAAAGAATCTTTCATCCAAAAGACCGATTTTTTGAAAAACCGCGGCTCGAACCAGCATCGCGCAGCCGGTAATAAACCCGGAATTAAAAATTTTTTCAGTCCGGATGTTTTTTTCATGAACCGTTTTTAATCTCCACCAGTTTATATGTCCTCCGGAAAACCAGATTTCCCTGGTTTGACCGTCAAAAATAACCGGGCTGGCCAAGCCGATTTCTTCCTTATCCGCCACATTATCCATCAATTGGGTAAGAAAGTTTTTTTCAACTTCCACATCGCTATTAAGAAGCAAAATGAAATCAGCCGCTCTTTCCAGGGCAAATTTAATCCCGACATTATTACCAGCCGCGAATCCCAGGTTCTCTTCGTTTTTTATAAAAATAGCTTTGGAAAAATTAGTTTTAGCCATTTCCAAAGAACCGTCCGAGGAATTATTATCCACCAAAATAATTTCAAAATTTGAATAATCAATTTTAAAGACGCTGGTAAGACATTTTTTAAGAACATCCAGTCCGTTATAATTCAAGATAATAATAAAAACTTTAGGGTGTTTCTTCATATTCTTCCACTCCTTTCCGGCTGATTAAGCTCATAATTTCCGAATTTTTTATTACCCGCAACAGCCAAAGAGCCAGAAAATATATTAAAAAACTGGCGGAAGCTAAAATAAAAAAGTTTTTTCCCCGAAAAACAAAGAGGAAGAGGCTCATCAGCAGACCGGCTAAAAGAATTTTAGCCAGCTTGTCTACTTGGGGATAATATTTTACTTTGGCAATAACCAGATAGGCGGTCAAAAAAACGACCAACAATTCTGTCACGACTGAAACATAAGCAGCGCCCAGATATGAGAAACGGGGGATGGCTATAAAATTGAGAGAGATGTTAACCGCCGCGGCTGCCAACAAAACTAGCATTAATTTTTTTTGCAGGTTAGCCACGATTAAAATCGCATTAAAAAAGTGCCCGAAAAATATTAAAGCTAAAGCAAAAATTAAGATTCTCAACACATGAGCCGATTCAGCAAAGCCCGCTCCGCCAATTAAACCAATAATCCCTTCTGCCAGAAATAAGGTCGCCACTGTGAGCGGAACGATTAAGAGAATAAAAAATTTTAAAGTTTGGTCGGAAATTATTTGAAAGCTTTTCCGATTCGTAAAGATATCCCGCGACATTATGGGCAACACTAATCCGCAAATAAGCGCCGGGAAAAAAGTAGAATTTTCTAAAACCTTATAAGCTGCGTTATAAATACCCACCTCTGTTCCGTTTTTCATGATAGAAAGTAGAATAGTATCCATCTTAAAATACACAAAAGAAATAATGGCTACCGCTCCCATCGGCAAAGACTCTGTTAAAAATTCTCTCCAGTAAGTAAAATCAAATTGCAATTTTATTTTAATGTATTTCCGGGACCAGAAAAAAATAATCCCAAAGCTCACCGCCATATTGAACAACATGGCCATAATTATCCAATCAAATCCCCAGTTATTGACAGTCGTCAGGATAACTGTAGCCACTTGAACCACCTTTCCTGTTAATTCTCCGATGGCTACTTTATACATCGCCAAATTTTTTTGAAAAATTCCGTTTAATGATTGATAACCGGAGGAAAACAAAAAAGCCATCGCCACGATAACAATCCCTTCTTTAATCTCTCGCGAATAAGGTAAAAAAAAGATGATCAGCGGAGTTAGGGCGAGAACAGTGGTTGAAGTGATAATTCTCAAAGAAAGAACATTACCCATTATTTTTTTCTCGTCGGCTCCAAAACGGGAGATTTCACGGGTAGCAATATTATACAGGCCCAGATCGGCCATTGCCGAAAAAAGAGAAAGAAAAGCCACGGCAGTAGCGTAGTTGCCAAAACCTTCCGCACCCAAATAACGCGTGATAAAACCCACGGAAACCAGCGCTAAGACAGTGGAGAGCACCTTGGCGCAACTATTAACCAAAACATTTAAAGCTATTTTTCTCCCGACAATTTCCGCCATAAGAGCTATAATAAATTTAGAGGCTTAATAACAACCTTTCTTTCTTCGCCTTCGCCAATGCTTTCTGTTTTTATTTGGTCATTTTCCGAAAATTCCATATGAATAAGCCTTCTTTCATAAGGAGACATGGGACGCATAACAATAGCTCTTTTTCCCCTTAGGGCTTGTTCGGCCGCTTCTTTAGCTAAGCGAACTACCGCATCGTTTTTTTTCTTTCGATAGGAATTAATGTCTAAAATAAACTTAATTCTTTCCTGAATCTTTTTCCGCGTTAAAACGCGCATTAGATGCTGCAATGATTGTAAATTCGCTCCATATTGGCCAATCAGAAAGCTTGAATCCGGGGTTTTAATATTAACAACAAACATTTCCTCTTCCTGGTTTTTTTGTTGATTAATTTCTATTTCCTGGCAGGAAAAACCCATTTTTTCAATAACTTCCTTCATTAGCGCTTTAATTTCATCTATTTTTAATTCTTCCATCTTAAAAAATATAGTTTATTTAACTTTTTGCAAAAGGATTGCTTCGTTTTCTTTTTTCAAAAAATGTTGTTGAATAATCATAAAAATTGTTGAAACAAGCCAATAAAGAGCCAAGCCGGAGGGAAATTTCACTCCGATAAAAAGAGTCAGCAACGGTCCTAAAAAAAGCATTTGTTTGGACATTATTTGAGAAAAGTCCATTTTATCATCCTTGGGAAAATTAGAAGCTGTTTTTTGCTTAGCCATAAGCATTTTACTCTGAAAAAACTGTGAAAGAGCCGCTAAAAGCACTAAAATAATCTTTGGCGCTTCGGAAAAAGAGATGTGTCCCAGGTTTACCGCCGTAGAAAGATCTATGATACCTAAAAACATTTTGTTTATTTGATCGGGATTTTTAATAAAATCATAAAGAATGTTTCCATTTATCATTAAATTAGCCTGGGAAATATTAAAAAGAACTCGATAAATAGCGATTAAAAAGACCAGCTGGACAATCATGGGCAAACAGCCGGAAAAGGGATTGGATTTGTGGGTTTTATAAAGATCCATCAACGCCCGACTTTGTTTTTCTTTGTCATCTTTGTATTTTTTCTGAAGTTCTTTGATTTTAGGTTGTAATTCGGTCATTTTCTTCTGGGATTCGATTTGCTTGCGGCTTAAAGGAATCAGTAAAAACTTGATTATCAAAGTAACTACAATAATGGCTACCCCGAAATCCTTAAAAGGAAGCAGATTATACACAAAAACCAATAAATTATAGATGGGAATATAGACAAATTGGTCAAAAATAACCATTCTTTTTTTTGCCCTGCCTGCTCGCCTCGATTCGGCGGAGCGGGCCGGAAGACAGGTAATTAATTATTTGGGCTTCTTTTAATATTTTTTTTATAGCTACTTTTAACGTTTCGCTGGTTCTTGCCTTATTTTGGCTTTCTTTAACCATAATAACCACGTCCCAGCCTTTTTTTATCTGCTTAATTTCCTGGCGGGTAATTTCCCGTAATTTTCTTTTCATATTGTTTCGCTCTACTGCTTTCACGGAAAATTTTTTACCGACAATAATACCGATTCTGGTTTCATCTAAGCCATTTTTTAAAACTTTTAAGCTTATCTGGTCGGAATTAAAAAAACGGCCCATCTTCTGAACTTTGGCGAAATCTCTTTTTTTAAATAAACGGTTGTTAAAAGGGAGCATTGAAAAGCATTTTTAAACAGATTTATACCGTGGTGATTTTTTTCCGACCCTTTCTTCTTCGGCGCTTCATTACTTCGCGACCGTCTTTAGTTTGACTTCTTTTTTTAAAACCATGTTTTCTTTTTCTTTTCAACTTTTTGGGTTTATAGGTTTGACTCATGGGATTTGTTTTCCTTAAAATTACCAATTAAACTAACTATTTAAAATCTTATCAATTATCATAAACTAAGTCAATTAAAAATTTGATTTTTAAAGACACTTAGAATGGTTTTTTTGTTTTTAATAAACAGTTTATCCACATTTTTATCCCCAATCATTCTAGACTGTGAATTATTTTTTATGCTATACTTCTTAAACAGTAAAAGGGGGTTCAAACAAAACGCATATGACTAATGAAGAACTTTGGCAAGCGGTTCTGGGAGAAATAGAGCTTTCTATTTCTAAGGCTAATTTTATCACTTGGTTTAAAAATACTTCCATCTTATCCAATAAAGACGGGAAGGTTTTTATTGGAGTTCCCAATGGTTTTGCCAAAGAATGGCTGGAAAACAAATATAAGCTCTATATTCTTAGAGCGCTCCGCAATATTCAGAGCGATGTCAAAGAAGTTTCTTGTTCTATTGTTACTAACTATCAAAACAGCTTTAAAGAAAACAAATTAGACGCTATTTTACCTCCTCCCAAAGTCCCGTCTCCCCAAAAAACCGTTTTAAAAGATTTCGACATCAATCAAAAAAACAATCTTAATCCTAAATACACTTTTGAAAATTTTATCGTCGGAGGAAGCAACGAATTGGCCAGGGCCGCTTGCTACGTGGTTTCCCAAAACTTGGGAAAAATTTATAACCCGCTTTTTATTTATGGAGGAGTGGGTCTGGGAAAAACCCATCTCTTGCAATCTATCGGCAATGAAGTGTTTAAAAAAGACCCGGACTGTAAAATAAGATACACTTCCTCGGAAAGATTCACCGGCGATTTAATTGAATCCATAAAAAATCAAAGGGTGAGCGAGTTTAAGGATCTTTATCAAAAAATTGATCTGCTAATCATTGACGATATTCAGTTTCTTTCCGGAAAAGAGAAAACCCAGGAAGAATTTTTCCATATCTTTAATTTTCTTTATCAGCTGAACAAACAGATTGTTTTAAGCAGTGATTGCCCGCCCAAGGCCATTCCCACTTTGGAAGAAAGGTTGCGTTCCCGTTTTGAAGGCGGGATGATTGCTGATATCGGCCAAGCTGATTTTGAAACCCGCATGGCTATTTTAAGAAAAAAAGCTTTAAATGAAGGATTAATTATAGAAGACGAGGCGTTAGAATTTATCGCTTCCAATATTACCAGCAATATCCGCGAGTTAGAAGGAGCCCTAAATCGCGTTTCCGCTTCCGCCCAGCTTACTCAAGAAAAAATTACCCTGAAATTCGTTTCAGCGCTTCTTTCAGAAATAGTTTCCAGCAGTAAAAGGGGGAGTATTACTTACAAGCACATCATTAAGATTGTTTCGGATTTTTATGAAATCAAGCCGGATGATTTATTGATAAAAATTCGCAAGAGAGAGATTGTCCGGCCGCGCCAAATCGTTATGTATTTAATGAGAAGCGAGCTTAATTATTCTTATCCGGGAATCGGAGAGCGTCTGGGAGGGAAAGATCACACTACGGCTATTTACGCTTTTGAAAAAATAAAAAAAGAATTGACTTTTAACGAAAAACTCATAAAAGAAATGGATATTTTAAAGAAACAATTATATTCTCTTGGTTGATAATTTGTGGAAAAATCTCTTAAAAAAACTTAATAACCCTGACAAAAACCCTCTCATTTTAAAATTTAAACGGTTAATTATTTTCCTAAAAAATATATTATTAAAAAAATCCTCTTTAAAAAATATATTATTCCCCCTTTATTTATTTATTTTTTGTTTTAAATGAAACCCTAGTTGCTTTTTTCCACTATTTACAAAAAACTAATAAATAATAATTAAAAAAATATATTTAAATAAAATAGTAATTAATATTTATGAAACTTATTTGCACCCGGGAAAAATTCAAGAAGGCTATTTTTAATTTAGAAAGAGTGGTTTCTAAACAAAACACCTTGCCGATTTTAAATAACATTCTCTTTGAAACGGAAAAGGGAATATTTAAACTCTCGGCGACTAATTTGGAAATTGGAGTAATAATTAAAATCAGCGCTAAAATAGAAAAAGAAGGAAAAATAACCATCCCCGCCAAATTAATCGGAAATTTTATCGCTAATCTGCCTTCTTTAGGAGAGAATAATATCACCCTGGAGGCGGTTGATCAAAGTTTAAAAATAAAAAGCGGGTATTTTAAGGCCACCATTAAAGGCTTGCCGGCCGATGATTTCCCGTTAATTCCGCAAAAAACCTCTGATTTTTTAATTAACATTCCCAGTTTTATTTTTAAAAAAGCCATTACTAAAATAATTACCTGCGTTGGTTACAACGAAACCCGGCAGGAGCTTACTGGTGTTAATATGATTTTAAATCCGCAGGGATTTTTTTTAGCGGCTACTGACAGCTTCCGTTTAGCTGAAAGTCAGTTAAAATTAAACAATGAAAATATCAACAAGGAAGCCTATGAAATGTTTATTAAATCAAAAAATAATATTATTATTCCTTCCGCCACGCTTCTGGAATTATCCCGAATTATTCAAAATGAAGCCGAAGAGGGCGCAATTAAGATAACCATAGAAAACAGCCAGATTTTTTTCGACCTGGAAGGCATTAAAATTGTTTCACGCCTGATTAATGGAAAATATCCGGAATATAAAAATATTATTCCTAAAGAATTCAAAACAACAATTCAGGGAGAAAAAGAATTAATCCAAGGCGTTGTTAAAATGGCCAGTGTTTTTACCTCCGGAAGATCGGGAGAAGTCGGCATAAAAATAAATAGTGATGAAAAAAAAGTTGTTTTTGAAGCCAGAAGCGTGGAAATAGGCGAAAACTCCTCGGAGCTTAAGCTGGAAATAACAGGACCATCCCAAGAAATTATTTTTAACTCCAAATATCTCCTGGAAGGCCTGAACACCTTAAATACTCCGCGAATAGCCCTGTTAATCAACAGCGGTTCTTCTCCGGCGGCGCTCAAAGAGGTAAATATGGAAAAAGAAACTCTCGGGGAAGATTACATTTATATTATTATGCCGATTAAAAACTAAAAATCATCCGGAAAAGCATTTTAAACGCCTGCTCACGGAAACTTAACAAAATAAACAGGGTAAAAATTTTTATGGAAGAAAATAAATTTTGGGATTTGGCCATAATTGGAACAGGTCCAGCCGGGCTCTCGGCTTCTATTTACGCCTCTCGCTACGGAATAAAACACGCGGTGATCGGAATGGTTCCGGGCGGCTTAATTTCGGAAAGCCATAAAATAGACAATTATCCGGGAATAACCGGCTTAAGCGGCTTCGATCTTTCTCAAAAAATGGTAGAGCATGCTAAAAAATATTCTCCCCGAATGATCATCGGCAGGGCAATCTCCATTAAAAAAATAAAAGCGCGGCGCCTTTTTGAAATAAAAATCCAGGAAAAAGAAAATATTCTAGCCCGAGCCGTTATCTTAGCCACCGGCACCAAGCGCCGGCAATTGAATATTTCCGGGGAGAAAGAACTGGCGGGCAAAGGAGTTTCTTATTGCGCCACTTGCGACGGATTTTTTTATAAAAATAAAACCGTAGCGGTGGCGGGCGGAGGCAACAGCGCGGTCGGAGCCGCCGTGCATCTTTCTCAATTGGCCGGCAAGGTATTTTTAATTTATCGAAAAGCGGAACTTCCCGCCGAAGAATATTGGAAAAAACAATTAAAAGAAAATAAAAAAATAGAAATAATTTATAACACCAACATTTTGGCGGTTAGCGGAAAAGAAAAAGTGGAAAAAATAAAACTGGATAAAAAAATCAAGGGCCAGCTGGAAATTTTGATAGACGGTCTTTTTGTCGAAGTGGGAGCCGATCCCGATGGGGATTTTATCCAGAATCTGGGTTTGGCGGTTGATGAAGGCGGCTATATTAAAATAAGCGCGGATGGCGCCACGAATATCGAAGGAATTTGGGCGGCGGGCGACATCACCACCGGATCCAATAAATTACGCCAAATCATTACCGCGGCCGCCGAAGGAGCGATTGCGGCGCAGAGCGTTTTTAGTTATTTAAAGAAAAAAGAATGAAGTCGCTAAGAGTTCTTCTGCAAAAAAAAGATATTTTCCCTAAAAAAACGGTTTTAGACGAAAAAACCGCTTTTTATATTTTTCGCGAGGTTATCAGGGAAGAGTTCGGCAATCAAGGAGCTCATAAATTAATTCCGGATTATTTTCAAAAGAAAACTATTTTTGTAAAATTTACCAGTTCGGCTTGGGCCTCCGAATTGCGACTGACGCAAAAAGAGATTATTAAAAAAATCAACAAAAAGCTGGGCGGGAATTTAATAGAAGAAATTAAGTTTAAATAACCCCCCCCAAAAAAACCCCGGCTCAATGCCGGGTTTTGAAATAGCGATATAATGATTACATATTTCCCTCCAAGAGCGGGTAAAAATTACGTAATAAAATTTTCAACTAGATGTGTCATCAATCTACGGCCGTAGGATGATGACACATTTTTAAAAATCCTTTCTTAAAGAATATTAGTGGTGACTTCTATAGACGAAGAAGTAGAATTGCCGTTTTTGTCCAAAACTTCTATTTTAATTTCCAGATCAGTATTTTTTTGACTATCCGGCACGGAATAACTATAGCTAAAATCCGAAGAATCCTGGGTATCTTTTTTGGAGCCGTTTATGTATAATACGGCGCTTTTAAGCCCGTAACCGGCCTTCAGAGAAGCTTTAATGGAAAAAGGCGAGCTGGTAATGGTTTCATCGTCATCCGGATGGGTAATTTTGACAGAAGGCAAATAATCCTTGAAATCGCTTTCTTCGCAATCATCTTTTGGCGCTTGAGAATCAGAAAAATCTTTTTCTTTTTGGGCCCATTTTTGCGCGGCCTTTTCCCAATTTTTAAATTGCGGATCATCTTCCGGATTTTTAGGCGTATCTCCGCGGGGATCGTCTTTTTTCACATACCACAGGGTATCGTGCCCCGTAAAAAACTTTTTTTCCTTGCGCGTGCTTTCCGGACAAGCATCGGTGGCCAAACAATATTTGTCGTCGGAAATCTCGCAAACCTTGATTTTTTCATTCATTTCCAGCGTGCCGTCAAGTATCGGCTTGCCGGTTTCTTCCTTTTCGTATTTAGGGAAAGATTCTATATTGGAATTTTTCAGGGCTTGATCCATGAAATTGCGAAAAATGGGAGCGGCGACAAAAACTCCATCGGCACCCTGCGCCATGGGGGAATTATCATTATTGCCGGCCCAAACGCCGACAGTTAGGGCGGGCGTGTAACCAACCGTCCAGCCATCTCGCCATTCATTCGTGGTTCCGGTTTTAACGGCAACCGGGCGATTTTCAAATTTTAAGGGGCTGTTTTCTCCAAAAACCGGCTTGCGCAAATCATTAGTCGAAAGGATGTAATCCAGCATGGCCACGTATTTTTCTTCAACTACTCTCTCTCCCGGATTGGCTTTAAATTCTTCCAGAACATTGCCGGCGGAATTCTGAATTTTTAAAATGGCGGTTTTTTCCCGGTAGATTCCGCCAGTCGCTAAAGTTGAAAAAGCGTTAACATGGTCTAATAATTTTATCTCACCGCCGCCTAAAACCAAAGAAAGTCCCACCCGATTAGGATCGGTTAAGGAGGTTATGCCCATGGATTTAGCCGTATTCAGGGAATTTTTTATTCCGGCCAAATAAAGAGTTTTAACCGCGGGAACATTAAGCGACATGGCCAGCGCCTCTTTCATTTTTAGCGGACCGCGGTTTTTTCCATCATAATTTTTGGGATTGTATTTTTTATCAGCTCCGGTTTCAAAATCCGTGTCGACATCCCAGAGGATAGTTTCCGGCGTGTAGCCTTTTTTAAAAGCGGTGAGATAAACATAGGGCTTGAAAGAAGAACCGGGCTGGCGTTCGCGGATAGCGACATTAACCTGACCGTCGATTGTTTTGTCGAAATAATCTTTGGATCCCACCATCGCCAAAATTTGTCCGCTTTTGGGATCCATAGCGACCAGGGAAGCGTTGGATGCGTTATAATTCTTGGTATTTTTTTCCGCGCCTTCCCACACGGCTTGTTCGGCCAGGTGTTGTTTTTCCCAATCCAGGGTGGTATAAACATTCAAGCCGCCTTTTTCAATCAAGGCTTGGCCGTAATTTTTTTCCAGATATTCTTTAACATACATCACGAAATGGGGGGCGGAAATATTTTCCTGCTGCGGATTGATTTTAGTTAAAACATTGACAGCCACAGCTTCTCGCGCCTCTTCCGGGGTGATATAGCCTAAAGAAGCCAGTTTGTTCAAGGTGAATTCCTGGCGCGTTTTTAATTCTTCCGGATGGGAGCCGAAAGGCGAATAAAAACTCGGCGCTTGAGGGAGAGAAGCTAAAAGCGCGGCTTCGTCCAGAGTTAGTTCGCGGGCATGCTTGCCGAAAAAAGTGAGGGCGGCCGCCTCGACGCCGTAAGCGTTGGAGCCGTAAGGAATTTCATTGAGATACATGCCCAAAATCTCGTCTTTGGAAAATTTTTGTTCCAATTCCAAAGACAGAATCACTTCTTTAATTTTTCTCGGGAGCGTTCTTTCGGGCGAAAGAACTGAATTTTTAATGAATTGTTGCGTGATGGTTGATCCGCCTTGAGCCACTCCCCGGCGCAAAATATCTTTTAGCAGGGCGCGGACAATGGAAGAGAATTTTATGCCGTAGTGGTTGTAAAAATCCTGATCTTCCAGCACGATCGTGGCGTATTTGATGCTGTCGGGAATTTCATTTAAAGGAATAAGCGTTCTTTTCTCTTCCCCGTGAATATCATAGAGAATGTGATCTCCCGTGCGGTCGTAAATTTTAGTGGATTCGGCGATAAAACGAGTATTGATTTTTCCGGGGCTGGGCAGATCTTTGGCAAAATATAAAAAAACTCCGGCGACAAACAAAAAACCGCCGATAAAAAGAATTCCGAAGATTTTGCCGATTTTTTTCCAAGGGAAGTTTAATTTAAACTCCCGACGTTTTCCAGGGCTTAAATTAGGAGATTTTTGCGGTGAAAAAATGTTATAATAGGGCATATAGAGCTATTATAGCACAAATAAAGAGGATTATGAGTGAGATTAATTTTATCTCTCAAGCGAATCCAAATCAGAATCTGTTATGCCCAATTGCTCAAGAATCCAAATATGTCTTGGATTAGCGGGATCATATTTACCAATCGAAAACCTTTTAATTTCTGCCGGATTATTTTTTGCCACATTCCAGATGCCAATATTTCCTTCCCGATAGACAATGTCCCGAGTTAAACAAGCCCCGGGGGTTTGGCAGGTTGTTCCTCGAAAAGTTCTCACGCATTGATCCCAGGCCGAATTAACCGCCGATTTTAAAGCTTCAGACTTTTCTTTCTTGGAAGAGATGAAATAGAAAGCTTTTAATATTTCAAAAACCTCTCTAAAATTTCTTTTTTTACCATTTATTCCAGAAGCTAAAGAAATTGCCAGATGTCCGTCTAGTCCGGCAAAATCTTCCATCCCCAAAATTCTTTGTTCTCGATAGGTAGCAACTCCCTCCTCGCCTCTTAAGGATCTATCTAATCCCAAGCCTAATAATTTTAATTTTGACCTCTCCCCATTCTCTCTTTGTAATGCGTGAGTTCCAATTTCATGTTCAATTAATGATTAAAGATCGAGTTTTTTTAGTCTTCTTTCTTCTGGAATGGAAACTTCTTTTTTTTTCTTGGCTCGTACTTATGCCTCCAGTTTTTTCTTTTTCTATGACTATTTTCCAGCCGAAAAGGCAGTATTTTTCTAGGGCAGCTTCAAAAGCCGTTTTTATTTCTTCTGCTCCATACATAGTTTCTTCCCCTGCTAGTATGGTTGATTTGGATTTAAAATCCTCGGCGCTAATAGAAGTTTCTGAAGATAGATTTTGTAGTAAAGTTTCTTTAATTTTTACCACCGCCGCTTTTATTTCGAAATCAGAACTTAGAATTTTTTCATCTACAATTTTTTTAATTTGAGAAAGAGTATAATTATAAATTTCTTTTTCCGGACTTCCATAGATAAATCTCGAATAATGAGAAACTCGATGATCGTTTCCATTTTTTGTTGCAGTCAACATTCGAAGCTCAGCTAATTTTTCGTTTATTTTCCAGCGGTAAACTTGCTTTAAGGTCTCATTTCTTTCATTTTGCAGGATATCTTTTTTTAAATCCAGCAGGCCGCTTTCTTTTTGCGCAAAGTTCATTTTTTCAATCTCCGGATAATCAAGGCTTGGGTTTTTAACCTTGTTGCTTAAAAATTTTTGTTTTTCCAATTCTCTAACTTCTTTATTGCCTGACAGATATTCAAAATCCATGAAAGCAGCCAAATTTTTAAGTCTTTCATACCAAACATCATCCAAGGATTCTAGATCTGGCTTTTTAGCTTCAAATTGAGGCACTTCAAAGTTCATTATAATTAATAGGTTTAAATTTTTTTAGTAAAATATTAAATTGGCGACTTTTTAGAAAGTTTA
Source organism: Candidatus Moranbacteria bacterium CG06_land_8_20_14_3_00_40_12 (assembly GCA_002780175.1). Lineage (GTDB taxonomy): Bacteria > Patescibacteriota > Minisyncoccia > Moranbacterales > UBA2206. Next base: position 9,744 of record PEVT01000008.1, on the reverse strand, counting down.
ATTCTTTTTTCCTTTTTTGATTGTAAGGATAGGTTGATTTTTTATCGTAATAACCCGGATGGCAGACTAATTCGGCGGCAGCCGTTTTTATTTTAGCTAGACGCTCTTTTAAAATAGAGAGGCGATCGGGGTGCCAGCTAATAAAGCTTCCAGGAGTTTTTAAACAAAATTTCTTTATTTTTTTTCTATCTTTCAGAAATCGAGATCTTATGGGCAAGTTATATTTTTTAGCTATTTTTAAAACCAGCAGAAGATTATTTTTAGACAAATGGCAATGCCGGTGGCCGTCTAAGTGGGAGGGAGTTTTTTTGAATTTTTTTTCAAATAATTTTAACTGATTTTCAACTTCTTTTAAAGAAGATTTTTCCGATAAATCTAAATGAAGTCCAATGGAAATATTTTTAAGAGAAAGAAGCTTTTCGGATTCTATAAATTTTTTTCTAATCATTACGGTTGTGCTGGTAACAACGCCTCTCTTGGCCAATTCGAAAATTCCTTTATTAAAAAGAGGCGATAATCCCCAATCATCAGCATTTATAATTTTTTTTTGTTAGATGTCTTTTTTTAGGCATAACTATACACCAAGTCTTTTTTTAAACACTTCTATAAGTTCTTTATACATTTTTACCATATAGGGTTTTTCTTGAGGAGTAAAATAAAGTCCTGGCATCGAATTTAGTTCGACTATCCAAGGTTTTCTTTTTTCATCAAACATAAAGTCGATAGAATAAATCCGGGGATTGAAAATTTTAAAAATATCACTAGCATAGGCCACTATCGGCCGCAAGGAAGCGGGTAGTTTTTTGATAGGAACAATAATCAAAGATCCTCCCTGAGCCAGATTGGCCAAATAGCTTCCCTGTTTAGGTTCTCGGATATAGCAATAGATAATTTTTTTATTGACGCAAACTAGCCGTAGATCGTGCATAGAATGACTGACTCCCGGAACACCTCCGGAAGAATCAATAAATTCTTGGACCAGATACTCTCTATCAATGACTGCCTTTTTTAAGGCTACTTTCTTATTAACAATTTGAATGTCATTTCCCCCGCTTTCGCTATTGGGCTTGATAACGATTTTTTCTGATGATAAAAATCTAAGAATTTTTTTAAGTTCAAGTGAATTTTTTATAAACCAACTTTTTTTACTCCACTTATTGAAGAGAGTGCCAGTGATAAACTTATCATCAATGATTCGAGTAAAATTTAAATCATTAATAAAATCATAATTTTTAGCTACCAACTCCTTTTTATGATATACCTCAAGCCCTGCTTTTGTTTTGTCGTAGATTAAATCCGGTTTAATATTATAAACTCTTTTCCAATTAGCGCCCTTGCTTTGGAATATCCAGGCATATTTAAAGATATGTTTTTTGTAATCATACCATTGATATGAAGCGCGATACATTTGCACTCCATTTTTTCTGCAAAGATCGTAAAAATATTCATAAGAATACATATAATCCGGATTATCAAAAGGCCGGCTTTTAGTCCAATTGCATTTTCCAAATAAAATTAAAACTCTTTTCATTTGTTCACATCAATTAAAAATTTTCTTAGATCTTTTTTACCGACGATGACTGGATATTTCAAGTTTTTCCGATCAGTAATGTTGGCTGAAGAAGAAACAATTTCATTGTCCAATTTAAATTCTATTTTTACTACCGGCCTAAGCGAAGAACCACTGGAAGAAAAAATAACCGCCACATCTTCCAAGAAAGGAATTTTTTCCTTATGTTTTTCCAAAAAATCTTTTTTTATCAAGCTTTCATTTTCCGGTAGAAGCTTATAGGCGGAAAGGTCAATTTGAGAAAAACTTTCCAGAGTTGGTCCAAAACCCAATTGTTTGGCTAATTCTATATCTATGGAGGTCGAATAGGCTCCGGTATCGATTTTGGCCAAAACTTCGATTTCTTTTCCGTCCGGGAGCGTAAATTTTATCTTTTCCGAAGACCCGACTATTTTTTTGCCGGAAATATTTTCCATTTCTTCCTCAATTTCTCCTCCAAAAAGTTCCATGCCGACGCGCACGCCCTTTTCGACAGTTTTTATCTGAAGGCCCCTCACACGCTCCAGGCGCTCCTTGAGGCCGGTTTTATTGCAAAGTTGGATAGAGAGACCGGGGTAGGCGTTAATTTCCAAAATTATCGGACCTCTTTCTTTATCAATGGCGATATCCACGCCTAAAAAACCCAAACCGGAAACTTCTTGGGCTTTAACGGATAAGGTCAGAATATCTTTCCAATAGGGAATCTTGAGACCGCTTAAAAGCAGTCTGGTTCCGGGAACGGTGTCGATAAATCCACTTTTGCCTTGGATGGCGGTCGTGGTAGTGCCGGAAGACATATCAATGCCGGCGCCGATGGCGCCTTGCTGGAGATTGGCTTTGCCGGAAGATTCCTTGGTGGGCAGCCGCAACATAGCCATCACCGGAACTTTGTTAAAAACAATCACCCGGATATCCGGAATGCCTTTGTAAGTATAAGGCTTAAAAAATCTAAGCAGTTGCAGCCGTTCTTCAAAAAAAGCAATGTCGGGAATATTAGAAAGCGAAAAAGAGCCGTCAATAATATTGCGGATATGATTTTTCAAATCATCAATGGTTATCAAAGATCCGTCGGCTTTGATCCAGGCATCATTATGGTTCCCGCCCGCGTCGCCTGTGGCGAAGCCATTACCTGCCCGCAGTGTTTCGCTCATCGAAGCAGACGGGCGGGCAGGTTTTTTCTTGCCGTAAACCACGATAATGCCTTCACCGCCAAAACCGCGGTTAGGCTTGAGGGCAAAACTATTGGGCAGGGTTTGCCAATCAAAGGCCTCTAACTCTGTGGCCGTTTTAATCTTGGCGATCAACCCGGATACAAAAATGCCATTCTTTTTCAAAACGCTTTTGCAAAGCAACTTGTTGTCGGCGATTTCCTTAGCGCGCTTGGGATTGTGGGGGCGAATAAACTCCAAATTGCGGGCATTCATTCCCAGCACCGAACGGCTTTTTTGGAAAAATTCAAACATAAAACAAAAAAGAAATTAAGATTTTTTGATTATTTCTCGAAATCTTAAATATTCGCTGACGCGCAATCCAGTCCACTTGCCTAACAGCACATTAATCGGCAAAGTGAAAAGAATCGTCCAGGGATAGATTGCCAGAAATTTTATCAAGAATTCCCAGCTGGCCAGATAGTAGCCGGCAATCGAAATGACTAAAGTTTCCAAGGCCAATTTGAAAGCGATCTTATTGCCTTTTTCGATTTGGACAGCAATGAATTTTTCCACTAAGGTGATCATAATAAGGATTGGGAAAATAGAAACCGCGGCCAGTCCTGTTCTTTTTAAACTACCCCCCAAAGTAAGCATAATTAAGATCACCATGGCTACGACGGAAATCATGATGGCGACGCGAGGCAGATAGAGCAGGCGGAAAGGTTTCAATACGAAGCGCATAATCATTCCGGACAATATTACGGCCACGAAGATGAAAATGCCATAACGGATGCCATTAGTGGCTAAAAAAGCGAAAGTGATAATGAGGGGCGTGTAAATTCCAAAAGCCTTGACGCCAAAGACTTGCCGCAAAAGAGCGATAAGGGTGGCGATAAGCGGCAGCATTAAAATCAGAATAACCGTTTTCAGGGGCACGCCTTCCCGGATAAAAAAGCTGATAATAGGATGAATGTCGTTTTCCATATTTTTAATTGCCGGGCTTTGGGCCCGAATAAAAATTAGCGATTATTGAGATGGCAGATGGCGATAGCTAAAGCATCGGCCACATCGTCCGGCTTGGGCGTGGACTTTAGATTAAGGATTTTTTTCACCATAAATTGAACTTGTTTTTTTTCCGCTCTGCCGTAGCCGGTTACCGCTTGCTTGATTTGGAGCGGAGTATAACTCCAAAGCTTAACGTTTTTTTTCTCTAAAGTCAATAAGATCGCTCCTCTGGCCTGTCCAATCTGAATGACGGTTTTTTGATTTTTAAACAAGAAAATTCTTTCGGTCGCCGATTCTTGCGGCTGGAATTTATCAATGATTTTTTCTAAATCCAGGCTGATTTCCAGGAGTCTTTCCGATTCAGTCTTCTCTTTGGCGGTCTGGATAAAACCAAAGCCCAGAGGAAAAAGCCGATCCTGTCTTTTTTCCACTACCGCCCAGCCGGTCGTGGCGGTGCCGGGATCGATGCCGATAACTCGGAGTGTTTTAGCGGGGTATGTTTTGATTTTTTCTTTCATAGGCTTTTAATAAATAGGTTCAGTTTTATAATTTCAAATAACAAATGACAAATTTCCAATAAAATCCCAATGATTAAATGTCAAAAATTTTGAACTTTAGATTTGGAGCTTTATTTGTCATTGGAAATTTGGATTTTGACATTTACAATTTGTAAACTTTATTTTACAAATTGTCATATATTTCTTGCACATCTTCCTGATTATCCAGTTCTTCCAGAAGTTTTTCGTAAGCGGCTTGATCTTTTTCGTTAAGTTGAATTTTTTGCCGGGGCAGATATATTAAACCGCCGCCTTCAATTTTTAAGCTATTTTTTTCCAAAAGATATTTAACTCTTTGCAGTTCAGAAGCCCCGGTTATGGCTAAAAAGCTGTTTTCCAGCCGTTCCATATCATCCGCTCCGGCTTCAATAATTTTCATTTCCATTTCCGGAGCCTTCTTTTCATCCTCAATGGCTATTTCCAGGCCACCGACTAAGTTAAACAGAAAACTTACCGAACCTGCCGGCACCAATTTACCGCCGGCTTTCATTAAAATCGTGCGGATCTCTCCTAAAGCGCGATTTTTATTGTCCGTGGCGGTTTTAATGAGCAAGGCGACTTGTCCCGGACCGTAGCCTTCATAAATAATTTCCTGAATTTCAGATTGACCCTTGATTTCGCCGGTACCTCTTTTGATAGCTTTTTCAATATTTTCTTTGGGCATATTATCTTGACGCGCTCTTTCAATCGCCAGCCGTAACTGGAAATTAGAATCCGGATCGCCGCTACCGCCATTTTTCGCCGCGATGGAAATTAATTTTCCGTGCTTGGTAAAAATCTGGCCCTTTTTGGCGTCATTGATTCCCTTGCGATGCTTGATCCCAGCCCAATGAGAATGTCCGGACATAGTTTTAGAATTGTGAATTTAGTCCGCCAACTGGCGGATCGAATATTTCTATTTTGTCATTGCCTGCCTGCCGGTAGGTAGGCGAGCCCTAAAGGGGCGTGGCAATCTAATTTACATTTCAATGTTATCATTTAAAGACCTTTATTTCAAGGAAAATATTTAAATTAAATTTACAAGTCGATTGATTAAAAAATTAAAAAACCGATTGCTTTTTTGCATAGCCCTTTGCCAAACAGTAGTTGACTTTATTTCTATGGATTTGCGGACTTCAGCGCGAGCAGAAAAAGCGCCCAGCACTACGCCTGGAGCTTCCCGGCTTTGGAGAAAATCTTCTGAAGCAGGTAAAAATCCCATTTCCGCCAAAGCTAATTTATTTTCCGCCGAATACTTTCCAAGGTTAAGAGTGATTTCTTCCTCGGATATTTCTGGTGCAATTTCTGGATTAATATTTTCCGGATTTTCTTCAGAAGGAGAAATATTTTCCATCCGGGCGGTTTCTTCTTGCGGAATTTCTTCAACGGGGGCGTTCCATTGCCAATCTTTTCCGGAGAGCTCATAAACCTCATCGTCTTTGACGGACTCCTTTTTCTTATCGTATTTGACACGGGAAGCCACCGCGCCGTTGGGATAACGCAGTTCAATGGCGCCTTTTTTATTGTTCAAAGTAAAAAGCGAATATTTGCGAGTGATTTTTTTCGTTTTTCCCGGCTTAAGGATAAAATTTTTCGTGATTGGATGATTGTATAAAGTTTTGGAACCGGTGGCAAGACTCCAAGTTTTCAAATTGATTTTTTTCTGGGATTTATTTTGGAGATAAACTTCTTCCAAATCAGCGTCTTTTCCCTTGGGATTGGCCTTAATTTTAACGATAGATACTTTCAATTTTTTTTCGAATTCATTTTTTTCGCCAGGCGTTAACAGATTGTTCCAGCGCCAAGTTGTGCCGTCAAAAGCATAGGCGTAATCATATTGGGACTTTTCATAGGTCACTGAATCTATAGAGTTTTCTTTAATGCCATCTTTATCAATTAAAAAAGCTGTATCCGGAGTAGTATTATTCAATTCAAAATTTCCTTCGAGATAAGTTATTTCTCCTGGCGCTAATATTTTTTCAGTAAAATAAACTTTATGATTTTTTTCATCTTCAATCCGCATTCCAGAAAGGTTAATATTCTCGTTGGAAATATTGATTATTTCCACAAATTCTTTGCCGGCATTTTTGTCTTTTGGCGCAGGAAAAACCTCATTGATTTTTATTTTTCCAGCGTAATCATTGTCTTTTGGTGGTATGGTTGGTGGCGTTTCTTCATCGAAAACATTTTCCAATCCAGATGTTGATTTAGATGTCCATTTCCACACATCAGATTTTTCATTGCTATAGGATTTATTATTTTCGGGGGTTTTATACGAACGAATTTCAACTGGTTCGCTATTAGTCGGATTAAATAATTGTGCCGAATCTGCACTAGTACTATTTAAATTAAAATCCTTTATAAGTGCAACATATCCGCCGGGTTCAATGGGGGAATTTACGGGAAATGCATGCGGGCTATTTTTCTCATCACTTATTTTCCACCCAGCCAAATTGCATGTTTCAGCTCCAATATTTTCCACTTCTACAAATTCACCGGTAAAAGGATATATTTCAGATAAAATAATTTTATCTACGCAAACGGGTATTATTTTTTCATTTTCACCACCAGGGGTTGGATCTTGTGCGGTAAAATCAGTGCCATTATTATTACTGTCCAAACAGACGCTGCTTTTTCTGGCTATACTCTGTGTATTATTTGGAGAAGGAGCTGATTTTAATCCTTCGAATTCATTTGCCGCACCTCCATATCCGACAAAATCCACAACATTTTCATCGTTCATAGTAGATATCTTTTCTGCGTTATCAACTAATGCAACTTTTCCAGCAGTTGCTGACATAGCTATATTGCCCTTGGCATCGGTTGTTGGTAAATCAACGCCGCTACTACCACTTGCCTCTTGAATTAAATAATATTCGCCAGCTTTTATAATATTATTCTCTAGTTTTGTATCTAACTTTGTAATTAAAAAGTTTCCAGAAGATGCTGAAGTGTTGTATTGCACCGACCAACCATCAATAACAATATCCGATGTTGTAGGATTATATAATTCAATGAAGTCATTTTTATAAGTAGCGCCACTATTTCCCCCTCCGCCATAAATTTCGCTGATTATAATATGATTATTGCAAGCATCACTAGCCAAAACATTTTTTCTAAAACCAAAAAATCCTCCCAAAAAAAGCAGGATTAAAAACAAAAAAAATAAAATTTTTGCCCTCCTCTTCACAAAATTTTTTTATTTCTTCATATTTAGCGGAAATATCAAATTCTGGAATTTTTGGCTTCTTCCCGATTCCTTTTCTTTTGCAAATTCATTAAAGTGTCTTTGATGCCGTAAGGATCGGAAACCTGGCGGAAAATGAAGCGCGGATTTTCTCCCGCGGTCTGAATGAAAACATCGCCGTAATTGAGCATCGTCGGAATGACGCCGGTGACTTCCGTGGTAATGTCCTGGATGCGCGCCAATTCCAACTCGCTCACTTGGCGGTTGAACAGCCCCTTTTGTTCAATATTCACCACCCGTTTATTGGTAATAATCCAGACATCAAAATAATAATCGATCCAGATGAGAAAAAAAGTTATCCAAACAAACATGCCGAAAAGATTCCGCAGAAAATTAAAAAGAACATTCAATGAAGAAGCGATGACACCGGGAAAAAAGAGGGGCAAGATTATCCAACTGCCCAAGAGAAGCAAAATCATTAAAAACACGATAAAAAACTGCTCTAAAATGTTAAACCAGTGCCGCCGGACCATCAGTATAATTTGTTCGTTGGCTTTTTGTCCGGAAAAATGAAATTTTTCGTAATTAGGCATAAAATTCAGGTAATGATTTTGGAAAATATTTCTGACCAATTAATCGCCCAAAAAAACATTAAGTTGGTGATTAACAAACTGGCGGAAACCAGCGTAAAAATAAGAAGGGAGAAAAACTTAAAGCCCGAATTAAAAGAATAGTTGAAAATATGATAAATGATAAAAAGCGAAACTAAAACATAAGACAGGACGATAATGCCGTATAAAATTGTAATAACCGACTGAATCATAAAGTTAGAGGTTCTTGTTTATGCGGGAAGGATAAGCCCAGATGCTCGTAAGCCTTTTGGGTGGCGACGCGTCCTTTGGCAGTCCGGTTGAGAAAGCCGATCTGGAGCAGATAGGGCTCGTAAACATCTTCAATGGTTTTAATTTCTTCCGAAGAAGCCGCGGCAATGGAGTTGATGCCCACCGGCCCGCCTTGGAATTTTTCAATGATGGTTTTTAGAATTTCCCGGTCGGCTTGTTCCAGGCCGATGTGATCTATATCGATCATTTCCAGCGCTTCCGAAGCCGCCGCGCTGTCAACGGACCTTTTGTTTTTTATTTGGCAAAAATCCCGGACTCTTTTGAGCAAGCGATTGGCCACCCGGGGCGTGCAGCGCGCGCAACTGGAAATTTTTTTTAAGCCGGAAGGATCAATATCAACGCCCAGAATCCGGCTGGAACGGTTAAGTATTTTTTCGATTTCAGCGTCTTGATAAAAATCCAGGCGGTAAGTGGCGCCGAAGCGATTGCGCAGAGGATTGGAAAGCGAGCCTAATTTAGTGGTGGCTCCGATCAAAGTGAATTTGGGCAAGTCCAGCTGGATGGTCCGGGCGGACGGCCCTTTGCCGATAATAATATCCAGTTTGAAATCTTCCATCGCCGGATAAAGAATTTCTTCAATCAATTTGTTGAGCCGATGGATTTCGTCAATAAACAAAATGTCGCCGTCTTGCAAATTAGTCAGAATCGAACCGAAATCTCCCACTCTTTCAATGGCCGGTCCGGAAGTGGTTTTGATGTTAGCCCCCATTTCTTTGGCGATAATGTTAGCCAGCGTGGTTTTCCCCAATCCGGCCGGACCATAAAGCAAAATGTGTTCAATCGGTTCTTGTCTTTTTTTAGCCGCGCCCAAAAGAATGCCTAAACTCTTTTTGATTTTTTCCTGGCCGATATATTCCTTAAAATTTTGCGGACGCAGCGTCAAATCTAAGTTTTTATCTACAGCCGTGGCGCTTTTGGAAAGAGCGGTTTTTAAAGGGGATAAGTTTTTTTCTTCGGATTCAATAACGGTCATAAAAAAAGAGGTTATTTTATATAAATAGCTGAAGAATATAAATTTTCTCGAAATTAAACTCGAACCCGGAATTTTCTGGCCAAAAATTTCCCCACACTCGACGGCAGCCTTGGAAAATTTTTGGAGAAAATTCGAGTTTTCAAACAGGAATTTCTCAAAAATTCATATTCTTCAATAGTTTCTTCAGGGTATGCTCATAATAGCACAATTTGACAAATTTTGGAAGTTATGCTAGTATGGCGAGTCATCTTTGAAAAGCCTTATACCAAGAGCCTTTTCAGATGATTAGCAGTAAACTGTAGACAATTGGTGGCTTCTATCTTTTGTCATCAATTTTGGGAACTTTTTTGCCAAGATACGGGTAGTTCGGTTTCGGCTGGACTATTCCTCGACACTGTTTCTTCCCCAAGGCTCCTAGTTTTGGGATTTGTCTACAGATTA
>PEVT01000006.1:1794-4900 GCA_002780175.1 Candidatus Moranbacteria bacterium CG06_land_8_20_14_3_00_40_12 | reverse complement strand
TTCTTATGTTTGCTGGAATTGTCGTAGCCATCGGTCTTGTTATTTGGTGGATTAATAATTTTAAGAATAAGCTTGGTGGCTGGAAGAACTTTTTCATCGCAGTTGTTGCGGGAATAATTAAGTGGTCTTCAATTCTTCCTTCAATTTGGGAAGCTGTTGTCCAATCCATCGGCATCTCGTTTGATAACCTTTTTACCCGAATAAAGAATGCATTTTTTAAAATTGTTCATTGGTTGTCTAAATCAAAACTTGGCATGACAGTTTTAAAAATTACCGGTTTGGATAAGTGGTTAAATCCCAGAAGGTATGGAAATCTTAATATAACAGCAAACAATTTGGGCACGATGTGGAGTAATGTTATTACAAATTGGCAAAAAAATTCTAACACTCTGCTTAAAAAGTTAGGAATAAGTGATGATATTGCTGCAATGCAAGAAGGATTTGCCACTCCATCTGGATCATCAGGAAGCACTACAAATAATGTTACTATAAACGCTTACGGCTCGTCAATTGCGAGTGTGGAAGCTGAAACTTCTGGATATATGGCGATGTATCAGAAGTTCCTTAACAGCAACGGATATAACACCACTGGAGGATGAAAACGTGTCAACTGTAACAATAACGGATACTGGAAAGATAAATAAGACCGACACTGCTGTCGAATCTGACATTGTTAATTCTGGAAGTGCAATCACGCTTTACCATACAGAAATTAACTACTCTATAGACTGCGGTCTTGATGACTCTTCTGAAATAACTAATTACCGAACCGTAAGCGGAGACTCTTCAACCGCCCATATTAAGAGGCAGTTTGAAATTCCAACCTCCACTGCTAACGCTCTTACTGCTCCTAAAATTCAGATAAACGGTCTGATAGATGTTAATAAGACTTCACTTGAAGATAATGGAGTTTTTCTTATTGGAACTCTTAATCGTCTTTGTAAGACGAAAGGGTTGAAAAAGGTTTATGATGACGCTCTTATAAAATATTATGCTTATGAAGAGATTGGAGCCGTGTCGACTTCAGGAGTTTGGTGTATAGTTTCATCTTTCAAAATTACTCATTCGCCAACAGGAGGAATTAATTATCAAATTGAGCTTGAGCTCGTGTGATGCGTTATGCTGTATTCAAGAATATTTTTTAACCCATCTAATGTTGGAATTCCTATTGAAATAACTAAGTATGTTACTTCGTGGAGTATTACTAACCAGATTGGAGCAAAGCAGAGCACTTTTAAAATTACAGTTAAGAATCCCAACAGGTATTGGAACCTTTCTGGTGGCGAGTATGTTGCTTTTAATGCTAAAGGTCTTGATGTTGGAACAACATTCTCTTTTTATGTTGCCGAAAACGAGGCTCCTTCATCGCTGTCTTTTGAAGGAACTCTTCAATCCACAAGTGTTAATTCTGATTCTAAGCGTGATCTTATTGACCTTTCAGGAGTTGATTCTAACGCTATTCTTCTGGCTAACTTGTGGAGCAAGGGATGGAAAAGTATGAGCGCGTCTAACATAGTTAAGGACGCATGTAAGTCAGCTCTTCAGAATGTTAATGTTGACGGAGTTCAAACAACCACTAAGCTTGTTGATTATACTGCACGGTATTATCCGCTCTGGCAGATACTTCAAGAGCTCGGAGCTCCAAATTACACAGATGCGAATAATCAGTTTATAACATATTCAAGATACAATCCTACAAATCATACAACGTACATTTACTGGGGAGATCTTAACGGCGAATCCAGCACAGTTTTTAACACCACCGATTATCATGTTAAATCAATAATTAATAAGAGAGAAACTGAAGGCGCAGTTAATCATGTGATCTATTATGCTGGTCTTGATAAGAACGGCGTCGGGATAACTGATCACTGGTTTAATCCGACAATTGTCGGAGGAAAACTTAAGAGCGTTTGGATGAATTATGAGTACGTTTCTGATGAGATAAAAAAGAGGTTGGGAGCAACTGCTTACGCTGACATTTCTAATGCCGATTTTAGGAAGTTGTGTGCTGGACCAGGCTCCCTTGGCGAGTCTCTTGCTAAGCTACTTGTAATTGGACTTGGAAATCCGAGATATAACATTCAAGTAAGCATGAAAGGAACTTTCGCTTTCGCAATCGGAGATCTTGTCCGAGTTACTTCGCTAAGTTCAAATCTTAACAGAAAGCTTTTAAGAATTAACGAGATCACTCAATCTTTTGATAAGAATCAGGGATGGATTACTACTATTAATTTTAAGGAGGACGCGCTTGCAATAATTTCAGCGTAAAAAGAAGAGAGGGGGAGGAATGATTTTACCATGGTGCTTACTGAAAGTTTTAAAAATGCTGTAATAGAATACATAACTCCGCACATTGATGTTATGAAGTTCGGTACTGACGGCACTGTTGAGTCTGAGAGTGATACTGCTCTTAAGGCGATTGTTTCCGGAAGTACTCATGCTGCTGTTGTTAATTCTTTTAATAAAGGATACTCAGTTTCTTCAGTGCTTATTAGTGGAAGTGTTGAGGATGGGAGCACGCTTAAGGAAGGCGGAATATTTCTTGATGATGGAACTCCTACGATGCATTCCAGATTTACTTTTTACGATTTTGCTAAAACTGCTGATGATGAGACTACTTTTATAAGTGTTGTTCATGTTGAGTGAGGATTGATCATGGCTAATGTTATTGGTGGGATAATTGAGGATAAGGAAGTTATTAAGAAGAATGTTACTTCAGATAACGTTTATCGTCAGCTTATGAATTATCCTGTTGGTGGCGAATTGTTTAATTTTAAAACTGAAACCGTCATTGTTAAAAATGTAGATCTTACTGGCGTGTTCTTGTGGGGAGATACTAATTCTATTGGAATAAGATGGGGAGATATTCCAAGTCACGGTTTTGTTTGGACTGCAAGTTCTTCAAAGCCTGCTGCAACTGTTCAGCGAGTTGTTAATGAAGATAACTTATGGTATACTACGGGGACTTATACTGATTGGGCGCTTGATGGAAGTGGTAACATTATTGTGTATAAGAATAATAATGGCGTTCATAATTGTTTGGTTTCATGGGATTCTGGGAGCAGTCCAACTGTTCTTGTTGGTAATAATGGTACTACGGGAA
>PEVT01000006.1:1434-1773 GCA_002780175.1 Candidatus Moranbacteria bacterium CG06_land_8_20_14_3_00_40_12 | reverse complement strand
TTTGCACTTTTCCTGATGCGAGTGTTGCTTCAACTAATGTTTTAAGTTTAAAAGTTACTGGAACATATAATTGGATGTGTGTTCAGTATAATTTATAAGTAACGAATTGTGATATATAAAAATGAGAGTGTGATATAAATGCCGTTTAATATTTTAGCTAATGGAACAATACCTGATGCGATTCCAGTTAATGAAAGTATAAGTTATCCTTTAGCATTATCTGTTCTTACTCACATGAATGCAGTATTTCTTATTTCGGGATTTATTCAAAATCCAAATACGCATGGAAGTATTTCTTTTAGTGACGATTTGACTCACGATACATCGCAGGCTATTTAT
>PEVT01000006.1:990-1232 GCA_002780175.1 Candidatus Moranbacteria bacterium CG06_land_8_20_14_3_00_40_12 | reverse complement strand
TTCTTTTTGATATGGAGGCTCAAACAGGGAGTGATTCGCAGTATTTTAAAATACAACTCACTAATGGTACAACAACGGTTGATGTTTATAGTCAGTATGGTAATATAGATATTTCTCGCACCGCTTTTTTAATGAGTGTAAACAACAGTACAAATAAAGCAAATTTATATTCCAAAAACGGGGTAAACACTTGGGCACATATGGCAACCGACGTTGATATAAGTTCAGTTACCACGAACAAA
>PEVT01000006.1:683-845 GCA_002780175.1 Candidatus Moranbacteria bacterium CG06_land_8_20_14_3_00_40_12 | reverse complement strand
ATTCTGGAATTTACAAAAATGGTTCAACAACAATAAGTAATGATGCAGTTTTGGGTGTTAGTCTTGACAATGGAAGTCATTACACAACAGTTTTAGATTCTGTAATGACTCCAGTAACGTATCCTGGAACGCAAATGATTCTTAAGGCAACATTACAAACAA
>PEVT01000006.1:235-592 GCA_002780175.1 Candidatus Moranbacteria bacterium CG06_land_8_20_14_3_00_40_12 | reverse complement strand
AAAAAAGGATGAAGAAACATTTATTAAAGTAACAAATCGGGAAGTATATGATGCGATAATGAATCTTAATGAGAACCTGAGCGAGTTTTCAAAAGAAAACAGTGAAGAACACACTCAGATCATTCTTAGACAAGATCGTACTAATGGTAATGTTAAGTTAAGTAAGTGGATTGCTACAACAGCTTTATCTTTGGTTCTTGTTACGATTACTATTTTACTCAATCGCATCGCGCAAGCGGGAGTTTTAAAATGAAACAGGTTGATTGGAAAGTTGTATTAATAAAAGCGGCTTGGTCTGGACTTTATTCTGGAATAGGAGGTTGGATTGTTGAAGGAACAACTTGGAAGGCACTTTTA
>PEVT01000006.1:0-147 GCA_002780175.1 Candidatus Moranbacteria bacterium CG06_land_8_20_14_3_00_40_12 | reverse complement strand
TTTCAGTGCTCGATTTAGCCTAAAAAAAAAGGAACAAAACCGAAAGGCTTAAATATAACCGGGTCAAGGAGGCTCTGAGTTACCTAAAAAAAGAGCGTCAACGTAGGGTAACCTGCCTAAACCAGCAAAACCCCGCTACGTGTCTTA
>PEVT01000049.1 GCA_002780175.1 Candidatus Moranbacteria bacterium CG06_land_8_20_14_3_00_40_12 | reverse complement strand
AATTCAGCCATCCGGCGGGAAATAACTCTGGCGATTCTTTTATCCAGTATGCAGGGCAGGATTTTATCCGGTTTTAATTCCCGTTTCGGCAAAAAATTCGCTAGAGCTTCCGCCACGGCGATTTTTATTTCATCCGTAACTACTTTGATGCGATGGTCTAATAAGCCCCGGAATAATCCGGGAAAAATCAGCACATTATTAATCTGATTGGCAAAATCGCTGCGGCCGGTGCCGACGATATAGGCGCCGGCTTTTTTGGCCGCTTCCGGCATAATTTCCGGAACCGGATTAGCCATCGCGAAAATAATTGATTTGGTCGCCATCAGCTTGATAAATTCCGGCTTCAAGATTCCGGGAGCGCTTACGCCGATAAAAACATCCGCCTTTTCCAGAGCTTTCCGCAAATCACCGGCGATATTTCGCGGATTGGTTATTTTTAGTATCTTTATTTTTTCCGCATTCAAATCGCGACGTTTCCGGGAAACGATTCCCCGGGAATCCACCAGCAGGATATTTTTAATTTTGTATTGAAAAAACAGTTTAGCGATCGCCAGGCCGGCGGCTCCCGCCCCGCAGATGACGGCTTTAATATTTTTTTTCGATTTTTTAACCAGTTTCAAACTATTGATAAGCGCCGCCAAAACCACTATGGCTGTCCCGTGCTGGTCGTCATGAAAAACCGGAATGTCCAATTCTTTTATCAGCCTTTTTTCTATTTCAAAACAGCGGGGAGAGGAAATATCTTCCAAATTTATTCCGCCAAAAGTCGGCGCTATGGCTTTTATCGCCTTAATAATTTCTTCCGTGTCTTGCGTCGCAAGGACGATTGGATAAGCATCCACGCCGCCAAATTCCTTAAAGAGCAGCGCTTTGCCTTCCATCACCGGCAAGGCGCCGTAAGGTCCGATATT
Organism: Candidatus Moranbacteria bacterium CG06_land_8_20_14_3_00_40_12; assembly: GCA_002780175.1. Taxonomy (GTDB): domain Bacteria; phylum Patescibacteriota; class Minisyncoccia; order Moranbacterales; family UBA2206. Next base: position 4,047 of record PEVT01000049.1, on the reverse strand, counting down.
GCCCAGTCCCAAAACCGCCGAACCGTCCGAAACTACGGCGATGGTATTGCCTTTGATGGAATAATTCAAAGCTTCCTTGGGATTTTTCGCTAGATATAAAGATACGGCCGCCACTCCCGGAGTATAAGCTACGCTCAAGTCATCTTTGGTTTTTATGGGCGGAAATTTGCTTTTAATTTCCAGCTTGCCTTTATATTTCCAATGTCTTTTTAATGATTCTTTTTTATAGCCCATAAAATTTATTGTCATATTGTCATCCTGAGGATCCGCCGGCTGGCGGAGCCGTGAGGATCTAATTTTAAATTAGAATTACCTGCCTGCCGGTAGGCAGGGATTGCCACGCCCCTTCGGGGCTCGCAATGACATAAACTTAAAACTTTTCAATATTTATCGTTTGCTTCAAATCCTTCCTTTTTCAAAAGTTCTTTTTTTAATATATTCCCCCGATTATACCCGCCAATTTCTCCGTCGCTCCGGATCACTCGATGGCAAGGAATCAGTGGATCACAATTTTTGTGGAGAATATTTCCCACCGCCCGGCTCGCTTTCAGATTCCCGGCACGCTTGGCCACTTCCTGATAAGTCAAAACTTTTCCTTTCGGAATTCCCGCCACCATTTTTAAAACTTTATTCCGGAACATGGAAGGTGTCCAATATCCGGGCTTTCCTTTTTTCCCGCCGACTTTGGCATAATCGCGCATGAATTTAAAATTGTTCTAATTTTTTGTGCCAGTAAAACTGATTCTTTGTCTAGAATTTCTAAACAGTAAGCTTAACTAATTCGATCAATAACCAAGAAACTACTAGAAACGAAATTGAAAAAATAGGAACAAAAGCATACTTCATTTTATCCTTAGGCTGAAATGTCCAGGATGAATATTCGGCTGATTTTAATTGTTCAAATAAATTTTTGTCATCAATTTTAATTCTTTTAACTATAAAACCAGCAAAAATAGCCGTGATCGGCAAAATATAAATAATAAGTATTGAAATTATATCATCAATATCAAGGCTACGGCCTAATCCAGGCAGAGCATCAATAAAACCAGGCAAAACAAATAAACCAGCTACGAGAAAAGGCGCTGCCACAAAAAATAAAATTGTGGCAATTCTTCTTTTCCAAAAATACCCTTTTTGTTTTATTTCAGCTAGCAATGATTCAAGGCTTTCATTTTTATTTTTCGTGCCAACTAGTGCCGTTGTTATTAATAAGCCGAACAGGGTTAAGCAATTGGATAATCCGATTAAACCCAGTTTTGCCGGATTTTTTCTTAAATCTTTAAAGAAAATCATGCCTGCCAAAATTCCGGTTATAGCGGAAAATAATATTAACAAAATTATTATACTAGCTAAAGCATGCTCTTCTATAAAATTTGCTACAAGGGTTGTATAATAAGTTTTCGCTGGCGCTTGATTGTTAATCCATAAATCGTCAGTAAAAAATTTCGAAGGCGCATTAATATCTATTTTGGTATATTTAATATTTCGGTCTGGTCCGTCATAAAAATTTTTTAAATCATCATCAGCGAAACTGACATAATTTTCAAGATAATATTCTGTTTTCGTATAACTTTCGATATCTTGGAATATCCTTGGTGAAACATGCCCGATTATTCTAAGTGTGGCTGGGACTGTCTTATTTCCATAAACGCTAGTGGGAAGCAGCGGAAAATAAATTTCTTTTGTGGGGAAAGTTACGAATACTCCTTTTTGGTTAGACAAATAAACGTATCGTTCGCCATTTTTATCGGATGTTTTGTATTTTATCCGACTCATTTTACTTGCTTCAGAAGCTAATGAAGAATCATTCTGTATGGCTAGTATCATTTCTTGCTGGATTATTTGACCACGTTCAGATTTTAAATATTCGGGGTAATAGCGACTATTTTTATAATCAATATTGATTAGATCAAAATCGGGGTATTTTTGATGCAAGTTGCTCATCAGTTCAAAAACTTTCGGAAAAGAAACTTGATCTTGAAAACGATTAACTTGATACAAGATATCCACTATCTCTTGGGTCGAAATAGCTGTTTGGGGATTAGCTATCCACGAAACAACAAAAGAATAATCTTTGCCGATATAATTATCTAAAACTGGGATAGAGCCGTTTTCAATTTTTAATCCCTTGCTTTTTAAATAATCATAAAGACCATTGGCAGTTTTGGCAGTGATAATTTCGGAAGTTAGGCCTTCTTTCTCCAAATGTTCATAGACTACCACATCTTGTTTGACACTTTCACCAATACCCGTTGTGCTAAGTGTATTTTCAAAATCTGATGTGGCTCCAAGAAAGGATTGGGACATCATCACAAGCGGAATAGTATAAATTTGGGTCATTTGCAAAAATGTTGTCGCATTATCCAAATTAGATTTTGCTTTTTTTGAAATTTCCTCACCGCTTAATTTTGGCAAATTTTTTAAGACATCAATCGCTACTTTATTTGGTTCAGAAGGTATCGGGAAAAGCCAAACAACACCCTCGCTATTTCCTGCCTCAAAATCAACACTGATAATCATTTTTTGTAAACCATTCTCATAATTGATAAATGCTTGTTGATTGCTTTCATCCGAATAATCCCAGCGGTCCGAATTAGAATCAAACGTTAAACCCATGCCGTCTGCTAAAACCGATCTGGGAATAAACAAAAATAATGCTAAAAAGATGCATAGCAATAATGAACCCAATAAGAATGTTTTTTTCATATTTTTATTTTAATTATAACAAAGGCGGAAGGGCAGGGATTCGAACCCTGGAGGGGATTTCTCCCCTAACACATTAGCAGCGTGCCGCTTTAGGCCACTCAGCCACCCTTCCGTTATTTATAAATATTTTATCAATCTTCTTTTTAAATCTATTTTTCCATCGCTTGTTTTTAAAAATTTTTCCCTTTTTATAGCAGATTCTTTATCTAAACTTATGCTTTGTTGTCATTCCTGCGAAAGCAGGAATCCAGAAACTTTAAATTAATTTACTGGATCCCGCATCAAGTGCGGGATGACAAATAGAATTAAGCTTGTCTCTTTGCACAATAACAGATTAAACTTCAAATTTCAAGTTATTGACGGAAACTGCCGATTATGCTACTATGGCCGAAGGTGAAGTATTTCAAATTAGTTATCTAGTTTAAAGTTAGATAGGCTATCAGAGTAAGTCACCAAACTAACTCTCCTTACTTACGGAGAAAACTAGAAAGCGAGGTGACTATTACTTAAAATGGCTTATCAAGACAATAATCGTTTCCAAAGACAAATGTTTGACATTACTTCTTTGGGAATAACCTGCGCCGAGTGCGGCGCGGCTATTACGCAACTGCCTTTTGAACCGACCAAAAAGGAAGACGGAACTTACGGCAAGCTTTATTGCTACGAATGCAATAAGAAAAGAATGAGAGACCGGGGACCCAGACGTGATTTTGGCGGACGCAGTAGCTACTAATCAGCGATTCAAAAAGAGGCCCGCAAGGGTCTCTTTTTTTATGGAAAAGCGGCATTTTTTTATTAATATCCCCTCTGTCTTCACTTCTTTAAATCCTGACCATAAATAGTCACTCTATTTCTTCCTTCACGCTTGGAGGAATATAGCGCCTCATCCGCTAATTTAATCATTAAATCCAGAACATCTCCAACCGCGTCCGCAGAAACCTGCCTCAAGCTGGCGCATCCCATACTGACGGTATTAGTGATTTCTCGGCCCGCATCTTTGATCCTGGAAGCTTCGATTGCCGCCCTTACCTCTTCCGCTATTTTTCCCGCGTTATCCTTATCCGTCTTTGGCAAAAAAATTAAAAATTCTTCTCCGCCATAACGCGCGCCAAAACCCGGAGAAAGGATTTTTTCATTAATAATTCTGGCTAATTCCTTCAAGAATTTGTCTCCGACCGGATGTCCATAGGTATCATTGAGTCTTTTAAAATAATCATAATCCAGCATGATAACAGAGCAATCTTCCCCTTTTTTCACGGCTGTGGCACTAGAATTCTATTCTGAAGTGCAACATCGTCGTTTTCAGATTTTAACATTTTTTCAATTTTTTTCATAAAATAC
>PEVT01000012.1 GCA_002780175.1 Candidatus Moranbacteria bacterium CG06_land_8_20_14_3_00_40_12 | reverse complement strand
TTTCAAGCATACTTCAGTCCATCAGTTAGGAAGATCTCTCGGCATCACCTGCAAAGCAATAAGGTGGCGAAGGGACAAGGCGCTCAAACAATTAAAGAAAATAATTCTAAAAAACCGAACAAGAAATTAGCTTTTTAAAATCTTTTTTCACCATAAGACTTCTTTTGATTGTAAAAATTTCAATAACTTCTTCGTCAAAAATGATAGTCTCTCCACCAAAAACTACTTGAGCTCCTTCATCTCTGACAATTTGAGGTTCAACTCTAAAATAGGTAAACCATCCGAATTCATCTTGTTTGTTTTTCTGATCTTCATAAAGAGTGTGAGGATTTTTATAAATTATAATTTCAGAAAATTCAAAAGCCTTTAACTAACCTTAGTCTATTCTTTTTTTTCCTTTGCAAAACTTACCATCATTCTGCCTAATCTCTTAAAACCAGTTTTCATATACCATTTAAATACCCAGGATGAAATAATTTTTCTTGCCTCAATAGGTAATTCATCAAACTCTTTTTTCGCCTCTACTGCATCTTCATCCATCCTCTTAATTAATTCTTCATTATCCATTTTTACGCCCCCTTAGTATTTAAAATCGTGCCCACTCCTACTAAATATGCAATTTATTCTTGCTTTTCCTCCTCCACTTTGATACCAGCTTGATTTATGGCTTCCTTAATTTTATCTTCATAATCGGCTTTTGTAAGTTCACCATTTTCTGCTTTAATTTCCATTTCTATTTCAAGCGTATTAAATTTAGTTTTTAAAAAAGTTATTGTTTTTACTATATCTGATAACTTACCCATTGGAATACTGAGTTTAAGATATATATTATTGTAATGGGAGCGTTTCACTCCTACAGTTACAGGGGGAAACTTATTTTTTATTGCGTCTTCTAATCCCTTTACTTGTTCTGGAGAAAGATTGTAAGACCTTTTTACTTCATCTTCTACTTTTAAGACTTCTTCTCTACTTTTTGCGGAGCTAACTGTTCCAAGAATTTTTCTATATTCATCTTCTGTAACAACCTTTTCTCCTTTAACTCTGCACAAATTAGCTTTAATCAATATCTCTTCGTCAACTATCGCAGGAACATAATCGTCTCCAAAATGTTCACACTCTGGCTTATCATTAACGAGATGCCCAATTCCAAATTGATGGTTCTTAATGCCTTCCCTTACTCCTAATCTTAGAACTTCTTCTGATGCTATCCTTATTTCACCAGGCACAGAGTAAAAAGAATCAAGAATGCTTTTTAATTGAACAAAATCCTTATCTGCTAAATACTTCTCCACAATAAGTGTCGGGTGAAGTCTTTCAAGGATTTTTTCTTCCACTTTCAAAAAATCGTAGATCTCTTTGTCAATTTTTTCGCTTACTCCAAAAGTGGGAATACCAAGGTCCTCTTCTTCAAAGCCGTCCTTAGACGGTATTCTGAGCATTCTGTAATACTTTCTAAGTTCGCCTCGCACGCTTTCCTCGGCATCCACTAACTTATCCTTCAACTCCTTTTTCTGTTTCTCAGTCAGTCTAACTTTATGGTCATTTTGAATCAAACGCAAGGAAATTATTTTCTTAATAAAATTTTCAAACGTTATCTGTACAGAATCATCCGCACAGAGGAAAAACATCGTATTGCGGTAGATTCTTGGGCGATCACTGTAATTTTCAAGAAGTTCTTTGCACTTGTTCAAATTTTTTAATATAACAAGTTTCAACTTTCTGTTATCAGGAATATCCCTTGAATTATTAGGCCAGATAAAGCAATCAAAAAATTCTTTTGAAAGGTATTTTGATAGGAGCGAATTTTTTTCCTCTTTTTCAATATCATTTGGATGAACATTTTCCATTTTTACCAGAATCAATTTGTTCAAGTTCGGCTCATTCGAAAAGAAGAGACCTTCGTCAGAGATATAGAAAAGTTTCTCTTTTAGTGTTAAAATAGCTTCACCAACTACATTGTTTGGTATATCTGGAACGCAACTTGAAAGTTTGACTTCGTTTATGCTTGCCCCTTGCTTATCAATACCTTGAGGGAATGAGTACATAAATATTGTTGTTGCCACAGTTGTGCCAAAAGAGAATTGTGTATAGGCATCTCCAAGACTCTTGTCCACTTTCTTTGCTCCAGACTCTTTAGAGGCTATGTCGTTTGCTATTACTGCGTCAAACTCGGACCCGGGATGTTTAACGAGTTCTTTCCTTATTTCTTCATTATCAAGTTGAAAATCACCTAATTTTATGTAAGGCAACTTTGCATTTAGCAAAGAACTAACAACCAACGCAAGTAGTCTTAGTGCTCCTCTTGTCCTCTGAAAAGTTGGAAAACTTCCCCATCGCTTATAAAGCACGTCAATTACTTCAGGCTGAAAAGGGAAACTGTTAATGAATCTTTCTCTGTATGTAGATTTTTCAACTCCTTCAGGCAAAATTTTTTCTTTCTCGGCGTAATCAAGGAATTCCTCAATATTATCTTTGGCTTCTTTTTCGTTAATCTTACTAAAGAGCCTTCTTACTATAATTTTTGATACTTCTTCGTCGCTGACAGGGGTATAAACTTTTTCAAGTCTTCCTATAACCTTCTGTATCTGTTGGTATAACTTCTCGTTATAATCCTCAGTCATAAGGCTTGAAGGAAGTGTAACGATTAAAATTGATTTGTCAAGAATTCCCATAACACCTGTAAATTCCTGCAAGAATAAAAGTAGTTGAGTAGCAAGAGTAGAATCTCCCACTTTTATACCAGAGGCTTTATTTGCATAGTTAAGAATTTCATCCATAAGGACGATGAGCGGCTGATGTTTCGAAAGTAAGTTGTAAAGTTTTTCTTTGCCGGGAGATGTGCTTCCCTTTAGGCTTTCCACTTTCCCTGTTAACTGATACTCGATTTCCTCCCATACAGGGCGAGCCTTTGCATCGTAAACGGTGCCATCGAAGACGACAACATTTGCACCCCATTCTTTTGCTTTGTGGTACAGAGCAATCAAAGAGTGTGTCTTACCACCACCAAATGGTGTTTGCAATTGAATAATGGAGTCGCCTCCCTTACCGCTTATCCTTTTGTGTGCAATGTTAAGAAGATTTTTGAGTCCGTTCGTAAGATAGGTTTTTTGAAAGAAAATATCTCTATCTTTGTATTCGGCTGGTGCAGTGCCCCTGTACACCATCCACAAATCGGCTCCAAAAACATCAAGAGTGAGCCTTCCCTCAAGAATATCTCTGTGAGGTATTGCAATCATATTAAATGGTTTCATTTAAATTCAAACCCCCTTTCTTCTCCTTTTTGAATATCTTTAATTATTCTTTCCTTTCCTGAAAGGAAACCATCAATAAGCTTCTTTTCCTTGCTTATCAAGGGCAAAGTTTCAGAAATTGCCTGTGCAACTCTGTAGAATGAGTCCTTCTTGCCAAATCCACTGTTTGCAAGAACCTTAACTAAACTATCTTTATCGCCCTTCTCCCACAGTATTAAAGCAATATGCAAAACATCAATCAAATCATGCGGGTCTCCTATTTCCTCGAGAGTCCTGTCTTGAGAGCCTAATACTCTTATGAATTCTTTTTCTTTCTTTATGAACCCTCTGTTCCATTCTTTACCCAAATCTATACCTGTAGATTGGGCAAGCTTGCGTGCATCATCAAATGGTACTACTACCTCACCGTAAGCCCAACGCCACAATACATAGAACCTCGAAAGCGGTGAAAGTTCTCCTGCAATGCCATTGTGAAGAATCTGATGCACAGCATAGTCGGTAACTGCTTCTCTTACAAATTCAAGCAGCCTATCGGCCCTTACGATATTTCCTTCATAATCAATAATCTTCTTATACTTTCCAAAGATTTCAATTGAAGAACCAATCGCAGAGATAAAATAATCAGGACCTGATACTCCTGCTTTCCATAATTCTTCAAGTTTTTTATAAAGATACTTTCTTATTTCCTCTTTCACTTCATTAAACCAACCAGTTTCGATTTGTTCGGTCTTGCGTGCAACAAGGTAGATAGAAGATGCAAGCGCTGCGGATTCATTTGCTCTTAATCTTTGTTTCATTTCAGTATCAATAGGCCAGGATGCAGTGACAACAAGCCCCGAATCAAGAAGAGAGTTAATCAATGTTTCCCAGCCTGCAGTAGATTTGTACGCATAAACAATGGTTGCAATACCGTCTGGTTTCAAAACTCTGTAAATTTCCTGAAAGGCTCTTTTAAGCATATTCTCAAAATTGTTTTTTGCTTCTTCCCATGTCAAATTATTAGTATATGCAACGATTTCTTTACTTTTGGGAGTTAGAGGAGTTGAAAATAGGTCGGGGTACAAATCTCCGATTATTCTTTTTAACCATACATAAAAGAAATCCGAAAGATAAGAATAGGGCACATTATC
>PEVT01000035.1 GCA_002780175.1 Candidatus Moranbacteria bacterium CG06_land_8_20_14_3_00_40_12 | reverse complement strand
AGATTGCACATGGGAATTAATTTTCAAACGCCGATTCAATTAATCAAGTGTTTCCAAGCTATTGGATAGAAAACGTGCCTAAAAAATGCTATATTAAAGGAAAAATAAATCTCTATTTATCTGCATCATCCTGAACTTCATAACTGTCATCCCGAACGAAGTCGAGGGATCTAATCATTAGATGCTGAAATAAATTCAGCATGACAAAAAACAAACTCAAAATGAAATATCTCAACGCTCTAAACAAGATCAACGGCCTGGGACCTCAAAAAATAAAAAAACTTTTAGGATTTTTCGGCAAGGCGGAAAACGCCTGGAATGCCGGTTGGGAAAATTTGGAACAAAGCGGGATCGGTCCGACATTGGTTCAAAAAATAATCCGGGAACGGAAACTTATTAACCCCAAAGAAGAGTGGGGAAAATTGGAAAAAGAAAACATCGTTCTTCTGACGCCAGCTGATCCGGATTACCCGCGATTGCTCAAAGAAATTAATGGCGCGCCTTTTATCCTTTATAAAAAAGGCGGCTTGGATCTTAACGCCGCCCCGCTGCTTTCCATAGTCGGTTCCCGCAAATTCACCGCTTATGGAAAACAAGTTGCCATCTCTTTGGCCAAAGATTTGGCGCAATCCGGCTTCGTTATCGTAAGCGGCCTGGCTCTCGGCATTGATTCTATCGCGCACCGATCAGTCCTGGAAAATGGAGGAAAAACCATCGCTATTTTGGGAAACAGTTTGGATGAAAAAAGCATTTATCCCAGCTCCCATTTGGAACTGGCCCGGGAAATCGGTGAAAAAGGAGCGGTGCTTAGCGATTACCCCATAGAAACTCCGGCTGGAGAATTTACTTTTCCCGCCCGCAACCGCCTCATCGCCGGAATAAGCTTAGGCACGCTGATAATTGAAGCCGGAGAAAAAAGCGGGTCGCTCATCACAGCCAGCTTGGCTTTGGAATTTAACCGGGAAGTTTTTTCCGTTCCCGGATCGATTTTTTCGGCTCAATCCATCGGAACCAATCAATTGCTGAAAAAAGGCGCCAAATTGGTTATGGGCGTCAAAGACATTTTGGAAGAATTAAATTTGGAAGAAAGAAGCGGGATTAAAAACATTCCCCTTAAAATTCCGTCCAACCAGCAAGAAGAAATCCTGCTTAAAATTTTATCCAGCGAACCTCTTCACATTGACAATCTTTCCAGAATATCTAAACTGGGAACAGCCTCTATTTCCGCCGCTCTTTCCATGATGGAAATCAAGGGCTGGATTAAAGATATCGGCGGACAAAATTACATAATTTTATAAATCCAAAGCTCAAACTTCCAATGACAAATCAAATCCCAAATCCAAATGAAAAAATTTTTGGATTTTGAATTTTGAGCTTGATTTGAAATTTGGATTTTGAAATTGGGATTTAAAAAACATTCCATAATAACAAAACATTTTTATATTAATCCGCCATTTATATTAATTCACCATTTATATTAATTAAGAAAACTTATGCGACTCGTAATTGTCGAATCTCCCACTAAAGCTAAAACTATTGCCAAGTTTTTGGGAAAAAAATATATCGTCAAATCTTCTTACGGCCATGTCCGCGATTTGCCGACTAAGGAAATGAGTATTGATATTAAAAATGAATTCACGCCTCAATATGTCATTCCCCCCAAAGCTCAAGAAAGGGTTTCCGAACTTAAAAAATTAGCCGCTAAATCGGAAAAGATAATTCTCGCGACTGACGAAGACCGCGAAGGCGAAGCTATTTCCTGGCATCTGGCGGAAGCTTTAGGGTTAACCGAAACTAAGTCATTTGAAAGAATCGCCTTTCACGAAATTACGCCAAAAGCCATCGAAAAAGCCCTGACTAATCCCCGCCCCATTGATTCAAACCTGGTTGACGCCCAACAAGCCCGGCGGATTTTAGACCGCCTGGTCGGCTATGAACTCTCGCCGTTTCTTTGGAAAAAAATTCGCCGCGGACTCTCCGCCGGACGGGTGCAGTCAGTGGCCTTGCGATTGATTGTGGAAAGAGAAAAAGAAATTGAAAGGTTTAGGTCCGAGAAATTTTTTGCTATCACCGTCAAACTGAAAACCGGAGGCCAGAGAGATGTTTTTGACTCAAATTTAATCGAAATGAACGGGGGAAAAGTTGAAAAGATCTTAACTTTGAAATTGTTTGCCGGCGACTATAAAATCAAAAAAACTGTCATTGACAGCCCCGAAAAGGCCGCTGCAATCGTAAGTGATCTTCAGCGCGCCTGGTTTAAAGTTAAAAATATTACCGAAAAAGAAACTTTGCGTTATCCTTCTCCTCCTTTTACCACTTCCACCCTTCAGCAAGCGGCTATCGGCAATCTGGGATTCTCCGCCAAATTCACTATGAGCGTCGCGCAAAAAATTTATGAAAAAGGCTATATTACCTACATGCGCACCGACAGCCTGAATCTTTCCCTGGAATCGATGCTCTCCGCGCAAAAAACCATTGCCAGAATTTTTGGAAAAAATTACGCGCTCCCTGATCCGAAATTTTATAAAACCAAATCCCGGGGCGCCCAAGAAGCGCACGAGGCCATTCGTCCGGCTTATCCCGACAAAACTCCGGACGATCTCGCCGCCCAATTGGACCCCAGCGAACAAAAATTATACAGCCTCATCTGGAAACGCATGATCGCTTCCCAAATGCAACCGGCTATTTTTGATTCAGTAAAACTCGAGATTGACGCCGCCAGTAAGCAAAACTATTTATTGCAAGCTAACGGATCGACGGTAAAATTTGACGGTTATCTTAAAGTTTACCCTGCCCGCAATGCTACGCCCGCTCGCAACGATGTAGCGACTTCGGGCGAGCATAGCATTGCAGGCGGGAACGGCAAAACTAACAGCGAAAACCTTTTGCCAAAAATGAAAATCGGAGAAAAATTAGATTTAGTCGAGACTTTGGCCAATCCTAAAGAAACCTCCGCTCCCCCGCGCTACAATGAAGCTACTTTGGTAAAAATTATGGAAGAAAACGGCATCGGACGGCCTTCCACCTACGCTCCCACTATTTCCACCATTCTTGAAAGAAAATATGTCGATAAAAATGAAGAGAAAAGATTGTATCCGCTGGAAATCGGAATACTGGTCAACGATCTTTTAGTCGCGCATTTTCCGGAAATTGTGGATATTAAATTCACCGCCAATATCGAAATAGATTTTGATGAAATTGCCGAAGGTAAAAGAAAATGGGTGCCGGTCATCCGCGATTTTTACAAGCCTTTCCATAAAAATCTGACAGTTAAAACCCGGGAAGTTAAAAAAGAAGATTTTCAAGAAAAACTTGACCGGGCGTGTCCTGATTGCGGCGGCGATTTAATCATGAAATTCGGGCGCTTTGGAAAATTCATCGCTTGCGCCAATTATCCGAATTGCAAGCATACGGAAAAAACCGACGCGGAAAAAAAAGTGGATGAAGAGCATAAAGGTGAAATTTGCGAAATTTGCGGCGCTCCGATGATGGTAAAGCGCGGCAAATTCGGAACTTTTCTCGGCTGTTCCAACTATCCCGAATGCAAAGGCATCAAAAAAATTGAAAAGAAAACCGGCCTTAAGTGCCCGCGATGCCAAATTGGCGACATTGTTGAACGCAAATCCAAACGCGGTCGGCTTTTTTACGGCTGTAACGCTTATCCTCAATGCGATTTCGCGCTTTGGAGCAAGCCTACCGGAGAAAAATGCCCCAAATGCGGTTCCCTTATGGTTTTGGCCGCTAAAGGCGCCGCCAAATGCTCTTCCAAGGAATGCGAGACGGTTTCTAAAAAATAACCAGTGTGTCTTAATAGTGTCTTAAATTATTTGCCAAACTTCCTGCTTAAATAGGGATTTTCTTTGAATTAATTTTTTTCTTCCTCTAAATGAAAAGCTTCCGCGTCTTTCTTTGTTTTTTTACCGCCAAGTAAAGCTTCGAATTTATTCATATGCAAAATATTATTTCAATTTAATAATTCTAGCGGTGATAACCGGAATTTCTTTAAGAAAAAAAATCTTCACTTCTTTCCAATTTGTTTTAAAGTGTATTTCCGGCGCCGGATCGCTTTCGGCATCGTCAAAAAACACCAAAGCTTTTAAGATGTGGTGATAATCATGGGCGACTGACGGATATTGAACTTTTAATCTCCGGATTAAGTTTTCCAGAGGTTCGATATTTTTCGCGCACCAATACAAATCAAAAAAATCCCGTTTGCGTCCGCGCTGGGAAATAGCGATTATTTTCATTACCGCGATATCCAGCGGTTGTAAAATTTTCATACAACCGTAATTTATCATTTTCTGCCGGGGAATGAAAAAAGGACAAGCGATAAAACTCACTTTGGATCCAAATAATTCGCCGTAAAGAGTATTCTTCCTGCTTATCGTTGTTTTCCAATCCGGATTATTAATAAAATTATCTAATAATTCTTCTTGGCTAAACTTTTTTAATTCGGTAAAGAAATCCAAATCAACCGACTTGCGAATCCCAGTGCTTAACGCCAAAGCCGTTCCACCGGCCAAATACCAGCCTGTATCTTTCAACCAAGCCTGTTTGGCTAAAAAATCAAAAGACTTTTTTGTCTTTCCGGGCAAGGTAGAGAAAATCAAATTTACTTGTTTTTTAGCATAAGTAGCCATAAATTTTTTGTTTGAGGCATTAAACATCTTGATTTGGAAACTATTTTTTCTAAAAAAGCTTTGTCGTAAAAATTCCAAAGCCATCTCACTTCCCGATCATTGCCCAAATCCAAAATCCGCTCAATGACATATTGGGCGTTTTTTTGCGCGTCTATTTTATTGGGATTGGTATCCCAGAATAAAGCCTGCCTGAATTTCATAATTTCGAATGTTTTTAAAAATTATACTTGGCTACTATACCTTTATTATAGCATTTATTTTGCTATTTTTCAATGTGTTTTATGCCGCCCCCTTTCTTTATTTTCCGGTTCTGATTATAATGAAAATGGAGATAAATTCATTCCCTATGGCCACCATTACTATTGACGATGTCTTGAAAAATTTAAGAGTTGCCTTAAACTTCGAAAGGAAGGAGCTTGTTTTAAGCGCTTATGAATTCGCTAAAGAAGCTCATAAAGGCCAGAAAAGGAAAAACGGCGAGGATTACATCCAGCATTCTCTCCACACGGCTTTGAATGTCGCCCGCATCGGTATGCGTTCCAGAACGATTGCGGCCAGTCTTTTGCACGATGTCCCCGAAGACACCAGCGTTACATTGCGGGAAATTGAAGAAAAATTCGGCAAAGAAATCGCTTTTATCGTTAGCGGCGTTACCAAATTGGGCCGCATTAAGCTTCGAGAAACCAAAGAGGAGCTTTATCTGGAAAATTTGCGTCGAATGTTTTTAGCCATGGCTTCGGACATTCGCGTAGTTATCATTAAACTCGCTGATCGCCTCCATAATATGGAAACCTTGGCTTCTCTGCCTGAAGAAAAAATAAAAAGAATCGCCAGAGAAACTATGGAAATTTTTGTTCCCATCGCCAACCGGCTGGGCATCGGTGATGTTAAAATCAAACTGGAAGATTTGGCTTTTAAATATTTGGATCCGGAAAATTACGAAAAAATCAAAAAAATAAAAGAAACCGAATACGGCCAAATGAAAAAAAATATGGAGCAGGTGGTTTCCGAATTAAAAAAAGAGCTTAAAAAAGAATCCATTGATTTTATTGACATTTCCGGGAGAACTAAATCGCTTTATCGCCTTTTTATCAAGCTCCAAGACCATAACATGGACATTCATAAAATTTATGATTTAGCCGGCATCCGGATTATCGTTCCTTCTGTCTCTAATTGTTATGAAACTTTAGGCATTGTCCACAGAGTCTACCACCCGCTAATTGGCAGAATCAAGGATTACATTTCCCTGCCCAAACCGAATGGCTATCAATCCATCCATACCACTATTTTCGCGCCGGGAGGAAAATTTTTAGAAGTGCAGATTCGCACTCAACAAATGCACGATGAATCTGAATTTGGAATCGCCGCCCATTGGATATACAACGAACAAAAAAGGGGCTGGCGGGATTTTTTTACTTTTGGAGAAACAAAGATGGTTCCCAAAGAAGAATTGATTTGGATTAATCAACTGAAGGAATGGCAAACGGAAATCGGCAAAGATAACAAGGATTTTTTAGAAGATTTAAAGGTTGATTTTTTCAAAAACCATATTTTCGCTTTCACGCCCAAAGGAGAGGTCATTGACTTGCCGGAAGAATCCACTCCTGTCGATTTTGCCTATCATGTTCACAGCGAAATAGGCAATCGAGCCGTCGGAGCCAAAATTGACGGAAAAATGGTTCCGTTGGATTACCAAATCAGAAACGGAGAGGTGGTGGAAATACTCATCTCCCGCGATCCGAAAAAACCCAGTCGCGACTGGTTAAAATTCGTTAAAACTTCAGTCGCTAAAAGCCATATTCGAAAAAACTTGAAAGAAGAATCATCATTAAGTTTAAAAAGTTTTTTTAAAAAGAAATTTTAGTCTGAAGAAAAATTGTCATAAAATATCCGTGTCGAAATTAATTTCTTTTTTCCCTTTCCAGTCTCCGGAGATTAAATTTCGAGCAATCATGTCTTCAATTTTGTCTTGAGCGAATCTCTTTATGGAACGCATCCCAAAAATGGGGTTATAACCTTTTTTGATTATTTGGGAGATAAAATCATCGCTGAAAAAAATTTTTATATTTTCATTTTTATAAACCCGGTCGGAAATTTTTTCGATAATTATCCGCGTGGCTTCGATTAATTCCTTTTCTTTCAAGCTCTCAAAGAAAATCATTTTTTCAAAACGATTAAGAAATTCCAGCTGGAAAACTCCGTCTTTAATCGTTTGATCTATTATTTTTTTATAAATTTCTTCCTGGGAAAGCCTCTGTTCAATGCCTTCTTTGATAATTTCGGCTCCCGCGTTGGAAGTGGCGATAATTATGGAATTATTGAAAAAAACTTTTTTTCCGGAAATGTCGGTAAGCCAACCCTCGTCTAAAATTTGCAGGAAAAAATTAAGAATATCCGGATGAGCTTTTTCTATTTCATCAAAAAGAACCACGGCTAAAGGATTTTCGGAAATTTTTATCAAAAATTGACTGCGTTCGCCGATTTTCTCCGAACCGACAAAACGATCGATTGAATCCGGTGTTTGATATTCGCTCATATCCAGACGAATCATTTTTTCCTCGCTTCCGAAATAAGCTTCGGCCAGCGCTTTAGCAGTTTCTGTTTTTCCCACTCCGGTCGAACCTAAAAAAAGAAAACTGCCCAATGGTTTCTTGCGCTCTCCGATTCCCGAACGCGCCCGGCGCATCGCTTCCGAAATTTGATTGATGGCCTCTGTCTGGCCGACGATTCTTTCATGCAAAATTTTTTCCAAATTTAACAATTTGGTTTTCTCCTCTTCGTTAACTTTCCCGATGGAAATATTAAATTTGTCGGAAAAAAATTTATCCACCTCTTCCACTGTCACCAGATAATTTTGAGGGTTCTGAAAAAAACGCAACAGAATACTTTCCAACGCATCCAGAGCTTTTTCCGGCAAAGGAACATCGAAAATATATTGATTGGCCAGATTGATAATTTTTTCCAGCGCCTGATAGGTCACTAAGACGCTTCCTTTTTCTTTTTCTTCCAGATAGCAGAGCATCGATTTGAGCGAATCCGCGGAAGAAAGTTCTTCAAAGATAATCTTATCCGTGTTTTTCATTAATATCTGATTTTTTTCCACGAAAGAATTAAATTCTTTTTTGGGCAAGGTTCCGATCAGTTGAAAACTGGGATAATAAAGATAATCAATCAAAAGAGCGCCGATATTTTTTTCCGGTTTTTCCGGATTGAGAAATTCGTGAATATTATGGATAATCAAAATCACATTGCCCGCAAAAGCAGCTTGATAAAAAATCCTGTTCAGTTTTTCTGACAAATTTTCTTTTTCCGTGCTGGCTACAATTTCCCCCAAATTTACTTCCACCAAGCGCCGGCTATTCAGGTAATCATTGGGTTTTCTTTCCGAAATGCGCTTGGCCAAAAAATTAACAAAAGATTTTTTTCCTATGCCGGGATCGCCCACCAGCAATAAGCTGTTTTGGTTCGGGCGGGAAAGAATCAATTCGGCCATTTCAATGTCTTTTTCATGGCCAAAAAAATTAATTTCACCATAAACGGCCCGCAAATTTTTTTGCAAGTCTTTCGCGTATTTGTCCAGTTCGACGGTATAACCAAACGACCAATTTCTTCCAACAGGAGTAACGGCATAAAGATTTTCTTGATCCCAGAATCTCTTTCTTTTTTCAATTTCTTTGATTCTTTTCTTTTCCCAATCAATAATTTGATAAAAACTTTCCAGTTTAAGCCCGTAATTATTCAATTTTTCTTTCAAAACGGTTTCCCGGGAAAAACATTTTTTAATTTCCTCGTCTTCCCTTAAAAAACCCATCCTGTTCCAAACTCTTAAAAACCACTTCTGTTTAGCCAATTCGGCAAGTTCCATTTTTTCTAAATCAGGCTGGCGAGAAAATTTAAAAGCGTAAATTGAAACCAAAATCACGGTTAAAGAAAGAAGGGAAACAATCAGCGATCCGTTGCCGGCTATTTTTCCGGCAGAGTCGGAGAAATAAAAAATCGCGGAAAAAATCAAAAGCCCCGGCAAAAAAATCCAGGAGATTAGAAAAACAAACCCCAGCAGAAAAAAACTGATTTCTATAATTATCCCGAAAATAATCACCAGCGACCGGATCAGCAGGCCGATCATTCTGGAAAACCCGTTATCAATAATTTTTTTAAAAAATAAAACCGGATGGAGGCCTCTCCAATTTGAAAAACTGATGTCTCTTTTCCAGGGAGAAAAAAGTCTTTGGCTCAAAAAACCAATCGAAAAGAAGTGCCAGAAAAATTTCAAAAAATTACCCAAAATCAGAATCAATCCTCTGAATCCCCTGGAATAATACCAGGAAAAATAATTCGCTAGCATATTTTTTCAATCAAACTATTTAGTTCCTCCCTGGAATAAAACTCGATTACTATTTTCCCTCCTTCGCCGGATTTTTGCAGTTTCACTTTCGTTCCCAGCGCCCCGACTAATTTTTCTTCAACGGTTTTTATTTCCGGATCAACATTGATCAACCGCTGGTGCTTTCTAACCGAAATTTCCCGCGTTTTTCCTTCCACCTGGCGCACCGTGAGTTTATCTTTAATCATCATTTCAAATAAGGCGCGCTGTTTTTCCGGATCGGAAACAGCCAGAATCGCTTTGGCGTGGCCTTCCGTTATTTTTTCTTCCGTCAGCGCGCGTTGAATTTCCGCCGGCAATTGCAATAATCTTAATTTATTGGCCACCGCGCTGCGGCTTTTGCTGACTTTTTGCGCCACTTCTTCCTGGCTCAAGTCGAATTCTTTCGAAAGCTTCAAATAGGCATCGGCTTCTTCAATCGGATTAAGGTCATGACGTTGGATATTTTCAATGATAGCCAGCTCCAGTTTCTGCTGTTCGTCCGCTTCGCGGATAATCACCGGCACTTTGGAAAATCCGGCTAATTTAGCCGCTTTCAGACGGCGTTCGCCGGTAATAATTTCCAGCCGGTCGCCGCGTTTGGTTACGATAATCGGCTGGATAATGCCGTTCTTTTTTATGGACTCGGATAATTCTTTAAGTTTTTCTTCGTTAAAATCTTTCCGGGGCTGATGTGGATTGGAAATAATTTTAAAAATCTCGACTTCTTCCACCTTTTTTCCTTCCGTTAAGAGCGCTGGAGAATTTTTAGGATCAACTGGTTTCATACCAAAATAATTAAAACTACTTTGGGGTTGAGAAGTCTTATTTTTAGGAGGAATCAGCGAGGCTAATCCCCGACCTAATCCGAAATTTTGAGACATAAAATTAAGAATTTCTAATTTCTAATTTCTAATTTCTAATCAAATCCCAAATTTATTAATGAACAAATGCTTAAACATTGGGCATTTTTAATATGGGTTATTAGTTAGGAATCAGTAATTCTTAATTAGAAATTATTTTTTATTTTAATTATACACTAAATTTATTTCCACTTTTTTCCATTTTAATTACTTCTCTGGCTAAGTTTTTATAGGCCCGGGCGCCCTTGGAAAAAGAATCGAAGCTCAAGATGGATTTCCCGAATCCCGGAGCTTCCGCCAAACGGATGCTGCGAGGAATGATGCTGTCAAAAACGCGACCCGGAAAATGATCCTGCACTTCTTTAACTACCTGGCGGGCCAAACGATTGCGCTTGTCATACATTGTAAGCAGCGCTCCCATAACTTTCAATTCCGGCTGTAAATTGTCTTTAACTAAATTAATGGTGTTGAGAAGCTGACTTAGGCCTTCCAGGGCGAAATATTCCGTCTGCACCGGGATGATAACTTCATCGCTGGCTACCAAGCCGTTGATGGTCAATAATCCCAAGCTGGGTGGAGAATCAATAATGATAAAATCGTAGTTAGTCCGCACTTCCCTAAGAACATTATACAACCGAAACTCCCTGTTTTCCATATGCACCAATTCAATGCCGGCTCCGGCCAAATCTTGAGAAGCCGGAATAATATCCAAGCCCAAAGTTTCGGTTTTGAGTATAATCTGCGAGGACGATTCGCTCATGACCATCGAGTGATACAGACTTTTTTCCATCTGGCGGATATTGATTCCCAACCCGGAAGAAGCATTGCCTTGCGGATCCAGATCGACCAAAAGCACGAATTTGCCGGCAGTTGCCAGGCAAGACGCCAGATTAATCGCCGATGTGGTTTTGCCCACTCCGCCTTTCTGATTGACGAGAGAAATGATTTTTGCCATAATGTTTGAATGTATTATACTACATTCAGGAGGAAAAAAGAAAAAATTAAAAAGCCCGAAGCCGAGGTGGCGGAACTGGCAGACGCACGGGACTCAAAATCCCGCGATAGCAATATCATAAGGGTTCAACTCCCTTCCTCGGCACCAAAAAATACTTGACAAAATATTAAAAATAGCATAGAGTGAGGGATAAAATAAAAAAATGATTTAAGTCCTTTAAAATGGCAAGTGGCTTGGGTATAACTAATAACTTTTTCAAGGAGGAAGAGTATGCCTATTGAACTCTCTAGAACTAGAACGGCAACTATTTATCGAAATCGGAGAAATGAAAAAAGAGGAGAAACGAAAAAAAAGCGCTCTGGTGACGGAGGTCGTCATAAAAAGGCGAAGGTAAACACTTTTATCTGCCCGATCTGCAACACAATAACCAGTTATGAAGATGCTTTTCTGTGTTACTTTTTAGTGCAGAGTAAAAAGATCCCGATTAATGGCAAGGGCTTTCTAAGTTATTGCGACGGGGAGGGTTGGCCGGATCCAAAAATTGAATTTAAAAAAACATTTGAAATTAAGCTCTGGCTATTCGAAAGAGCCAGAGATGCCATCGCAAACATCCCAAAAAAGAAGAAAAAGGAAAGAAAAAGGGCATTGTCTTCTGTCAAATTTCTAGCCAAATCAATTGATCTAGAAATCGATTTTACCCAAATCATCAGCTAACGCAAGGCTCCATAAAAGATAAGGGATAGGCTTCGCCAAGTTTATCCCTTTTTTCGTTGTGGTTAATTTTATTTTAACCGGCAAACTATTAATTTTACCCAAAATATTTTTACATCAAATAAACCTAGACAATAAATGCGTAGTAATTTTAAATAAACAAGAAGCTCCTTAAAAGCTTCTCGTTGATATAAAAAATTGCGCGAAAAGTTAATTTCAGGCTTTGCATTTCCGACTTAATCTTTTTAAAGAAGCTTCCTCGGCAGCTTTGTAAGTATTTCTTAAAAGACAAGCGATAGTAACCGGCCCCACTCCGCCGGGAACCGGTGTCAAAAAAGAAACTATCTTTTTAGCTGAAGAATAATCAATATCGCCCAAAATCTTTTTTTCTTTTTTGGTTATTCCTCCATCCACTACCAGCGCTCCTTTTTTAAGCATTTCCCCCCGTAAAAAACCGGGGCAACCTATGGCGGAAACAATAATTTCCGTTTTTTTAATCAAATCCCGCTTATTTTTAAGTTCTTTAAATAAAAAATAACTTGCTTTAATCCTCTTGTTTTCAAGAGCTACGACCATGGTTTCTCCAAATATTTTTGAATTAGCTATTACCAGGGATTTTTTCCCCTTAAGTTTTGCCCGGCTGGATTTTAAAATTTCCATAATCGCTTGGGGGAAAACCGGAAAAAAGCGCGCCTGTTTTTCAAGAAACAATTTTATATTTTCCGGATGAAAACCATCCACGTCTTTTCGCGGATCCAAAGCGTTGATTATTCTTTGGGTATTTAAATTCCCGGGCAGAGGCAACTGAACAATTATTCCGCTGATTTTTTTATCCGCGTTAAGTTTTTTTATTTTTTGGATTATTTCAACTTCTTTAACTTTTACAGAAAATCGAAAAAGCTGAAATTTGATTCCAATTTTTTTCGCTGCTTTTTTCTTGAGTCTGATGTAAAGATCGGAGGCCAGATCGTTTCCAACTAAAATAACCGCCAGACAGGGTTTCTGGAATAATTTTTTAATCTTTTTTTCCAAAACGGTTAATATTTTATCGGCAATTTTTTTGCCTTTCAATAATTTCATTGAGCTTTAATTAAAAATAAAAATAAAACCCGACGGCTAACAGCGCCAGAAGCGTCCGATACCAGAAAAAAATTCCGTAACCGGTTTTTTCAACGAATAACAAAAGATATTTGATGGCTAAATAACCCGCCAAGGCGGAAGTTGAAATTCCCAAAATTATCGACCAGCCGATTTCCGTTTGAAAAAGTTCCGGTAATTTAAAAACTGCCGCGCCTAAAATTATCGGCGTAGAAAGCAAAAAAGAAAAGCGCGCCGCTTTTTGCCGGCTTAAGCCTAAAAAGAGTCCCGCGGTAATAGTCGCGCCTGACCGGGAAATTCCCGGAATAACGGCCACAGCCTGGGATAAACCGACAATCAGCGTGTCTTTCCAGTTAATTTGTTTGAAATTTTTCCGATACCGCGGATATTTATCCGCCAAATATAAAACCAGGCCTGCTGAAAATAAAGCCGTGGCAATAATCAAAGGGTTTCGGAAAATTGTTTCCGCTTTTTCTTCCAGAAAATAGCCGGCTAAAATTCCGGGGGTAGTCGCCAGTGCCAAAAGCCACAAAGTTTTTTCATTGAAATCGTTTTGCTTGTCAAATTTAATTTTGGAATTACTCTTAAAAGCCAGCTGAAAAATATTCAGCCAATCTTTCCAGAAAAAACCCGCGACCGCAATCAAAGTTCCCAAATGAAGCGCCACGTCAAAAGCCAGCCCTGAATCTTTCCAGAGAAAAAAATACGGCGCCAGAATCAAATGCGCCGTCGAAGAAATCGGCAAAAATTCGCCCAAACCCTGAACCAAGCCTAAAATTATCGCTTGTAATGCTTCCATTTTTAAATTAAATATTTTTAACAAACTTATTTACTTCCCACTAAAACTATGTTTTTCCCATTTATTGTATCACACTTGCCGATGGAAAAACCAGCTTGAGAAAAAAGTCCGGCTAATTCTTTTTTCGTAAAAGCGTGATGATAGCGAGGAAAAATCCGGCCCCGGTTATCCTGAAAATCGATATAACAATCATTCCAATCCAGAAAACTTCGTCCTAAAAGCTTTTCTTCCCAATTGAAAAAAATATTTCTCCAGTATTTTTTTTGCCCGCCTCGCGTCGACGAGCAGTCGTCTCCGTGAGTCGAGGCGGGCCATAAATTCCAGACGGTTATCACAACCGTTCCTTCCGGCCGCAAAATCCGATAAAGTTCTGCCGCCATTTTTTTTCTTATTTCTTTACCCGGCAAATGATGGAAAACCGCGATAGCGTAAACCGCATTGAAAGAATCGCTTTCTAATGGTAAACTATCCAGACCGGATATCTTTTGAAAGTTTATTCCGGGTCCTCGAAACTGATTTTTAGCTTTCGCCAGCAGTTTATCGGAAATATCCAAGCCGGTATAATCAATGTTCTTTTTTTGCAAAAATTCCCAAAGGCGGCCGTTGCCGCAGCCAAAATCCAGCACTTTATCGCCTTTTTTGCAGTAACTGCCGATAAATTCCAGATCCCTCCAAAGATGGTTCCGGGTTTGGGAAAATTTTTCGCTAATCAAGTCGTAACCCCGAGCCGTGTCCGCTATGATTTCTTGCGCTAATTTTGGATCCATAATATTGATAATCAATGCATAAAGCCTACGACAATTTCATAAAATTGGCAATTCAAAAGCTCCGCCGCGATACTGTGTCTTTTTCGGAACTTAAAAAAAATATCTGTTTTGAGCTTAAACTGCCGATGCCGACTAACGCCGATTTGCGCGAACATTATGAAAAACTAATTGTTCAAAAAATCATTTCCGGAAATCCTCAACTGGAAAAAATATTATTAAGCCGCAAAATCCGCACGCAATCCGGAGTGGCTGTGGTAGCGGTTTTAACTAAAAGTTATCCTTGCCCGGGCCGGTGCCTTTACTGCCCGACGGAAAAAAATATGCCCAAAAGTTATCTTTCCAACGAACCGGCGGTTATGCGCGCCATTACGGCCAAGTTCAATCCTTACCGCCAAACGCAAAGCCGCTTGCGCTCTTTGGAACTCAACGGGCATAAAACCGATAAAATAGAATTGATCGTAATGGGCGGAACATTCTCGGCTTTACCGCATTACTATCAAAAACGGTTTATTTATCAATGTTTTAGGGCGTGCAATAATTATGGAAAAAGTTATAAAGTTCATAAAGCCATAAAATCCATAAAGCTGTTAGATAAAAAACTTTTAGAAGAGCAGGGGAAAAATGAAACGGCTAAACATCGGATTATCGGATTAACACTGGAAACCCGGCCGGATTATATAAATGAAAATGAAATTCTTAATTTCCGGAATCTCGGATGCACGCGTGTGGAATTGGGCGCGCAAAGCCTTTGGAATGAAATTTTACAAAAAAATAAGCGCGGACATGGCGTTGAAGAAACTGTTTATGCCACTCGATTATTGAAAGATGCCGGTTTTAAAGTCAGTTACCATATGATGCCGGGATTGCCTGGATTTAGTTTAAAAAAAGATTTTTTGATGTTTCAAAAATTATTTTCTGACTCGTCTTTCCAGCCGGATATGCTGAAAATTTATCCCACAATCGTCACTCGCAACAGCGCTCTTTATAAATTATGGCGCCAGGGAGAATACCGGCCGCTCACTGACAATCAATTTAAGAAATTAATTTTAAAAATTAAAACGGAGGTCATTCCTCCGTATGTTCGCATTTCCCGCCTGGTGCGCGATGTTCCCGCCACTTCTATCGCGGCCGGTCCGAAAATTTCTAATTTGCGCCAGCTGATCGTTCCAGAGTCGCTTTGCCGGTGTATCCGCTGCCGGGAAGTCCGCGACAATTATCTGCCAAAGGAAAAAATAATTCTTGACCGCATAGATTATCCGGCCTCCGGCGGCCGGGAAATATTCTTGCAATATGTTTCTCCTGATAAGAAAAAACTTTTTGCTTTGCTTCGCTTGCGCATTCCTTCCAACCCAAATCATTTTATCCCGGCTCTCCGCCAAGCAGCGCTTGTTCGCGAAGTCCACACTTACGGAAAACTTAAATCAATCGATGTAAACGGTAAAAAATCCCTGCCCGCATCGCTACGCTCGCCCGAAATCGCTACATCGTTGCGAGCGGACGAAGCGTTACCGGCGGGACCCCAGCATTTCGGTTTGGGGAAAAAATTGATGGCCGAAGCCGAAAAAATCGCTAAAAAAGAATTCGGACTTGTTAATATCGCCGTAATTTCCGGAATAGGCGCGCGCGGATATTATCGGAAATTGGGTTATAGCCAAAAAAACGGCTATATGGTAAAATCAATCTAAGTTAAAAAATTAAGCTTCAAAGTATGAACTCTAAAATAATCATCGCTTCCGGACCGGTTATTGTGGAAAATAACCAAGTCTTACTAAACCAGCACGGAGATACTGATTTTTGGAAATTTTGCGGCGGACAAGTTAAGGAAGAAGAAAAACTATTGGATACTGCCAAAAGAAGATCCAAGGAAGAAATGGGAATTGAGATTGAAATTTTGGATGAAAATCCTTTTATTACTTACACCACTAAAGAAACTCCGGAAGGCAAATTGGATGTAATTTTGGTTCATTTTTTAGCTAAAAGAATTGGAGAAATAAAACCGGGAGAAGATATCCGCGAATGGAAGTGGTTTGAACTTAATAATCTGCCGCCCGATCTTGGTCCCAATATCCTTCCCGCCTTAAAACATTTCAGATTTTTAAAATAAATTATTCGTATGTTTGTCTGTCGGCAGGCAGGTATTAATTCGCCACCGCCTTTGGCGAAGTTCCGCCATGACGGGATAATTAGTAAATAACTTATGAAAATTATCAACCATGTTATCAAGATGAAAACCGCCGCCACTTTGGATTTTATCGATATCACCGACAAGATTCAGCAAAAAGTCAAGCAAGCCGGCATCAAAAACGGAGTGATTAATATCCAAAGTCTGCATACCACGATGGCGATTATCGTCAACGAAGCCGAGCCTTTGCTTATTTCCGATATGAAAACTTTGCTCGAAAAGATGGCGCCGCGGACTTTCAAATATATGCACGATAATTTCAAAATCCGCACGGTAAATATGTGCGACGGAGAATGCAAAAACGGCCATTCGCATGTCAAGGCGATCCATCTGCCGACTTCGGCTCTTTTGAATATAATCCAAAACCAGCTAAAACTGGGAAAGTGGCAACGGGTTTTCGCGATTGAACTTGACCGCTCCAGAGCGCGAGAAGTCTCATTGCAAATAATCGGAAAATAATTTTTACTTTTTATTTTTAATTTTTTATTTTTGA
>PEVT01000019.1 GCA_002780175.1 Candidatus Moranbacteria bacterium CG06_land_8_20_14_3_00_40_12 | reverse complement strand
TTTTTGCCCGCCCGAGCGATTGGATTTTAAAATTCGGAATTCGGATTTTCGTCAAAAAATGTTCGAACTTCGTTCAAAAAACACCGCAAGATAAAACAGTTCCGAGTACTCGGAACTGTTTTTAAATTTAGCGAAAATATTTTTTTAAGAATTCTTTTTAAAAACTAAAAGCAATATCATCGGGAAGCGATAGAGTTGGTATTGACGGTCAAATTTAGAACTATCGTTTGGAGCGGTGATTTCTTCGAAATTTTCCAGGGAATAGCCGGCTTTAAGGGCGGATTGGATGTATTCCGGCAGAGTGTAAAAATAAGAAGGGATGGTTTTGTTCCAAAGATGCAGACGCTCGTTTTTTTGGAAAAAATTATAGGATAATAATTTTAATATTGGTTTGCGGAATAACAAGCGTCCGAGCAATCCGCGCTTCCAGCGGCCGACCGGATAGGAATAATAAGGATTAGCAATAGTTAAAATAAGTTTTCCATCGAATCGTGTAATAATTTGTAAATTTTTTAACGATAACGATAAATCCTTCAGGTCATGGCCGACCATATTTAAAATGACAGAAGCGAAATAGTTGGGCGAATAAGATAAATTTTGGCTAAGGTCGGCGATTGAGGCTGGTATTTGCGGAAAATTTTTCTTTAAGGTCGCAATGAAATCAGGCGACAGATCGCAAGCGGAAACCGCATAACCGCGCCGGGATAATTCTCGCGCCAGCCAGCCGGTGCCGCAGCCGGCGTCTAAAATAGGTAAAGTTTTATCCGAAGGCAGAAATTTTAAAATCGTTTCCTGCAACAAGGCGTGTTCTATTTGGGCGTCAGAAGAGGAAGAGTATTTCCGGAAAGCGTCGGAAACCACACTATCGACATAAGTCGGTGAATATTTCACGAGATTTTATGTGTCATTCCGATCCGCCAGATGGCGGAGAGGAATCTAATTAAAATTAAAAAAATTATAATTAGATTGCCACGCCCCTTCGGGGCTCGCCTGCCTGCCGGCAGGCAATGACATTAATTATTTTTTACTTTTTCCACAATCCATGGACATTGCAATAAGCGCGCGCTTGAAAATCGTCCCGAGTATTCGGGATTGCGAATTCCGCTTCCGGCTTGTCGCCGGGTTTCAGAAATTTCCGAAAACAGCCATCAGAGGTTTCAATTTCAATCCATTCGATAAAATGTTTTTCTTCCATCGGATGAGGAATTGAACCGATTTTGACAGTCACTTTTTGACCGTCGGATTCTACGATTGGCAAATGTTTTTCCGTCAATTCTTCCTGTTGGTTCTTTTCGCTCATCTTTTCCATCGGTTGGCCGCAACAGACCAATTCCCCCACTCCCGGATGGAGAATTTCCACGATATTGCCGCAGAAATTGCATTTGTAAATTTCCTTTTTTTGAGTCATAAATTTTCTTTTAATTATTTAACTGGCCTTATTATAGCAAGAAATTTGTTTTTAATCACCCTATTCCGCGTTGATATATTGGCGCAGGGGTTTACATAAGCGAGGATAAGTGTTAGCTTGGAGTAAGCATTAAAAGTTAAAGAATCGCTTTTTTATGCCGGAAGTTTTAAAGTTTTTAGAAAACAATTGGACGCTGATTTTGACCTTCGTCTTGATTTTAGGGGAAGCGCTTTGGATAATTCTCTTGCAGATTAGTCTGGGAAAAATAAAGAAGGATCAATCTTTAATCGGAGGCGGTAGCCGCAGTTTGGAAGAAACCGTGATTGAACAAGCCAAAAATCTTAAAGTTCTGGATAAGGATATTCATGAATTGTATAATATTTCCAATCAGATAAATACTCTGGCATTCCGAAGTTTGCATAAAATCGGCATTGTCAGATTTAATCCTTTTAACGATATTGGCGGAGATCAAAGTTTCGCCATTGCTTTACTCAACGGAAAAAATAACGGATTGGTGATTTCTTCGCTTTATATCAAAGAAGGCACCCGAGTTTTTTCCAAAGCTATAAAAGCGGGAAAAGCGGAGAAGCATCCTCTTACAAAAGAAGAAGAAAAAGCTATTGCAATTGCTCTTTCTAAAGAAGAAAGAAGCGTCTAAGTGTTATTAATAATTTTTTCATGGAATCCACGCAAAAGAAAATTGTCAAAATCTCTTCTAGAATATCAGTAAAAAGATTGAGCGAGGTTTTAAATTTGTCAGTGAGCGTGGTTATCGGAGAACTGATGAAAAACGGCATCTTAGCCACTATCAACGAACAAATTGATTTCGAAACAGCCTCGATTATCGCTCAATATTTGGGTTTCGAAGTTGAAGAAGAAGTTTTGGATAAGGGTGAAGCTATGACGCTGGAAAAGCTCCTGGAAATTTTGAAAAAAGAAAAAGAAACCGGCGAAAATCTGCAAGCCCGGCCTCCAGTGGTGACTATTTTGGGTCATGTTGATCATGGAAAGACCACACTTTTGGATAATATCCGCAAAACCAATATCGTGGCCAAAGAATCCGGGGGCATCACCCAGCATATTAACGCTTATCAGGTAAAGAAAAAAGGAAAATCAATTACTTTTATAGATACTCCCGGACACGAAGCCTTTAGCGCTATGCGCGAACGGGGAGTGAGTTTGGCGGATATCGCCATATTGGTAGTGGCGGCTGATGACGGAGTCCGTCCACAAACCAAAGAAGTCATCGAATATCTTTTGGAAAAGAAAATTCCCACCATTGTGGCGATTAATAAAATCGATAAAGCGGAAGCCAACATTCAAAAAGTGAAAGAAGAACTGGGGAAAAACGGCATTCTGGTGGAAGAATGGGGCGGACAGATTTTATGTTCCGAAGTGAGCGCTAAAAATAATTTGGGCATGGACGAACTTCTAGAAAACATTTTACTTTTGATGGAAGTCGAAGATTTTAAAGCTGATTATAAAAGGGAAGCTTTAGGGATAATTCTGGAATCTCATTTGGATCCGAAAAAAGGCGCGGTGGCGACGGTTTTGATTAAAACTGGTATTTTAAAAGAAGGCCAAGATATTGCCGTAGGTTCGATTTTCGGTCGTGTCAGGCGCCTGGAAGATTTTTTGGGGAAAAGGCTGAAAGAGGCTGGACCTTCAACGCCAGTGAGCTTATTTGGCTTAAGCGCTACCTGCCAAACCAACGATGTCCTGCAGGCTGTTTCCAGCCGGACAATAGCCAAGACGAAATCCGATCAAAGTTCCGGCAGCGCCAAAGGTTTAATGGAAAATGGCCAGAATTCGGGCTCTCAAAAAAGTTATAAAAGAATTATTGATGAAAACATAAAAAGGTTGCCCGTGATTCTTAAAGCGGACGTTCAGGGCTCTATTGAAGCCATAGAACAAATTCTTTCCGAGATAAAATCGGAAGAAGTGGCCATTGATTATATCTATCTGGGAATCGGCAATGCGACTGAATCAGACGTGCGCTTAGCCCAGGCTTCCGGAGCGATTTTATTGGGTTTTAACGTGGAAATTACTCCCGTCGCCAAAAGAATGGCCGAAGCAGGCGAAGTGGAAGTAAAAAATTACAAAGTAATTTACGAGCTGATTGAAGAAATTAAAAAACGCTTGTCTTCGATGCTCCCTCCTTTAAGCGAAAGAACCGATTTTGGCAAATTAAAAGTCCTGGCTATTTTTAAAAATGGCAAAAAAGATATGATTGTGGGCGGAAAAGTGATTTCGGGGAAAATGATTAACAAAACGCAGGTAGAAGTTCTAAGAAATGAAAATATTATTGGCCGAGGCCAGCTTTCCAATTTGCAGCAAAATAAAGTGGATACCAATGAAGTGGAGGAAAATCAAGAATGTGGAATTACCTTTCTAGGCGAGACTAAAATAAAAGAAGGCGATGTTCTGATTTCCTATAAAGAGGAAATCAAACCGGGAAAGCTGTAAGAATTTTTAAAAATATTTTTGATATGTCCCAAAAGAGAGCGGAAAAATTAAGCGCGGCGGTTAAAAGAAATGTTAATGAAATTTTACTCCGGGAATTTAATTTCAAACCCGGAGTTTTTATCACAATTTCCAAAGTTGACACCAGCCCAGATCTTCGCTATACTCGCCTATTCTTGAGTATTTTCCCGGAAAAAGAGACCCGGTACGCGATGAAGAGTCTTGAGAAAGAAATTTATAAAATTCAAGGATTACTGAATAAAAAATTAAAAATGAGGCCGTTGCCTAAAATAGTTTTTAAACTGGATACTTCAGAAATAGAGGCGGAAAAGATGGAAAAACTTTTGCGGGTAAATTAAAAAAAGCGGCTCAAAGCCGCATTTTTTAGAGTTTCTATGGAAAAATTTTTAAAAGAATTCAAGACCTTAGCCTATGTTATCAAAAAAGCGGATAAAATCCTGCTTTTTGCCCATTCCCGCCCGGATGGCGACACAGTCGGTTCAGTCTTGGCGCTTAAGGAATATTTGAATTCTTTGGGCAAAGAAACAGCGGTGGTCTGTTTCGATCCCATGCCGGAATATTTAAGCCTTTTGACCAAAGAAACTTTTGTTTTTCCCGACAGAGTGAATTGGGAAGAATTTAAATTAATCATAGCGTGCGACAGCGTTGAAAGGGGTTTTGAAAAAATTTACTCCGTCAAAACTCCGCAAAGCGGGATCGGCAAAACCGGATTTAATGAAGTAAAAAAAAATTTCAGAGAAGATCAGGTGGTAGCGCTGCTGGATCATCACCCGGGCATCTCTCTAAGAGGAGACATCAATATCATCGATCCGGAATATTCTTCCGTTTGCGAAATTATTTTCGATTTTTTTTCTTTCAATCGGGTGGAAATCAGCAAAAAAATGGCCAACCATCTGCTCTTGGGAATAGTGGGAGACACGGGAATTTTCCAGCATTCTAATACCACTCCTAAAATAATGCAAATAGCTTCAATGCTGATGAAAAAGGGCGCTTCCCTTTCCAAATTAGTGGAAGCGGTTTTTGTCAATAAAAAAATATCCACGCTGAAACTCTGGGGCCGGGCGTTTGAAAAAGCCAAAATTAATCTGGAAAACGGGATGATAATTTCCATTCTGACGATTAAAGACTTGCAAGAATGCGAAGCTTCTTTGGAGGATATCAATCAAGTGGCCGGAATTTTAGATACGGTTCCCGGAGCTAAGTTCGCTTTAGTTTTATCGGAAAGAGAAGGCGGCATAATTAAGGGCAGTTTAAGAAGCGAAGAATATAAAGGGGTGGATGTTTCCCGGATTGCCGCCCAATTCGGCGGCGGCGGGCATAAACTGGCTTCCGGTTTTGAAGTGAAAGGCCGGATAGTTGAAACGGAGAAAGGATGGAAAATAGTCTAACCAGCTTTTAGATTATAGCTTTTAGCTTTTAGAAATTGAATTTGCTTGATTCTTGTAATAGAATAGGTCTATAAGCTATTACCTAAAAGCTATAAGCTAAAAGTTATGAACATAGGTTGCCATGTTTCCATCGCGGGCGGAATCCAAAATGCTCCAGGTAGAGCGGCGGATTTAGGTTGCGAATGTTTGCAGATGTTCACCCGCTCGCCCCAAGGAGGAAGGGCGCCAGACTTAACACTTGATTTAGTTAAAGAATTTAAGCTAAAAGCTAAAAGCTATAACCTAAAAGCTTGGTATATTCACACCCCCTATTATATTAATTTCGCTTCGAATAATAATCGCATTCGTTATGGCAGCGTGAGCGTGGTGCGTGATGAATTGGAAAGAGGCAGCCTTCTAGGCGCTAAATATGTAATGACTCATTTGGGAACGGCTAAAGACTTGGGAGAAAAAGAGGCCAAGAAAAAAACTATTGAAATGCTCCAAAAAACCTTGGATGGCTATAGCGGAAAAACCCGATTGCTTTTGGAAAATAGCGCCGGAGCTGGAGCGATTATCGGAGATGATTTAGGGGAACTTGGAGAAATAATTAAAGGCGTTAATAATATTCAAATTGCGGGAATCTGCTTGGATACCCAGCATAGTTTTGCTTCCGGATATAATTGGAACGATTTTTCTCCGGCTTTTAAAAGAATTAACGATGAATTAGACTGGGATTTAGTTAAATTAATGCATATCAACGACAGTCAAAGCGAATGTGGATCCAAAAAGGATCGTCACGAACATCCGGGAAAAGGTAAAATAAATTTAGAAGCCTTCACTAAAATCGTGTCCTTCGCGCAGAAAAATAACATAGATCTGATTCTAGAAACCGAACACGATGAAGTGAAAGAAGACATCGCGCTTTTGAAAGAATTACGAATCAAAAATTAACTGAAAATTTATGCTTGTCGTTATTATTTCCGACATCCATGACAATATTCCAAATCTAACAAAAGTGTTGGCTTATTGCCGTGAAAATGAGATTAAAAAAATAATTTGTTGCGGCGATTTGGCATCGATGGAAACTCTGGATTTTTCGAATGATAACTTTCAGGGTGAAATTTTTTATACCTTCGGCAATATGGATAATGATTTTTTAAAAGATTATTTTTTTGAAAAATTAGATCCCTCGACTTCCTGCCTTGCCGGCAGGCAGGCGCTCGGGATGACATATAAAAAAACCAAAATATTCAAAAATTTCGGAGAAGCGGAATTTGAAAATACAAAGGTAGCGTTTGTCCATTTTCCCTGGGAAGCCGAAGAGCTTTGCCGGATGGGAAAATACCAGTTCGTTTTTTACGGGCATACGCACAAACCATTTGAAGAAATTATAAATGAGTGTAAGATGCTGAATCCGGGAAATGTGGCTAATCAAATCTATCCTCCGACGTTTGCGGTTTGGAATACAGAAGATGATGAATTTGGGCTGGTAAGGATAAACGGACTAAAATAATTTTAAATTTTAAGTTTTAAATTTTAAATCAAGTTCAAATTACTAAATTAACAAATTTTTAAAATTTAATTTAATCATTAAGATTCCATTTTGAATTTAAAATTTATAATTTAAAATTTTTCAGATGTCCAAACAAGAACAATTAAATAAACTCAATTTGGAAATGAAAGCTTGCTCTAAGTGCGTTTTAAGAAGCGGCTGCAAGCAAGTTATTCCGGGAGACGGAAGCGCGGAAGCCCAAATTATGTTTATCGGCGAAGGACCGGGGAAAAAAGAAGATGAGCTAGGGAAGCCATTCGTGGGCGCGGCGGGGAAATTTTTAGATGAGATGCTCGGAATTATAAATTTAAAACGAGAAGATATTTACATCGCGAACACGGTTAAATGCCGTCCGCCGGAAAATCGCGATCCTCTTCCCGAAGAAAAAAATATTTGCTGGCCTTGGCTTTTGGAACAAATCAGAATTATCCAGCCGAAATTAATCGTAACGCTGGGCAAGCACAGTATGGAAATATTTTTACCCAATTTTAAAATATCGGAAATCCACGGCCAAGCAATGCGGCGCGAAGTCCCGGAATTTAGGCAAGCAAGCCTGCCTGCCAGTCGGCAGGTTTTTTTCGCGCTCTATCACCCGGCGGCCGCTTTATATAACGGCAGTATGCGGGAGGTTTTAATTAAGGATTTCAAAAGAATTCCGAAAGTTTTGGATTTGATTGAAAAAGAGGAAAAGAAAAATATTTCTAGCTAATAAAACTTTAACAAAATAAAAAATCCCCTATTATATTGAAGGGATTTTTTGGTGCCCGGAGCGAGACTTTTCCAGCATGCGCCAGACGCCCCGTGTATGCCGGGGCGAACTCTTGCTTTGCTTGTATATTTTTAATTCTTGTGCTCTATTCTGAAAATAGTTCGAACATTCTTTGCCGCCGCAGGCGGCGAGGAAATCCCCCCGCGAAATTCTGAAAATGCGGCGAAGCCGCACCACTAACAATTTCAAGTTTTTCTATGAGTTAATAATAACTCATTTTCAGAAAATTTTTCAAATAAAAATTTTCTGATTTGGCGGC
>PEVT01000010.1 GCA_002780175.1 Candidatus Moranbacteria bacterium CG06_land_8_20_14_3_00_40_12 | reverse complement strand
AATTATCTAACTCCTAACGAAGTTATCGCTCTGGAAATTTCAAAAAAGGGGCTCTAAATTCTTGAACTCACCTTCCCGGGCCATTTTGAGCGCTTCCTCGCCGTTAAGCGCGTGATCCACCTGGAATCCGATTTTTGTAAGCTTGGTTTTATAAATATTTGAGAGAAATTTATCGTCCTCTCCCACTAAAATACGCGAGACTCCTTTAGTGTTGTTTGTTTCTGCGCACATAAAATTTAATTGAAAAATTATTTATTCTTTCGCCACAACGCTCCATGCGCGAGCACGAGGCTGGAAAGATCAAAAACTCAAATTGCCATCCGCTCTTTTTCTGCCGCCATAACCTTACGGGCGCGGAGATTCAGTTGCCTCCCAAAAAGGCAAAGCAACATAAAATGTCGACCCTTTTCCTTCTTCGCTTTTAAACCAAACTTTTCCGCCGTTTTCTTCTATAAACAACTTTACCACATTCAGCCCTAAACCCGAACCGTCGGCTTCTTTGAGAACGGCGTTGGAAGCGCGGAAAAACTTGCTAAATATTTTATCCTGGTCTTTTTTAGGAATGCCGATGCCAGTATCAATTATGCTAACGAGGACTTTCCCATCTTTTTTATCCGCGACAACTTTGACCTTTCCGCCTCCGGGAGTGTATCGGATAGCGTTAGAAATAAGGTTTTCCAGAGCCTGAAAAAGATGTTTGGGACTCGCTTTGATTTTCGATTTCAAAGAAGGCGTTTTTTCATAAAAAATTTCCACTTTGCGCTCATTGGCCAGGCCTTTCAATGTTTCTACCGCTTCCTGCAGTATTTTACAGATATCGACCGGAATGGAAGCTTCTTTGTTTTTGCCCATATTAATCCGGGAAACATCCAGCAGATCGTTGACCACGGTGACCAATCGCTGGTTGTTTTCAGAAATCTGCTTGAGATAATCTTTGGCCTCCCTGGAAAGCTTGCCCGCGTCGCCGTCCAGAAGCGATTCCAGCATCCAGCGAATGCCGGAAAGCGGGGTTCGAAGTTGATGGGCCGTGATGGACATGAAATTGTCTTTTTCTTTCTCGATTTTATGACACTCCGTTATATCCTGGAAAACGCCCACGGCTCCCAATATTTTTCCCTTTTCGGTAATCGGCGCGAAAGAACCGGAAATGGGAATATTTTCCGACTGGACATTCAGATAGCAATCGTTGGGCAACACGTAAACTTGAGGGTTTTTAAGCACTTCCCTCACGGGATCGATTTTTTTCTTGCCGTCTCCTTTTCCGCTCATAAATAGAAAATTATCCGAATATTCTTTTCCGATCAGCGGATCGCTTTCAACTCGGGAAATCATTTTCACGGCTGTCAGATTGACAAAAATAAGAGAACAATTGAGATCGGTGGCGAACACTCCTTCACCGATGGATTGCAGGAACCGCAAAATGCCTTCGGCGCGTTTTTTTTGCTCTTCGACCAGCAGGCTGGCTTTTTTCAGTTCTATGGTTTTTCTTTGCAGATCCTGCTCCGAATTGCTGATATCTTCCAGAATATTCAGAATCGCTTTATTTGTTTTTTCTGAATGCTGGTTTTGTTTTTGGATTTTTTCCGTATCCGCGGTTCTCAACTTTTCCAGCTCTTTTTTTCGCGTTTCCGCCATATCGACTTTTTCCAGCATTTTATTAATTTCCACCGCCAAACGGGAAACCTCGTCTTTTCCGGAGATAACTTCAATCGCTAATTGGCCTTTATCCACATTGATTTTGTTGATATTCGCGCTTAGCCTGGACAGCCGCCGGATTACCAGATATTCAAATAAAATTAAAATGACCAGAATGATTGCGATTCCGGCAAACAAGATCGATTTTTTAAAAAACGCGATGGCTTTTAGCCCCTGTTGATATGTATTCCGGTTCATTTCCGCCCGCAATATCAAAACGGGATCGCCGAAAACATCGTTTATCAGCGCGTAAGCGGAAATTTTTTCCTGATTTTGAGGAGTTTCCACGAAAAACGGATGCTCTTTGGAAAGAGCTTGGCACGGCGCGTCAAACGCGCGATCCAAATTATCCGCGCCATACGGAGAATAGCTGATTTTCAAATAAGTAAGATTGGAAAGCTGCTCCACGGCGGTTTCATCGAAAAAATAACCGAAAGCAATTTCTCCTTTTAAGGGCGCGGTTCCGTCGCTGGAAGTTACGCCCCGGGAAACTATGATTACGGGCCCGGCGGGGATGATTAAAATTCCTTCATATCCTTCCGGAGCGCTGTTTTCTTCCTCCGGAAGCGCTTTTTTCGAAGGAAAATACTGTTCCAATCTTTCAGGAAAAGGCTTTTCTTCTCCTTCCCGATTAACATGTTTTTTAAAGATAATATCTCCGCTTTCATCCGTTATGATTATCAGATTAATCTGCAGGAGCGTCAACGCCTCTTCCTGCAGGTTCACGTCGACATATTCTTCATTTCGATCCTGGACAAAATCATAAGTGTCGTCCCATTGCGCCCAATCCGAAAGCTTAACGGAAAGATCGTCGATTCTGCTTGCCAGAGTGTCATAAGCCCGGGAAATGTTTTCATACGCCTTATCTTCTTCCAGTTTTCGGAAATCTTCGGTAAGATTGGCTGAAAAAATATAGAAAATAACGGCGGTCAAGGCGCCAATGATGACTATAACGGATAAAATCACTTTAATGCGAAGTCGCATATGTTTACTCCTCAATTTTTTTATTTATTCTGCCGCCAATCATTGCAAAGCCCGAATGATAATCAGAGAGGGCTATATGTCTTGTTAAAAATATTTATATCGCGAAACAATTCCGTCCGCTTAATCCGCTTTAAAATCGCTTCCGCTGATAATTAAAATGTCCGCCTCCGGCTTTTGCTCGCCTTCCGGCAACGCGCTTTCTTCCCCGCCGATTTTTTCCATGAGACTTTGGACGAAAGCCTCGTTGTTTCCGGAAAGATCGATAATGATTGTTTTGGCGTAAACGCCTTCGGCGTTGGCTATCGCTCCGATTTCCACTCCGGAAAGCGCGGAAATTTTTTCACTGATATTTTTCGCCAAACCCTTGGTGCTGGTTCCGTTATACACCGCCACTTTGACGGTTTTGGGCGGGGCTTCCTTGAGCTGACTTTCCGCCGGAGTTTGTTCTTCAGAAACAGTCTGCTCCGCTTTCCAGCTCTCGGCGGAAGCCTTATCCGCGCTTTCCTGGTTTACGCTCGACTCGCCCGGATTCCCGCCCTGATCCGGCAAAGAGGGCTCAAGCGCCGTGGAAGAGCTAATGGCCATGATTTCAATAACCTTATTTTCCGCGGGGCGGTATAAAAGGGCTTTTTGCGCTTGAGTGAAAAACAATACTTTGTCTCCATTTTGCGCGTTGGCAAAAAAAGGCTGGTCTTTGAGTTTTTCAATATCCGCCACCGTCGCCAGAGTCGGCTCTTCAGCAGGCAATAGAATAAACTTTCCGATTTTGGCCGCGTAAGTTTGCGCTTCGTTTTCCGCCGGATTGGCTTGAGAAGCGATCTTGTATTTATAATAAAAATAACCGGTCAAGCCCAGCAAACCTAAAACCAAACAAATTGCCAGCGCGATCAAAGACCTTTTCAGCCATTTTTTCTTTTGGTCTTGACTTTCTTCTTTTGCAAAAACATCCGGTTTCGCTTCCGGCTCATCTTTAAACTCTTTTTTATCCGCAATTTGTTTCTCTTGTCCGTCCGGATTCCTCCCTTGATCCGGCGAAGACGGCGGCGTTAAAACAAACGGCGGAATTTCTTGATTGAGATTTTTCAGATCATTTTTTGGCGCTTCTTCAGATTTTTCCGCGGGTATCGGAATGCTCGCAACGGAATTTTTTTAAAAAAAATTTTCCACCAGCCGGGAAGATTTTTCCGCCGGCTTATTTTGATCCGGCTCGCTTGAACTTGGCGCGATTGATAAAACAGCCTGCCTGGCAGATCTCTTTTTTCTTCCGGGTTTTTTAGCCGGAACCGGCTTCGCCGCAGGTTCATCGGGGCGGATGGTTTCTTCCGGTATTATTTTTTCTTTGGATAGGGGTTTTTCTTCATCCACAAATTTGCGCGAGTTATTTAGGTTTAATCAGCGGGAAACGGAAATTACCGTTTCTCCTTCGGTATCGCAAGCTTTGACGGTCACGATCCCGTTGCTGTCGCTAACTATCGTGTATTGAGTGCTGGCCGCCGAACCGGTTTGCGGATCATAAGGGATGGTTTTGAGATATTTAGCCAGATCGCCGGATATGTCCAGACAATACGAAGTGTTGGCGCTGCATTCCCCGTAAGTCGCTTCGCAGCCGCTGCTGGCCGTGCCCAGCTGTTTTTCCGTTTCATCCACGCCCGAAGGGAAGTCGCCTTTATTGTCAATGACATACTGATGCACCGCGCTTAAAATCGTTTCCACATCGGAAGTTCTTCTGGCATCGCGCGCGTCGGCAAAGCGTTGAGCCGGATCCAAAGCCACGAAAGTGACTACCGCCAAAGTGGCAATGATACCGATAACCAGAAGCAGTTCCACCAGCGTGAATCCTCCATTTAATCTTAACTTTTCTTTTTTGTTTCGCATAAATATACTGCCCGCGCTGTTATGATTATTATAACACAAATAAAAAACAAAAAAAACTTGCCCGAAAATATCAAGGAATATACGCGCGCCATGGTATAAAAAAATTAAAACTATTTTGTATCGCGCTTTTGAATAGTTTTATTGTTTGCTTGAATAAACGGTATCAACCCCGGAGTGTAGTAGAGGTTTTAACAACTCTGCAGCCGCAATTAACGCGGACGAATGTCCGTGCGGTGCAGATATCGCTAGATACCCTGGGCGTAAGTCCAAAGGAGTTTCATTTTTTGCATAATTCCATACAAGCAATATTTTTTTCTGTCTATTATTATATCATAACTGCCGGGAAATTTTACCGGTTCGGCGGCCGGCGCAAAACCCAGCTTGAATTTGGTAATTCCGGACCAATTTCCGGAATTTGGAATTTGGAATTTGTCTGGCTTTGCCAGATCTGGCGTAGCCAGAGAATTTGGAATTTCCGTCTTGATTCCTCCTAAATCATACCGCGCGTAGCCCGCTTTTTTCGCGTCTTGTATCGCCTGCCATTGCAAAAGATAGGGCGCCATCGTATTGCGATATTCATCGTCCGTCGCGCCATGGAGATAAGTCGCCGTATCGCCATAGAATATTATTAAATTAGCCGCGATGACTTTATTATTATATTCCGCCACATATAATTTTAAAATATTGCCCGGAATCACCTCTAACATTTTTTGATAATAATTTGCTGAATGAAATTTTATATCCTTCCTTTTTTCCGTTAATTTAATTAATCTGATAAATTCAGTAATATATTTTTTTGTCATTCCGGCCCCGGAGCCGGAATCCAGAAAATCAGTTTCCTGGATTCCCGCCTGCGCGGGAATGACACTAACATATACGCCTCGTTTTTGCGCCAAGTTGATATTATACCGTGTTTTGCTTTTCATTCCGGATAGCAATTCTTCCTCTGATTTGGTAATGTCCACAATCAAAACTTCTCTCGGCTGCATATCATGCGGCGCCTTGCTTATTTTAAAATCAACCTGTTTTTTTATAATTTCCAGCGTTTCTGCATTTTCCGGTTCAATTCTAACCCATCCGGCATTTTTCTTTTTCGTCAAGTCTATTAACAAATTAATTTGGGATTTGGAATTTGGGATTTTATTGGAAATTGGGATTTGGTCATTGGAAATTCCGATTATGGGGCCTCGTGGACAATAAAAATATTTTCCCACCACCGGTAAGATATGTTCAATTATGCTCGCCGAAAAACTAAAACCTTCCCCCTTTTCAAAAGGGGGATCGGAGGGGGATTTTAATTCCAAATGAAAAGTCTTGTGCCCAGCACTTTCCTGAAACTTCCGCCAAATATCCGATTGGAGAAAATTATTGTCTTTATTTAAAGTCATATATTTCATTGTCATTCCGGCCCCAGAGCCGGAATCCAGTTCAATTTAATACTAGCATAGCGGAAAACAAAGCTCTAATCAAAAAGCCCGTGCTATGTATAATAAAAATTACCTATGTTAAATCGGTTTTTTTATATTAAAAAAACGCCCTCGATAATCAGGGTATTTTTTGCTAAAACAAAAATGCGCGCGATTTTCATTATTTATAGTCCCCTAAGGTGGACAAAAACAAGAAATAAATGTTTTTTTGCCCCAACCCGCGCATGTTCGAAAACTTTTTTTCTCCCTTTATAATACCGCAAATGAACCTGAATCTTGTCTTGACAATGGTTGTAAAAAATGAGATTCTTAGACTAAGAAGAAAAACTATGAACGACGCGTTGCGAGTAACAAATATACGTATTTTCATCAAATCCCAACCAGAGATGACTCATGCTCTCGCTCGCTTACTCTCTCTCAAAACTCTAACCGCAGAAAAACTTTTTAGAAATATCTCCCCTTTGTTCGCAAGGGGATTTTTTGTGACGGAAGCGAGAAAATAAATTTATGAGCAGAAAAATCATCCAAAAAGTTAAGAACTATTTAAATAATTATTCAAATAAAACTAACTAAAAGGAGGTGAACGTATGCAAGATAATAAAACCATAACGCAATCAGACGCGGAAATCTCCTTGTATTACATCAAAACTTTTTCAGATACGGCCAGAGAACCGTTTTTGATTCTTGATCCTAAGTTTCAAATAATCGGGGCAAATGCATCTTTCTACAAAAACTTCCAAGTTACAAAAGAGCAAACGGAAGGTAGGTTTATTTATGATTTGGGGAATGGTCAATGGAATATCCCTGAACTGAAGAAGTTACTGGAAGATATTTTGCCTAATAAAAAAGTTTTCAACGATTATGAGGTTTCCCATGACTTTCCTGGCATTGGAGTAAAAACAATGCTGCTTAATGCTAGGCAGTTGGATGCGACCCAACAAATTTTACTAGCAATTGAAGACATTACTTTAAAAAGAGCGATCGAGGTGAAACTTGCCAATTATACCAAAGACCTCGAAAAAGGCGTGAGCGAGAAGACAGAAGAACTTAAAATTCGTATTGATGAACTGGCAAAGATGAACAGTTACATGGTCGGGCGAGAATTAAAAATGGTGGAACTCAAAAAAGAAAATGAGGCTTTGAAGGAAAGACAGAGATTAGAAGAATAGCGGGAAAGAAAATTACGGAGCTTTCCAGGTTTTTTCGTAAACGAACTCTAAGCAAAAAACCTGCTTCCCTCAAAGGCGCTCTTTGGAAAAACAGGCCAAATAAAAATAACCCTCTAACGGGTTATTTTTAATATGTTTTGAGCGGGCCACCTTCGTTTCACCCAAAGGGCGAACGGGCGAGCCTCGCTGATAATGTTTCGAAATTATACGAGCGGGCCGCCTTACGGGCGAGCCTCGCTCAAAAAAATTTCTTGAAATTTTTTTGAGCGGGTAGGGGGAGTCGAACCCCCATCTCAACCTTGGGAAGGTTATATAATGAGCCGCTATACGATACCCGCCTATTATTAAAAATTCGTATATTCGTATTTTATTAGTAATTAGTAAGCTATTTTTTTCCCAAATTCCTAAGCGCCCACTTAATTCTTTCACCCACATCTTTAATATCTTTGGGAGCGGTTTTCAAAATATCCCGGGCTTCGGTCACCGAATAACCCATGCCGGTTAGCGCTTCAATCGTGTCCGAATCCACTACCGCTTCTTCTTTGTCGCCCACGGAAATATCGGCCACTTTATTTTGGAGTTCCAGAATGACCCTTTCGGCGGTTTTTTTGCCGATGCCGGAAACTTTAGTGAGAAGAGAAGAATCTTCGTTTAAGATGGCTGTTTTAATGGTTTTCGGAGAAGCGATGGAAAGAATTCCCATTCCGGCTTTGGGTCCGATGCCGGAAATGGAAATAAGCAATTCAAACATCTCCAGTTCCTCCGGCGCCAAAAAGCCATACAGCGCCAAGGTGTCTTCCCGCACATGGGTGTGTAAAAAAAACTCCGCTTCTTCCCGGCCGGCGATTTTTCCCAGAATATAGGGCGTCGAAAAAACTTTATAACCCAAGCCGCCCGCGCCAATCACCGCGTAGCCGTTTTTGATATATTCAATTTTGCCCTTAATTTTAGCCAACATAAATTAAATTGTTACATTGTTATATTGCTAAATTGCTAAACTAAATATTAAATCTTGATAACCATTTGACCTTTTTAATTCTATCATTTTCCCCCTTTCTTGCCAAAAAATTGATATTATGATAAAACTTACTAAGTATATATCCCGTATTTTTAATATTTTATTTTTAATTTTTT
Organism: Candidatus Moranbacteria bacterium CG06_land_8_20_14_3_00_40_12; assembly: GCA_002780175.1. GTDB lineage: Bacteria > Patescibacteriota > Minisyncoccia > Moranbacterales > UBA2206. The sequence continues at coordinate 9,053 of PEVT01000010.1, read as the reverse complement.
ATTTTAAAAAGATTTATGCCTATCAAAAAAGCGGCTAAAAAATACATCCGCGTAACCGGAAGAAAAACCGCCATTAACAATCAAATTAAAGGAATTTTCCGCAGCGCTATTAAAAAAACCCGGGAAGCCGTTGCCAGGGGTGATATTAAAGAAGCTCAAAATTGGCTGAAGAAATCCTTAACGGCTCTTGACAAAGCGGTTCAGAAGAAAGTTCTGCCCAAAAATACGGCCGCCCGCCAGAAATCCCGCTTGAACGCCAAAGTCAAAGCGCTGGCAAAGAAATAAAAGTAAATTAAAAAGTTCCGAGTAATCGGAATTTTTTTAATCTTAATTTTAAAAAAATGTCATTGCGAGGAAGTTTCGCCTCGAAACGACCGTGGCAATCTAATAAACTTTAAAATTAGATTGCTTCGCGGAGTTTATACTCGTGCAACGGGTGCTCGCAATGACAAATCTGATACGGCAAGAAAAAGTAATTACATCTCCGCTATAAATTTATCCAGCGCCAATTCCGCCCCGACTTTTCCCGTTTTCATCATGACATCCAGCTGGCTTAATTTTTGGTAAAGTTTCGCCAATTGAACAAAAGTAAAATTGCGAATTTGGTTTAAACTTTTGCGCACGATAAAAGGGTGCATTTGGGAAACCCGAATGATCTCCCTTTCCGGATAGCTAAAATTTTCTTTTAAATCGGCGACCTTCAGCAGATTGCGCAACTGATAAACCAGCATGGAAAAAAGATAAAAAGGATCTTCGCCTTTACTAAGATGCTGATGCACAAGCAGCAGCGCGTCTTTTTTCCGGCCTTCGGCCACCGCGTCAATAATGGAAAAAATATTGCCGGCAAGCGCCGCCTGGACCAGCTCTTCCACGTCTTTCTCCTGGATAGTTTTTTGATCGCAAAAATTGGCCAATTTCCCGATTTCATTATTTAAAATTCGCGTATCCTGGCCGCAAAAAATTATGAGTTTTTCCAGAGTTTTTTGAGAAATATTCGCCCGGCCAAAAAGTTCCTGCATTCTTTTTAAAACCCATTGCTCTAATTTGGCTCCGGAAAGTTTTGTGAATTCCTGTTGTTTAATTTCTGTCTTTTCGGCAGTTAAAAATTGGAAGAGCGCATTCTTTTTTTGATTTAAAATTTCTTCCCAAAAAACGATTACTAAATCCCTATCTCCTTCTATTTTTTTCTGCTTCTTTTTAAGATAAGCTAAGATATTTTCCTGTTCTTCTTTTGACCCTTGGGCAATTATTCTCTTGATTATCACCAGTCTCTTAGGCGAAAGTAAGTTGGCTGATTCCAAAATATCTATCAATTTTATATCCTTTGTTTCTCCGGGTTTTTCTCCATAATCCAAAACCGATAATCCGGAAGCGGAAGTGTCGCTTAAAAGAAACTTATCCTTAAGGGCTCGCAGTTTTAAATTGGACCGGAAAGCATCCTCTCCGTAAAGAAAAATAATCATATATCCAGTATATTGTATCTTGAAAATATAACAAAATACTAAAAATCTATTCCGCCCTTACGCCGGAAAATGGTATAAATTCGAGATGAAGCGAGCGTAAAAAAACTTCTCTTTTAGCGTAAGCGACTTGAGAAGTTTTAGCGAGTGAATCCGAATTTGTCATTTTCCTAGTCGGGGCGGGCTTTTCTTTCTCCACTTTCTTTTCTAAAAAGAAAGTGGAAATAAAAAAGAAAACTCCCCTTAACGGAAAGTTTTCTTAAATAGATTTTTAAGTTTTTAAACCTGGCTTGTCACCCACTTGAGTCCCGAACCCGGTTCCAACACTTCCACCCAGATTTGTCCGGGAACAAATTTGATTTCTTGTCCGTTGCTGTCATAGAAAAGCAGCTTGCTGTCAATGCTGGATTTGTCTTTTTTCCAAGTGCCTAAAATTTCCTGGCCGTTGATGTAATATCTGGCTTCGCCGGAATCGGAGGTGTCATACCAGGGATCGCCCAGCTGGACATTATTATATTGCCCTTCAATCTGTTCGGAAACCGCCATCATCACCACCACGTTTTTAGGCGCTATTCTTTTTTTATTATTGCGGTCATAATCGGGAGTATTGCCCCAAATACGCAAGAATGAATTAGAGACTTTGTCGTAATCATATTCCACCTCAAAGGGACCGGGAAAACCGACTCTTAAGTGCGCCGTATCCGGTCTTTGATCCAAGGGAGCTTCGCCTTGATGGGCATAACCGGAAAACTGGCCTTCCATGCGATAGCTGAATTCCTTGGAACATTCCAAAAGCTTGCTGAATTTGGCATAGCCGGAATCCACCCCCCGCGCCATGCCAGTCTTGCGATAGCAGCAATCGCCGCCAGGCCGGCCCGCGTCGTTATTACAATTAATATTTTCGATTACTCCGTTATTTAATCTTTCCTTGAAAGCTTCGATATCCGATCTCCCCCAATGGACAAAAATCGCATCCAGACTTTTAGCGATGGGCACAAAATCATGCCGAGCGCTGCGCATCGAGCCTACGTCATCCGGATTGCCGCAAATATAAATTCCCATCAACCGCGTAATGGTCGCCGTAATAACCGGCATTTCAATTACCATATCGGCTTCCGAAAGACCGGCGGCCGGACGAGCCGGAACGTCAGCCGGTTGCATCACCGCTATCGGACGCCGATTCCAATTTTCGCAAGCTAATCCGGAAATCGGACTCACCGGCCCCTCATTGGCCAAAGGGAAACCTTGAGAAGCCTGGTTTTTTAAATCGATTTTTTGAACTTCTTTTTTCTTTGTTCCTAAGAAAAAATAAGATCCGGCAGCCACAATCGCCACCGCGACAATAGCCACTAACACTTTTTGTTTATTGTTCATAATATATTGTTAAATTGTTACTTGGTTAAATTATTAAACGTGAACCTATTGAAAAATTTAAATTTTCGAAAAATTCCTGTTTGAGAATTCGAATTTTCTTCAAAAATTTTCCGAGGCTGCCGTCGAATATGGGGAAATTTTTGACAAGAAAATTCAGGATTCGAGTTTAATTTTGAGGAAATTTACATTCTTCAGTGATAACACTTTAAATATTGAATAATTTATCTCTGGCATTTGGGGCAAAAAAATAAACTTCTTTGGCCCAGCTTCCGACACTGTATTATTATACCACAGTCGGGGCATTTTTCCCCGTTCTTTTTATAAACTTTCAACGCTTTTTGGAAACTGCCCGGAGCGCCGGCGGTGTCCCGATAATCGCTTTGCGAAGTTCCGCGCATTCTGACAGCCTTTTTTAGCACTTTTCTCGTTGAAACATACAACTTCTGCCATTCTTTCCTGTTTAATTCTTTTACCATTTTAACCGGCCGAAGTCCAGCCTCAAACAAAATTTCACTGCGATAAATATTGCCGATGCCGGAAATTGTTTCTTGGTCCATTAAAACTAAACCAATAGCTTTGTTTTTTTTCTTCTTTAATATTTCCTGAAATTTTTTTAAAGTCAGACTGGGACTCATGGCATCCGGGCCTAATTTTTTTATTTCCGGCAATTCGGAAATTTTTTGCGTATCGTCCAAAACAATTTTGGCGAATTTTCTCACATCGGAAAACTCCAATGTCCGATGCGAATCTGCGAATGTATGCGAATCTACGAATGTATTTTTTTTCGATTTATCTAAATCTCTTTTTAAATACCAGATGTGATGTATATATTGGTTAACTTTATCACCAAAATAATCCTGTTTTTTTGATTTTGAAATTTGATCATTGAAAGTTGATTTGGAATTTGGAATTTGGAATTTGGAATTTGCTCGTGCCTTCACGAGCAGGTGTCCGGTCATTTTCAAATGAATATAGAGCGTTTTTTTTCCTGATAAATCGATAAAAATATTCTTGCCAATCCGGCGGATTCCCAAAATTTTCCGTTTGCGCATCTCTTCCGTAAATTCCTCTACCGTTTTTCCTTTGATGGCTTTGGGCCAATCGCTCCAAAAACCGGTGATAATATCACCCTTAATTTTCTGATTTAAATCAGAAACAATGGTTTGAACTTCGGGCAATTCGGGCATATGATTAGTTTTTAGGTTTTAGCTTATAGCTTTTAGGAGTTTAAATTGCCTATCATTTTATTCAACATTTTCATCACTTCAATAAGCAATGAATCAACTTTTAAATAATTTAAATTTTTAGTTTTAAGAAGTTTTTTCGCTATTGCTATTTGTGTTTCCAATTCTGCTCCTGATCCAAACGCAATTCGTAAAAATTGAGTAAAGTCTTTTTTTGTTCCTCTGTATCTGCCTTCCGCAATATTGGAAGCTATGGAAACAGCGGCGCGCCTGCTTTGATTAGTTAAACCATAAATTTCTTCTCTTGGATATCGTTCCGTTAGTTCATACACAGCCACAACCAACTCTATTGATCTTTGCCAAACTATTAAATCTTTATAAGAATTTATTTTGTCCATAAATTTTTAATACTAATATTCTAAAAGCTATCGCCTAAAAGCTAGATCTCCCCCCAGCTGTCGCCCGTTTTCACATCTACCACCAATGGAACTTTGAGTTTATAAACACTTTCCATAATGGCTTTCACTTTTTTAGCAACTTCGGGAGCTAGGCTTTCCTTAACTTCTAAAATAATTTCATCATGCACCTGGAGAATCATTCGTACATTCGTATCTAATTCGTAATTCGTAGCTACTTTAATCATGGCCAGTTTCATAATGTCCGCCGCCAGCCCTTGAATCGGCATATTAATCGCCATTCTTTCCGCCGCGTTCTGCACTTGAAAATTAGGCGAATTGATTTCCGGCAGATAGCGGCGGCGGCCCATTTCTGTTTCCACATATAAATTAATTTTGGCCGCTTCTTTGGTTTTCCGCATATAATCCGCGATGCCGGAAAATTTTTCCATATATTCATCGATGAATTTTTTGGCTTCTTCTCTCTCGATGCCCGCGCTCTCGGAAAATCCATAGACGCTCATGCCGTAAATTACGCCGAAATTCAGCGCTTTGGCGTTTCTTCTCATTTTTTCCGTCACTTGGGAAAGCGGAACTTTGTTGATTTCGGCTGCCGTCGCCCGGTGCACATCTTCGTTCTTGAGGAAAGTTTCCATCATTTTTTTATCCTGGCTCATATGCGCCACCACGCGCAAATCAATTTGCGAATAATCCGCGCTCACTAATTTATAGCCGTCTGCCGCCACGAACGCCGTGCGTAAAATCTGGCCCAGGTCGGTTTTAACGGGAATGTTTTGCAGATTCGGATTGGAAGAAGACAAGCGGCCGGTCGCCGTCACCGCCTGGTTGAAATCCGTGTGAATCCGCGAGTTTTTATCCACCAGGAGCGGCAAAGTATCCAGATAAGTAGTTTTTAATTTAAAAATTTCCCGATATTCCTCGATTTTTTCAATAATCGGGTTGGCTTTTCTGATTTTTAATAATTCTCCCGAAGCGGTGGAAAATCCGGTTTTGTTTTTTTTCACATCAGTTGTCGGAATTTGCATTTTTTCAAATAAAACTTCCGCTAATTGTTTAGGAGAATTGATATTGAATTTATTTTTCGCTAATTTGTAAATTATTTCTTCTAATTTTTCAATTCTCTCCGTTATTTTTTCCGAAATGCCTTCAAAAATCAGGGGGTTAAGTTTAACGCCCCGCATTTCCATTTTGGCTAAAATTTTAACTAGCGGCATTTCCAGATTTAAAAAAACATTTTGCAGATTATTTTCTCCTTTCTGTTCCCGGCTGATTTTTTCCATTTTTTCCGCGTAAATTTTTTTGAGCTTGAAAAGATAATCGGCTTTGCGCGCGTTTTTCTCCCACTTTTTTTCATCCGCTCCGATACCCAATCCCAGTTGCCCGGACTTAATATCCTTTTCCATTTCTTCTCCCAATTGTTCCAACACCAGATTTTCCAAATCGGTTTTGCCTCCGGGATTTAAAACATACGCCGCGATCATCACGTCAAATTCCAGACCCTGATAATCAATACTCAATCCCTGAAAAATCTGCCAATCATGTTTCAAATTGTATCCGATCTTTTTAATTTCTTTGTTTTCCAAAACTACCTTGAGTTTTTCTAAATTTTCTGGTGAATATTCCACCCAGCCAGCGCGACCGGTTTTAAAACAAAAAGCCAAACTTAAAATAGTACTGTCAAAATATTTAGAACCGCTAGTTTCCAGGCTCACCGCTATCTCCTTTTGCTGGTTTAATAACTTTACATATCCATCAAGCTTATTCGCTTCTATCTTTTCTAACTTGAAATCTTTTATCTCACCAGCTTCCTGTAAATTTTTTTTGTCTATATCTTTTTTATCATTATTAGAAATTAGTATATTAGTACTTGATTCGTAATTAGTAAATTCGGGTATTCGTTTTATCAAACTGAAAAAATTAAGTTCCTGAAAAAGCGCTACCAGTTTTTTCCGGTCAAATTCGCGCGTAATCGCCTGCTTGAAATCCAATTCTAACGGAACATCTTTGACGATGGTGGCCAATTTTTTGGACATAAAGGCGCGCATCTTGTCGCGTTCCAGCTTATCTTTAAGCGCCCCTTCTATTTCCGCCAAATGAGCGTAAATATTTTCCAGCGTCTGGTATTTTTTAAGCAGCGCGCTGGCGGTTTTTTCTCCGATGCCCTTGACTCCGGGAATATTATCCGACTGATCGCCGCGCAACCCTTTATAGTCAATCATCTGATCGGCTTTCAGCCCGTAGCGCTCCCGCACCAAACCTTCATCATAAATTACCGTATCGCTCATTCCTTTGCGCAAAGCGTAAACTTTGGTTTTAGGACTGACCAGCTGCAGTGTGTCCAAATCGCCCGTCACGATAATATTTTCTATTCCCGGGTGCTCTGAATTTTCTTCCGATTGCTTAATCATCGTGCCAATCACATCATCCGCTTCAAAGCCTTCTTTTTCATAAATCGGAATATTCATGGCTCTCACCATTTCTTTGACCCGGTCAATCTGCGCGTAGAGTTCATCCGGCGCTTTGATTCGCGTGGCTTTGTATTCTTCGTATTCTTTATGACGGAAAGTCGGACCTTTCAAATCAAAAGTGGCCAGGATAAAATCCGGCTTGAGCTCCTTGATAACTTTAAGCAGGACGCTGGAAAACCCGTAAACCGCGTTGACCAATTCGCCTTTTTTGGTCATAAGCGGCGGCAGAGCGTGATACGCCCGGTGAATCAAAGCGTTGCCGTCAATCAGGACTAATTTTTTTCCGTCCGCCCGGGTGGACGGATTAATCTCGCCTTGGGCGGACTTTCCACTATTTTGAGCCATATTCTTATTATACCGCCGAAAAAGCGGTTTTACAAAAAAATGCGCTTAAAATCAATTACGCGGTTATTATCCAAAACCTTTTTAAAACAATTTTATTTGTATCATAATCTGACGGCCGTTGGATTATGATACATTTCCGGATTTAAAATAAAAATTAAAAGTGGAGGTTTATTTTTCTTTTCTTTTCTCCTTCCCAAGAAAATTTTATCCACTTCGCGCCGGCAGGGATGATTTTTTTAATCCGTTCGGCCCATTCGATTACAATGATATTATTTTTATCCTTTATAATCTCCTCCCAACCTAAATTTAAAATATCTTTTTCATTCACCCTATAGACATCTATGTGGTATATATTCAAAGTTTTAGATTTTGGATTTTGGATTTTGGATTTGTTTGGAAATTGGGATTTGGAAATTGGGATTTCTTTCTTATAATTTTTAATTATAAGAAAGGTTGGGCTGGTATATGGCCCTTTGGCTCCCAAGCCTTTTAACAGTCCTTGCGCCAAGGTGGTTTTGCCGGAACCCAAATCGCCGGAAAGGCAAATTATTTGTCCGGCTTTGATTTTTTTCGCCAATTCCCGGCCTAATTTTCGCGTGGCCTGAAAATTTTGAGTAATTATCGTTTGCATAGTCCTATGTTAAAGGAAAAAGAGAGAAAAGAAAAATCCAAAAATAAGAACATTGACCCCGTAGTAGATTTTTGGCTTTTGTAAAAATATTTTTTAGCATGCAAATAATATCCTTGAATTAGCAAACAGTTTATTTTTATTAATTTATATTTTGTTAATAGCCGGCTGAAAATTCACTACGAGGTTGACAGGCCTAATGGAAACTGCTAATTTAAAGGACTATTTTGATGATGACTAATTTATAGCTTCCCTGACTATGAGTCTGGATCCTCAACAACAATTCAAAAACTTTCTGGAAAAATCCAAGGAAATCCTTATTTTGCTGCCGCAAAACCCCCAGGGAGACGCGATTGGCAGCGCCTGGGCTTTTTATTTTTTCTTGAAAAAAAGAGGTTTTTCACCTACCATTGGACTCTCCGGAGAACTGCCGTTAAAATTTTCTTTTCTGCCGAAACCGGAAAAAATAGTCAAGGAAATTTCCGGCGCCCGGGATTTCGTGCTGTCCTTTGACACTTCCCGCAACAAGATAATCCGTCTGAAAACCGAAGAAAAAGAAGACCAATACAATATTTACATCACTCCGGAAAAAGGCTCCGTTGATCCGCGGGATTTCTCTTTCATCTTGGCTAAATTCAAATACGATTTGATTATCACACTGGGCTGTTCCGATTTGGAAAAATTGGGAAAAATTTACGAAACCAATTCGGACTTGTTTTTTGAAGTGCCCATTATCAATATTGACCGCCAAAGCAGCAACGAAAACTTCGGACAAATCAATTTAGTGGATGTCACCGCTTCTTCCACCAGTGAAATCGTCAGCCTGACTCTGGAACAAAGTTATCCGGAAGCCCTGGATGAAGAAGTGGCTAATTGCCTTTTAACCGGTATTATCAGCGCCACCAATAGTTTTCAGGAAAACAGCACCACTCCCAAGACGCTTTTATCCGCGGCCAACTTGATGGACAAAGGCGCCAAACAGCAAGAAATCATCCGCTGGCTGTATAAAACGCAATCTTTCAATATTTTGAAACTCTGGGGGCGGGTAATGGCCAAACTTAAACTGGAAGAATCGGCTAAATTAGTCTGGGCGGAGCTGACTATTGAAGATTTTGTTTACAGCCGGACTCATCCGGAAGATTTGCAGGCTATTCTGGAAAAACTGAAAGAAAATTACA
>PEVT01000018.1 GCA_002780175.1 Candidatus Moranbacteria bacterium CG06_land_8_20_14_3_00_40_12 | reverse complement strand
ACCGATTGCAGTTTCTTTTTCATCCCAATGTTGCACTTGTGGGTAGAATGTAGGGCTGCGGGGTTGACAAAAATATTGGTTATGTGCTAATATTATCTAACCTAAAAAATGACCCGATTTTTATGTTAGATAATCAAAAAAAGAAACCGGCGTTGAAAGAAGCGAAAAAAGCCGGAAGCGGTAAAAAAAGCAGTTTTAGCTTCTTTTTAGCCCTGGAAAACTTGCTTAAACAGCTGCCGGAACGCTCTCAATCCATAATCAAAAATCGCATCGGACTTTTGAAGGAAAAACCCCGGACCTTGGAAAAAACCGGAAATATTTTTGGCATAACCCGGGAAAGAGTGCGCCAGATAATTACCGATTCCGTCAAGAAAATTTCTCAAAAAAAGGATCATCCCGACTTTGCCAGAGCCCAGAGCGTTTTATTTTTTACAATCGGCCAAAATAGTGGTATAATGAAAAAAGTTGACATTGTGCGTAAATTCAGTCAGGGAAAAGAAGAAGAAGCCAACGCGCTTGTTTTTTTCAGCTCCTGCTGTTCCAGCGATTTATTTTTTGAAAGTGAAGATATTGAAGAATCCTGGATTTTGCGCAAGACGGTAGTGGAAAAAGTGGAGCAGGTGAAAAACGCGGCGGAAACGATTTTAGCTGAAAAAAAGAAACCGCTTAAAGAAGAGATTTTCGTTGATGAAATCCGGCGAAAAATACCGGAAAGCGATTTAACTCAAAAAGAAATTCTCGATTTTTTGCGAGTTCTTAAAAAGATCAAGCCTAACAAGTTCGGAAAGTGGGGGATGGCTGATTGGAAAGAAATTAATCCCAACGGCACTCGCGAAAAAATTTATTCCGTGCTGCAAGAAAAGAAAAAACCTCTGCATTTTGCGCAAATAGCCAAATTAATCGACTATTTTCAACTGGGGAAAAAGAAAGCCCATCCCCAAACCATTCACAATGAATTAATAAAAAACAACCAGTTTGTTCTGATCGGCAGGGGAATTTACGCCCTTAGAGAATGGGGGTATCCGGAAGGCACGGTTAGGGATGTTCTGAAAAAAATAATTAAAAACAGCCGGACTCCCTTGAAAAAAGAAGACATTCTCAATGAAATTCTCAAAATCCGGCAGGTAAAAAAGGCCACCGTGCTTATCAATCTTAATAATGATAATATTTTTGTCAAAGAGAATAATTGTTATCGTTTGAAATAAATCCCGCGTCAACCCGGCACCTTTTCATAAAAACTTTTTTAGCCGATTTTTTAGAAATATTTTTCGCGTTTATTTTTTGCAACGACAAAAAAATGGAAATTTTAACGGATTTTTGGAAACCATATAGCGTCATAGGAAAAGCCTTAATTCAATTTTGGTGGATAGTTTTTCCCGTGATGCTTTTTTATTTATTCAAAATATTATGGATGGATTTCGTCAGCCTTTATTCCCGGTTTTCCTGGCTGAAATCTTTGAAGTGGACTTATTTGGAAATTATTCCTCCCAAAGATTTGGAAAAAGGCCCCCAGCCGATGGAAGCCATTTTTCAGGGAATGTCCGGCGTGCTGAAAACGCTTAGTGTTTTTGAGACTCATTTATTGGGAAAATTCACGGATCGTTTTTCTTTGGAGCTGGTAGGCTTGGGCGGAGAGGCGCATTATTACATCCGCACGCAAACCAAATACCGGAATTTGATTGAATCGCAAATTTACGCCCAGTATCCGGACGCGGAAATAATCGAAGTGGAAGACTACACGAAAAACTTTCCCAAAGTAGTCCCGAATAAAAAATGGAATCTATGGGGAACGGACGTGAAATTAACCGATCCTGATCCTTATCCGATAAAGACTTACGATAAATTCGAAGAAAGCATCACGGGAGAAACAATTGATCCGGTCGGAGCTTTTGTCGAACTCTTTAACACTTTGCCTCCCGGCCAGAATATCTGGATCCAGTGGATTTTATGCCCCTTGATGGAAACCTGGCGCGTGGATGAAATGAAAGAAGTCCAGAAATTGGCCGGCCGGATAAACGGAGAAACCAGAGGGATTTTAAGCGATTTGACGGATGTTATCACGCATATTTTTCAGGGGATGTTTGGTCCGGTGGAATTTCCCAAAACCGAAAAAAAAGAAGAAGCTCCGCTGGAATTCCGGTTAACGCCGGTGGAAAAAGAAAAACTCAAGGCTCTGGAAGAAAATTTGGGCAAAAACGCCTTTCGGACCAAGATGCGCGTCATTTATATCGGCAGGAAAGAAGGTTTTGACAGCGCCAATGTGAGCGCCTTGTTTGGAGCGATAAAGCAGTTTCATGATTTAAATTCCAATTCCCTGGCTCCCGACAATCAAAGCAAAACCTACGCCCTCTATGTGGCTCCGGATGCCAGAGTTGCTTACCGCCAGAGAAAAATTTATCGCCGGTATAGAGATCGGGATATGGACGGATATAAAATGGTGCTTTCCACGACGGAGCTGGCCACGCTTTTTCATTTCCCCAATATGAATATCAAAGCTCCATCGCTGACCAGAGTGGAATCCAAAAAAGGTTCGGCGCCTTTCAATTTGCCGGTAAAATAGTTTTTAAGCGGCAAAGGATAGAGCGTATTTTATTAATTTAATCCAACAGTTGAAATTATTTTGAGGAAGCGGGATAGAAAAAGCAAGAGATCCCTCGACTTCGCTCGGGATAATTTCACCCATTTTAATAAATTAAAATGAGTGAAATTAATTTTTTCGCGACAACTAATTTCAGAAATCAGGAAAGGATTTTTGGCATCAAAGCGGACGACAGGAGGCGCCATATGTATGTGGTGGGCAAAACCGGCATGGGCAAATCCAATTTGCTGGAAAATATGGCCATTCAGGATATCCAGAACGGCAAAGGCGTTTGCGTGATTGATCCGCACGGAGAATTCGCCGACAAAATGTTAAAAGCGGTTCCCGCGCAGCGCATTAATGATGTTATTTATTTTAATCCGGCGGATGTGGAATATCCCATCGCTTTCAATATTCTGGAAGCGGTGGAAGAAGATAAAAAAAACCTGATAGCTTCCGGCATGATGGGAGTCTTTAAAAAAATCTGGCCGGATGTTTGGAGCGCCCGAATGGAATACATTCTCAATAATACCATTTTGGCTCTTTTAGATTATCCCGGTTCCACGATGCTGGGTGTGAGCCGCATGATGTCGGATAGCGATTTTCGGAAACGTGTTTATCCGGCCATCAAAGATCCGGTGGTCAAGGGTTTCTGGATCAACGAGTTTGATAAATGGGATGATAAGTTCCGCAAGGAAGCGGTGGCGGCCATTCAAAACAAAGTCGGCCAGTTTCTTTCTTCGTCGGTTATCCGCCATGTGGTGGGCCAGCCCAAATCCAGCATTGATTTGCGGGATATTATGGATAATCAGAAGATCTTGATTGTTAATTTATCCAAAGGCCGGATTGGCGAAGATTCCATGCGGCTCTTGGGCGGGATGCTGATTACCAAATTGCAACTGGCCGTTATGGGCCGGGTGGACATACCCGAAGAACAAAGAAAAGATTTTTATCTGTATGTGGACGAATTCCAGAATTTTGCCAATGAATCCTTCGCCGGAATTTTATCGGAAGCGCGCAAATACCGCTTAAATCTGATTTTAACCCATCAATATATCAACCAGCTGATTTTTGACAATAATACCAGCATGCGGGACGCGATTTTCGGCAATGTCGGCACCATTATTTCTTTCCGGGTGGGAGCGGAAGACGCGGAATTTTTGGAAAAAGAATTCGATCCGGTTTTTCTGCTCAATGACATAGTCAATTTGTCCAAATATTATATTTATCTGAAATTGATGATCGATGGAATCGCCGGAGACGCTTTTTCCGCCGTCACCCTTCCGCCTTTTAATTTGAGCGAAACTGAAAAAAACGCCGAGAAAGTCATCCGCATTTCCCGGGAAAGATACGGCCGCAGCCGGGCGGAAATAGAAGAAAAAATTTCCCGCTGGAGCGGAGTAATGATTGGAAAGGATATTCCCGTAAAAAACATTAGAAATAAACCGGTTTCCGCCGCTCCGGCCGCTTCCGGCAATATTCCAATGGCTCCCGCCGCCGTAAAAAATATTCCGGCGGTGAAGACAGAAGATATTCTGATTAAAAAAGAAGAAGTTGAAAACGCGCCAAAGTCGAGAGAAATGCATGAAGCCGTTTGCAGCACTTGCGAGGAGAAAATTCTGGTGCCTTTCAAGCCGGATTCCCAACGCCCGACTTTTTGCAAGGAATGTTTGAAAGATTATCAAAGAATGGTAGCCAGGAATCGCCAGGACAAGGAGCCGGCGGTTAACAAGCCGGCTGGAAATGATTTTCCGGCAGCCGGAAATAAAATCGCGTCCCCGAAAACCGAGCCGGTGACTTTTACGGCTCAAGAAAAGCCGCTTAGTCTTTCCCAGATTCCCCACATGGCGTCCAAAAAATTCAAGCCGATTAGAAAAAAACCACTGGTTGATCTTCAGGAAGTGAGGCGATTGATAAATGATAAATAAACAGGTATAATAAGAAACTAAAAATTAGGTTTTAATTTTATGGCTTATCAGAATCCCGCCGGCCAAAGCGCCGCGGACAAATCTCGCCAAAGAAGCGAAATTCAAAGAAACATCATCATGTTGGAAGCGGACAAGGGGAAAAAGAACGCGCAAAAAATGCAGTTAGGCGCGGAAATCAGAGAGGCGAAAAAAGCCCGGGAAAGAGCGGAAGTCGAACTGCAAATCAACCAGTTAGAATTAAAAAAGATAGAACAGGAAATAGCCGCAATGGAGGTTTCCGTTAAAGGGCTCCAAAAGAAATTAAACGCGATTTAATTTTTAATTTTTAAAAAATATGCATATAGACATTGATGTTTCCCGCGAAGTGGAGTTAATAATTCGGGAAAAAGAAGGGGAAAAAAAAGAAGGGGAAGAAAAAGAAGGAACTAAAAAAATTTCCAGCGAGCTTCCGTCGGCCGCCAGGGAACTGGATAATACCTTGGACAAATTAGGAGATGATCTAAACAGATTGAAAAATAAAATGCACGAAAGCGGACTGGATTCGGAATTTGGAAAAATAAAAGGCGAAATTCGCAGCAAGTTGTCCAGTTTTTTAAGCTATTAAATAAGCAATGACCGCCAAAGAACTGCGTCAAAAATATTTGGATTTTTTTAAGTCCCGAGGGCACGCGATTGTCCCTTCGGCTTCTTTGGTTCCGGAAAACGATCCGACGACTCTTTTTTCCGGTTCGGGAATGCAGCCGATGGTGCCTTATTTGTTGGGAGAAAAGCATCCGTTAGGCGCGAGAATAGTTGATTCGCAAAAATGTTTCCGGGCGCAGGATATGGACGAAGTCGGCGATAACCGGCATACGACTTTTTTTGAAATGTTGGGAAACTGGTCTTTCGGGGATTATTTCAAAAAAGAACAAGTGGAATGGATGTTTGAATTTTTAACCGAAGAAATCGGTCTGGATCCGAAAAGAATATATGTTTCTGTTTTTCGGGGCGATGAGAAACTGGGCATTCCCCGGGACGCCGAAGCGGTGAATTATTGGAAAGAGCGGTTTGCCAAAGTTGATATTGAAGCCCAAGACATTGATTTTGCCGAACGCGACGGGATGCGGGGAGGCCGGATATTTTATTATGACAAGAAAAAAAATTGGTGGGCGCGCGTTTTGGATCCCGGACAGATGCCTGTCGGAGAGCCCGGCGGGCCTGACAGCGAAATGTTTTGGGATTTCGGCGCGGAATTAAAAATTCACGAAAATTCCGCCTATAAAGACCAACCGTGCCATATCAACTGCGATTGCGGGCGGTTTTTGGAAATTGGCAATAATGTCTTTATGCAATATGTGAAGACGGAAAAAGGCTTTGAGCCTCTGCCCAAGGGCAATATTGATTTCGGCGGAGGACTGGAAAGAATGATAGCGGCCAAAAATGACAATCCCGATATTTTCGCTTCAGATTTATTCCGGCCTTTAATTGATAAAATAGAAGAGCTCTCCGGAAAAAAATACGCGGGCCAAGAATACGGTTTTCGCGTTATCGCCGACCATCTCAAAGCCGCGACTTTTATTTTAAGCGACAAGGCGGGATTGGCGCCGTCCAATGTCGGCGCGGGCTACGTTTTGCGGCGCCTGATTCGGCGGGCGGTTCGCTATGGCAAACAGCTGGGCATCGATGGCGGTTTTACTTTTAAAGTGGCGGAAGAAGCCATAAAAATTTATCAGGATACTTACGCGGAACTGGAAAAAAATAAATCCAAAATTTTGGCAGAGTTGGAAAAAGAAGAAAATAAATTCAGAGAAACCTTAACCAGTGGATTAAAAGAATTTGAAAAATTATCCATTATTACCGGAAAAGATGCTTTTAATTTATACCAAACGTACGGCTTTCCTGTTGAAATGACGGAAGAATTAGCGAAAGAAAAGGGAATTAATATAAGTAAAGCAGAATTTGCAGAAGAATTAAAAAAACACCAGGAACTTTCCCGCACTGCTTCCGCCGGAATGTTCAAAGGGGGATTGGCGGACGCCGGGGAAAAAACTACGCAATTGCACACGGCGGCGCATTTGATGCTGGCGGCTTTGCGCCAGGTTTTAGGAACAGAAGTAATTCAAAGAGGGAGTAATATTACCAGGGAGCGTCTGCGCTTCGATTTTGCTCATAACGCCAAAATGACACCGGAACAGATTAAAAGCGTGGAAAATTTGGTTAACGAGCAAATCCGGAAAAAATTACCGGTGGCTTGCGCAGAAATGACACTGGAAGAAGCCAAAAAGCAAAACGCGATGGGAGTTTTTGAATCCAAGTACGGAGAGCGGGTGAAAGTTTACAGTATAACCGACAAAAACGGAGGACTGTCCTCCGTAGAAATTTGCGGCGGCCCGCATGTGCAAAATACCGGAGAGCTGGGAATTTTCAAAATCCGGAAAGAAGAATCTTCCAGCGCGGGCGTGAGAAGGATCAAAGCGGTTTTAGAATAATAATTTTTATCCAGCGGAAAATTTTATTACATACTTAAATATGTAATAAAATGTTTCGTTTCAACAACGGCCGTTGTTGAAATGACAATTTGTGCGAATAAATATTTTTAGTAAATTTATGTTTGACGCAGAAAATTCAGAGGATGAAGATATTGAGTTGCCGCGATATAAATCCCATACAATGCGCTTTTTGGCTAAATATTGTCCGCGTCTCATAGTATTGATTTTAAAATGGAAATATGGAGCGAAAACAGAACAAGCGGAAAAACTTCACGAGATTTTTTCTCAAAGCCGGCGAATTGATCTTATTCCGGCCAAAGGTCATGGTCGTGGATTTAAAATTATTATCGACCAAAAAACCGCTCTTTTTTTTGATCAAGACGGAGATAAATTTGTTTATGACGGCTGGGAAGCCGGAGAGTATGAAGAAAAAGGCAAGGTGACTATTTTTGATGATTTAAAAGACGCAGATTAAGCTTTTTAGGATCCGGACTTTAGTAAGACTTTGATGTATCACCAATCTACGGCCGTGGTTTGGTGATACGATAGATTTATGTATAAATTCGGACCGGTGCAAAAGAAAATCGTCTTAACGCTTTTAGGCGGTGTGGCGTTGGGTTTTTCCGCTTCGCCCCGGCAATATTTTCAGACGTTTCGTAAAATTAAAAAAGAGTGGAAAGAGACAGATCAGCGCAATTTTGAGCGCTCAATTCATCGGCTTTCCCGGGAAAAATTAATTGAAGAGAAAATTTTGCCAAACGGTTCTTTCAAGCTGGAATTGACGGAAGAAGGGAAAAAGCAAGCAAAAATTGCGAGTCTTTTAGGTAATTATATAAATTTTCCAAAGCCTAAGCGCTGGGATGGAAAATGGCGGATTGTCCTTTTTGATATTCCGGAAAAAGACCGGGTATTCCGCGATATTTTGCGGGAACATTTACGCGCTCTGGATTTTTTCAAACTCCAATATAGTGTTTTTATTTCTCCGTATCCATTTGAGAAGCCGATTTTAGAATTAGTGGCGCTTTATTCCGCAAAACCTTATGTGCGGGTGATCACGGCTACTAAAGTTGACAATGAAGATAAGATTAAAAAACATTTTTTTAAATCTGTTTGAAATACCAATGTGTCATTTCAGCAACGGCCGTATTTTGGTGATGCATCTCTTTTAAAACCCTCGTTGCCCATTATTGTTGTATTAGCGGCTTTTTTATTGTATAATAAACTTAGAAAATAGGTGTAAAGTTTTTTCAGTATGGGAATTTTTTCCAAAATTTTAGGTTTTAAAGGCTCGCCTTCCGATTATTTGCTTTCTTTGGATATCGGCACGGAAGTGGCGAAGGCCTTAGTTTTTGTGATTGACGAAAAAACCGGCAACGGAATAGTCAAAGGCGTAGGCCGGGTCCGGCAAAGACTCAAAGATATGCAAAGCGGAGCCGTATCGGACATTAAGGGCGTGGTGGAAAATTGCCAAAGGGCTATCGCGCAAGCCAATAAAATGGCTGGAATAAAAAAAGTGGAAAAAGCGGTTATCGGCATTGCCGGAGAGCTGGTCAAGGGGACTACCACGACAGTTCATTACGAAAGAATCAAATCGGAAATAAAAATCGATCTGCCGGAATTGAAGAATATTATTCAGAAAGTTCAATGGAAAGCTTTTGACCGGATTCGTCAGCAACTGGCTTGGGAAACCGGCCATAATGAAATTGAAGTCAAGCTGATTAACGCGGCCATTGTGGACGTCCGCATTGACGGTTATCGGGTGAGCAATCCGTTGGGATTCCAGGGCAAAGATGTTTCCATTTCGGTTTTCAACGCTTACGCCCCCATGATCCATTTGGGAGCGCTGCAAACAATCAGCGAAGATCTGAATTTGGATCTTTTGAGCATTGCCGATGAACCGTATGCCGTCGCTAAATCCATGGGTGTGGGAGATATTTCCGATTTCAGCGCTGTTTTTATCGATATCGGCGGAGGAACCACAGACATCGCCGTTGTGAGGAACGGGGGATTGGAAGGAACTAAAATGTTTGCTCTCGGCGGCCGGGCTTTTACCAAACGTTTGGCTTCGGAACTAAGCATTGGTTTTGAAGAAGCGGAAGTTTTAAAAATAAAATATGCCGAGGGAAAATTAGGCCGGGACGTCGGTTTTAAAATAGATAAAATTTTGGAAAATGATTGCCAGGTCTGGCGCAGCGGAGTGGAGCTTTCATTGGAAGAATTCGCCGAATCGGATGTTTTGCCTTCTAAATTTTTTCTGTGCGGAGGCGGCTCGGGTTTGCCGGGAATTAAAAAAGTTTTGACGCAAAACGGTTTCGGCCAAAACCTGAATTTCTCCAAAAGTCTGCAGGTGAGTTTTCTGCAGCCCAGAGACGTGGTGAATATTGTCGACGAAACAGGCAAATTAAAAGATCCGCAAGACATCACTCCCATGAGCCTGGCTAATTTAGCCCTGGATATTGTCGGCGAAGAAAAAATTCTCTCGGGAATTTTAAGAAGAGCCGTTAAAATGATTCAAAAATAGATTTCCACGCTCGCGGATTTGCTTGTTTTGTCGGCAGACGCAAGGAGCAACGCGGGCGCGGAGGTAAAATTTTTTAATATAATTATTTTATGCACGAAACATTTTATATCGAAATTGATGAGGAAATAACTTCAATTATTGAAAAACTTAAAAAAACTCAATCAACTGAGGTTTTTATTGTTGTTCCCAAGCGGGCGCTCCTGATTCAGAGCATAATCAATCTGAAGCTTTTGAAGAAAGAAGCCAATGATTTAGGCAAAGAAATTTTAATAATTACTCAAGACAAACTGGGAAGAATGCTCGTGGAAAAAGCGGGTATTACCGTAAGTCAGAAATTAAGCGATTTTGATTGGGAATGGGAAGAAGCGGAAAAACAAAAATCGGAAAAAATCGGAATGGAAGGGATTGTTAATATCGATCAGGAGAAAAAAAATCTCAAAAGTGAAATAAAAAGAATCGGTTCCGCCAGTTTTTTCGCGACCGGAGAAGAACAACTGATGGAGAAAACTCCGCCAAAAGAAGAATTTTTTCCGGAAGAAAAAATTATTAACAGGGAGCTGGTTGCTGGAGCAAGAATAAATAAAAAAAGCTTTAAAAAAGATATTTTTTTTGATGACAATTCAGCGGATTTAATCAAAAATATTGATATTCGGCAAAAAGGGAACGCTGATTTTCAACCGGAAACGAGAAAAAACGAAAGAAGCATTGACTTTCCCCGGATGGAAAAAAACAGCCAAAAGGAACCGCTTTTTTCAGCGGAGGATATTTCGGAAAAATTTGAAAACAAAAAAAAGGATGAATTGGAAAAATTCTTTTCCCCAAAAAAGGATGACAATGACCGGAAAAAAGAAAGCAGCGCTTCGCTTCCCCGAAATTCCTGGAAATTTTATCCGATTTTCGGAGGCTTGATTTCCGGGGCGATTATCATAACGGCGCTGTATCTTTTTTTACCCAAAGCTTCAGTGAAAATTCTCTCTCAAACGAAAAGTCAAAGCGTGGACGCGGAAATCACAGCCGATGTCGGCAATTCAGCGGTTAATGCGGAAACAAAATCAATTCCCGCCAAAAAAATTTCCGTTTCCGAAGAGCTGTCCTACGCTTTCACCGCTACCGGTGAAAAAAATTCCTTAAGCAAGAAAGCCAGGGGAACCATCACTATTTATAACGAATACGGCGTTCAAAGCCAGCCGCTGGTGGCGACTACCCGGTTTTTAAGCCGGGAAGGCAAGCTGTTTCGTCTGTCTCAAAATGTAGTGGTTCCGGGAATGATTAAATCGGGAACAGAAACCAAGCCGGGGGCGATTGAAGCGGAAGTGGTGGCGGATGAAGCGGGAGAAAGTTTTAATATCAATCCGACGGATTTTACTATTCCAGGATTCGAAAACAGCGGCAACGACAAATACACTAAATTTTACGGCAAATCTTTTAAAGCCATGACGGGCGGAGGAGAAAGTTTGGAAAAAATCACCTCGGCTTCCGAGCAAGACATCTCTTCGGCGAAAACCAAAGCGACGCAAGAATTGAATGTCAAAATCCTGGACAAGCTTAAGGCTGAAGCCGAAGCAGGCAGCGTGTTTTTGGATGAAGCCGTAAATTCCGACGAGTTAACTTTTACGGTTTCTAATCCGACGGAACAAACCGGGGGAAAATTCACGCTTAATTTAAAAAGCAAAGGATCGGCGCTGGTTTTTAACGAAAACGATTTGAAAAAAGTTATCCTTGAAAGTTTTACGGAAAAAAATAACGGGAAAAATCAAATTTCCGAAGAATCTCTCGCGCTGGAATTTGGCAAAGCCGATATAGATTTTGTTAACGGGAAAATTTTAGTGCGCGTTCATGGAACAGGCAAACTGAACGCGGATTTGGATTTGGTTGCCATCAAAAAGGAAATTTTGGGTAAAAACGAAGATGAACTCAAGGAGCAATTAAGCCATTACGGGGAAATTACCGGAGTCGAAGTTAAATATTGGCCATCCCTGATTTTTTCCAGTAAAATCCCGGCTTATGAAAGCCGGGTGGAAATAACTCTTGACAATAGCTGAAGAGCTGTTAAAATAGTATTAACTTTCAAGTAAGCTTTAAATTCATTTCCTCGTCAAAAACCGGGAATTTGTTCAAAGTGAGCTCGTCCCTCAAAGCTCTGCGAAGCGGGATTAAAATAAGGTCCAAAATTGAATTTTAGAAAAATTAATATTTAGAACGCAAAATAGCGGGTAAGGCCGGATTCAGGAATTAGGAATGTTTTGATTCTCGGGGCCATAACAGCTCGTGAGAATTAAATCCGTCTATTTTTTTATTGGAATAATTTTTCCCGCCAGAGCCTGCCTGCCGGTAGGCAGGGCGGGCAAGCTTGCTGGTTAATATCTCGCGGCTTTCCAAAGAAATAAACTCCGGATTTTATTCCGGATTAACGCTAATTATTTATATGCCGGAAAACAAAGAATTAATTAAACTGGAGGGAATAGTGGAGGAAACTCTTCCGAGCACTACTTTTAAAGTTAAATTAGACAACGGCCATTTTATTTTAGCTCATATTTCAGGCCGGATGAGAGTCAATTATATTCGCTTGATTCCGGGAGATCGCGTGCTAGTGGAAATGAGTCCCTATGATTTAACTAAAGGCCGGATAACCCAGAGGATAAAATAATATGAAAGTAAGGTCTTCAGTGAAAAAAATTTGCGATAAATGCAAATTGGTCAAGAGAAAAGGCAAACTTTTTGTTGTTTGCTCCAATCCTAAACATAAACAGAGGCAAGGCTAAGACAGCTTTTAGCTTATAGGTTTTAGCTTTTAGGTTAAGATTTTTATAAAAAAATATGTTAAGAATCGCCGGCGTTAATATCCCTGATGAAAAAAGAATAGCGGTTTCTTTGATTTATGTTTATGGCATAGGTCATACTACGGCTAAACGAATTTTAGAAGAATTAGGGATATCCAGCCTTAAAAGAACCAGAGATTTGACGGAAGAAGAAAAAAACCGGATTCGGGAATACGTGGAGAAAAAAATACGCGTGGAAGGAGAACTTAAGCATATCGCCCGCTCCAATATCAAGCGTCTTAAGGAAATTAGTTGTTATCGCGGAATTCGTCATCAAAAAGGATTGCCCACCCGCGGGCAAAGAACCAAAACCAATACCCGGACAGTGAGAGGCAATGTAAGAAAAACCATGGGTAGCGGAAGAGTAAGGGTGGAAAAGACTTAAGGATATAAATCGCGAATCAACGCAAATTACTTTTCAAATACTCGCGAATAAATTTATAGACAAAGAATATAATTTTATGCCGGAAGAAAAAGAGTCCAAAGAAAAAATTGAAAAAGAAGAAAAATTATTGGCTGAAACTGAAAAAAAATCAGGAGCTTTGGATGATGGAAAAAAAGAAAACGAAGAAAAATCAGCAGTTAAAGAAATAAAGAAAAAAAAGAGCAAAAAAAACAAGGCGCAAATTTTGAAAGGCCGGGTCAATATCCAATGCACCTACAATAATACCTTGATAAATATTTCTGATTTAAACGGAAATATTTTAGGCTGGTCTTCTTCGGGGCTTTTAGGATTTAAAGGCGCCAAAAAGGCTACTCCTTACGCGGCGACTCAAGTAGTGGCTAATGTGAGCGAAAAAGCGAAAAAATACGGAGTCAGGGAATTGGAAGTATCAGTCAAAGGAGTGGGCAGCGGGCGGGAAGCTTCCATTCGGGCTTTAAGCGCCAATGGATTTGAATTGGTTTCAATCAAAGATAATACCCCGATTCCTCATAATGGTTGCCGGCCGAAAAAACCCAGAAGAGTTTAATTTAATTTAATTTCGTTAAAAGCGAATTTAATAATTGTTCAGCGCCGATACTTTTTGATAATCCAATTGATAATCTAAATTTTGTTTTAATTAATTATGGGAAGATATATTGAAGCCAAATGCAGAAGATGCCGCCGGGCCATGGAAAAACTTTTTCTTAAAGGCGATCGTTGCGCGACTGCTAAATGCGGTTTAGTGAGGAGAGCTTCCATTCCTGGAGTCCATGGCAAAAATAAAACATCCAAATCCGGAATAAGCGAATACGGGATGCAGCTGATGGCTAAACAAAAAATCAAGAGGATATACGGAATCCTGGAAAGGCAATTCAGAAAACATTTCGATGAGGTTAAAAACAGACCGGGAATAACCGGAGATTTGCTGCTTGCGCGCCTGGAATTGCGTCTGGATAACGCGGTATATCGAATTAATTTTGCCTCTTCCCGATCGCAAGCCAGGCAAATCGTTAATCACGGATTAATCATGGTCAATGGAAGAAGAGTGAATATTCCTTCTTTCGCGGTCAAGGTCGGAGATGTCATTTCCATTAATCCTTTTAAAAAAGAAAAAAATTATTTTAAAAATTTGAGCCAGGTTTTAAAAAATAAAACTAATTTTCCCAACTGGATCAGTTTTAACAAGGAAAATTTGGAAGGGAAAATCGTGAATATACCCACTAAGCGGGATTCCGGAATCGACGTGGATATTCAAATGGTCGTGGAATATTATTCCAGATAACAGGTTAAAATTTTAATTTTGTTCCAAATTCCGACTTGCTCCGCTAAATCTGCCTGCCGGCAGGCAAGGCGGGGAATCTATCGGGATTATGGACAGAAAAAACAAATGCAATCCATCGCAATTCCTCAAAAACCCAAGTTTACTTCATTGGATGAAAAAACCGGAAAATTTGAAATCGAAGGTTGCTATCCCGGTTATGGAACGACTTTAGGTAATGCTTTAAGAAGGGTATTGCTGTCTTCTTTGGAAGGGGCGGCTGTTATTTCAGCTAAAATTAAAGGAGTTACTCATGAATTTTCCACCATTCCTAATGTTTTGGAAGATGTTATTCAAATCATTCTTAATTTAAAACAAGTGAGGTTTCGTCTTTTTCGGGAAGAATCGATAAAAGTAACCCTTAGGGTTAAAGGTGAAAAAGAAATTAAAGCCGGAATGATCAAATGCTCTTCGGAAATTGAAGTGGTAAATCCGGACGCGCATATCGCTACCATTACCAGTCCTAAAGGAGAACTGGAAATAGAATTAGAAGTGGGCAAAGGAATTGGTTATGTTCCGGTGGAACAACAAGAAAGAGGAGAAAAAGAAATTGGCCGAATTGCCATCGATGCTATTTATACTCCGATTCGCAGAGTTAATTATTCAGTGGAAAATATGCGGGTGGGCAAAAAAACGGATTACGAAAAAATAGCTTTAGAAATTTCTACCGATGGCAGCGTTACTCCCAGCGAAGCTTTTGCCCGGGCTGTGGCTATTTTAGTGGAACAATTTTCTATTTTGTCTGAATTGGAAGATATGAAAAAATTATCAGCCAAAGAAACTAAATCAATCAAAGAAGAAATCAAAGACATTGTTCCGGAAGAAAAAAAGAACGACAAAAAAGAAAATCCCGAAGCAGTTAAGGTAGTTGATTTGAAAAATCTTTCCACCCGGACTTTGAATGTTTTGGAAAAAGGCAAAATAATTAAAGTGGGGGATATTGTCAAAATGACCGAAGCGCAACTTTCTGATTTGGCTGGTATCGGAGCCAAAGGAGTCAAGGAAATTAAAAAAGCCATTGGAGACTTCGGTTTGAATTTAAAACAGGAAAAGTAAATTGAAATTTTGAAATAACATGAAACATCAGAAAAAAGCCAGAGAACTCGGACGTCCGGCCAGCCAGCGAAAAGCCCTGCTGCGTTCTTTGCTAAGCAGCTTGATTATTAAGGGGAAAATTACCACTACCGAAGCGAAAGCCAAGGAAATTAAGAAAAAAATCGATCCGCTTATCAATAAGGCCAAAAAACTGGAAGACAAGGCTCTTGAAGTCGTTGTTTTAAGAAATCTGAATAACGATTTATCCCAAACCGCTGTCAAGAAATTAACAGGAGAATTTATTAAGCGTTTTATTAAAAGAAACAGCGGTTACACGCGAATAGCGAAACTCAACTCGTTAAGAAATGATAATGCCGAAATGGCGGTTATTGAATTTGTCGATTAACTCCCGCCAAAGACGGCGGGCAAGTCTGTCAGATGATACATTATAAGCTTGTTGTAAAAAATAGAATATAAAGTTTACTCCAGTTTAATATTCCTAACTAAATTTAAAATATGCCAAAAGCGATAGTGAGAAAATATCATTTGTTCAATGCTCAAGGAAAAATTTTGGGTCGCCTGTCCACGGAAGTAGCGCTGATTTTACGGGGCAAAAATAAAGTTGATTTTACGCCTAATATTGACGGCGGAAATTTTGTCGTGGTGATTAATTCAGACAAGTTAGCGGTTACCGGAAAAAAAATGGAAAACAAGATTTATCACCATTTCAGCGGTTATCCGGGAGGCATAACTTCCATCAAGCTTAAAGATCAAATGAAAAAAGATTCCAGAAAAGTTGTCGTTCATTCGGTTTATAATATGCTGGCGAAAAACAAATTGAGAAAACCGATGATGACCCGGCTTCTGGTTTATAAAGATGAAAAACATTCGCATAAGATTGAAGTAATTCATTAATTAAAAAATTTCAAAGCGGCATTCGTATGATTAAAATTAAAGAAAATGAAAAAGTGAAAAAGGCTGTCAAAAAAATTGCTCCTAAAAAAGCGGCTAAAGTTAAAATTGCCGAAACGAAAAAAACGAAAAAGATAACTGTCGCGCCAAAAACCATTGAGGAAGAAAAAAATTTTTCTCAAAAAGAAGAAGTGAAAAAAAGAAAATATTTTTACGCTCTTGGCCGAAGAAAAACTTCCGTTGCTCAAGTGAGAATTTATCCGCTCTCCGGCCAGGAGGGTAAATTTAAGATAAACGGGAAAGATTTAGTTCAGTATTTAACCGTGAAAAGATTTCAAATCGCGGCTAATTCTCCCTTAACTCGTCTCGGATTAGAAGGAAAATTCGACGTTTCAATTAAAGTTTCGGGAGGCGGAATAAACGGTCAGGCGGACGCGATAAAATTGGGTTTAGCCAGAGCCCTGGTGCTGGCGGATGAAAATTCCAGAAAAGCGCTTAAAGATAATGGATTTTTAACTCGCGATTCTCGCAAAGTGGAAAGAAAAAAACCGGGACTCAAAAAAGCCCGCCGGGCGCCTCAATGGGCAAAAAGATAGAAAATCTTAATACTTTAAAAAACGCCTCAAAAACGGCGTTTTTTATTTTTTCTGTTATACTTAGTAAATAAATTTAATTTATTTTTCTTGGTTCCCGTTTTCACGGGAATGACAAATAATATGCAACGTAGAATAAAATTGCAAGGCGAAGAAATAAATTACAATTTGAGAAAAAGTCGAAGAGCCAGAAGATTAAGATTAACCATCTATTGCGATGGCAGTTTCTCGGTTTCGGCGCCCCGGCGTTTGGCTTTGGGCGATATTGAAAATTATATTTTGCAAAAATCCAATTGGGTGTTAGCAAAATTAAAAATATTTAAAGAGAAATCGGCAAATAGTATTTTTAGCAAAAATACGACAAAAGATTATTTTCAATTTAAAAGAGCCGCCTTGGAATTGGCGCAAAAAAAGGCGTCGCAATTTAACCAGTGGTATAATTTGCCGTATCATTGTATCAGCATCCGCAACCAAAAAACCCGCTGGGGGAGCTGTTCTAAATTGGGAAATTTGAGTTATAATTATAAAATAATTTTCTTGCCGGCAAGATTGGCGGATTATATCATCGTGCATGAGCTATGCCATCTCAAAGAATTCAATCATAGCCGGAGATTTTGGGATCTGGTGGCGCAAACTCTGCCGGATTACAAACAGCGCCGAAAAGAAATAAAAAATGCCTGATAAGAAATTTATCGCCGATTTAAAACTTTTTGAAAATTAGCTATAAGCCCAGGAAATTGGTTTTTTCCGGAATATCAATCGAAGAGAAGAAACCGTTTTCCTTCGCTGGATCGGAAAAAAACAGTTTTTCCAGATAGTGGTTATAAACTATTTGAGAATTATTAGTTCCGGTTGTCAGCAAATCATTGCAAATCCGATAATCGCGATTATCCAGTTCGATTATTTTGACAAAAGATCCGACATTAAAAACAACATGCTCATAATCTTTGAACCATTGGACATTGCTGATTTTTTCCGCGTAGCGGGTAATTTCTTTAGTTTCATTTTCAATGCGAAACGGTTGAACATTCCAATCTCTTAAGAAATGAACGGAAATTTCGTTGGTGTTCCAAAAAAGCAATTTTTTTCCATCATCCGAAAATTGGATTCCTTCCACCGGGCTGCCGATTTTTTGGAGATATTCTTGATGTTGGCCCTTGTTAAAAAGAAAAAGATTTTTATCCTTGTCTAAAAAGGCGATTCGGGCTTCGTCATAAACAATTAATTTTTCATTTGAACTCCGGTTTTTTTTAGGGGAGGCAAAAGTTATCTGATTTTTTCCGCTTATTCCGTCAAGATCTTTCCGGAAGACCAGTTCGTTGGGAAGCTGGGAATAATAAACGCCGTTTTCAGCCAAATCAAAACTGGAAACATCCCGATCGATTAAAGTCAGGTCGTTTTTGTCAGTAATACTGGCGCGGAAAAGATCGGTTTCCGAAAGAAAAAAGATATAATCTTTATCCTCGGGATGCCAGCGGGCGTTTTTAAGGTTTTCTTTTTCTAAAAATTCATTAAGATTAAAAAATGTTTCTTTTTCCGGATTAATCACAAAATAAGAAAAAACCATTTCGGCTTTATTTTCAAGAAGCGTCTTTTTTTGCAGGGGAATGAGCAGATAATCTTCCTTGGGGGACCATTCGATATTTTCTTTCCGTTCTTCCGGGATAAACTGCCAATCCGGGAAAGAATAAGTTTGCGTGATTGCGTCGTTTTTTATATCCAGGATATTGATAAATACGGTTTCATTTTGAGAATTTTCCAAAACAATCAATTTATCTTCAGGCGAAATAAAAAATTTTTCTACCAGACCGGCGGCATAGGCGGTTTTGGCATATTCTTTTCGGGTTAGCAGAATATTCCAAAATTCACTGGAAACTCCGCTGTGCACCTCGGTTTTTTTATTCCAATCATTAAAACCGGGAGCGGAAACGGTTAAGCGATATTCCCGCGGTATTAAACCGGAGATATTCAGAGAATTATTAATGCGACTGGCAGTGGCTTTTTCCAATTTGCCATTAAGCGCGATTTGCGCGTTTTCCGGATTAGTTTTAAGCGTAATTGTTCCGCTATGGACAAAAACACCTTTTTGAAAATCAATGCGGTATCCCCGGGCGTATAAAACCAGGGAAGGCGCTATAACAAAAAAAAGAAGGGTGAGCGTCCAAAAAAAGATCGATCTTTTTATTTTTTCCATAAGGTATTTTTTATCTAAGTTTAATGCTAACGCGTTAACGGATTTTTGTCCAGATTAGCTTTGACAAAATTATCAGCAGATTTATGATGAATAAAATCGGAACGGTCCAACCGTTGACACCTAGCGGGAAAAGGGCTAAAATGGATTAGATAATTTTTTTATTACCATTATGCTAGCTATCATAAAAACCGGAGGGAAACAATATAAAGTTAAAGCGGGCGACAAGATAAAAGTAGAGAAATTAGAAGGAAAAGAAGGCGGTAAAATTGTCTTTGAGGATGTTTTATTTATGGGAGATGAAAAAGGAATAAAAATCGGTGCCGCGTTAAAGGGTGTTAAAGTGGAGGGAAGAATAATCAAAACTTTTTCAGGTGAAAAAGTAACTGGTATCAAATTTAAGCCGAAAAAAAGGTATAAGGTAAAATTTGGACACCGTCAGATTATGACAGAAGTGGAAATTACTAAAATAATTTAATTTTGTTCAACTTTTCTTTCCGCAAGAAAAGTTGCAAAAGAACTCTCAGCCCAACTGCAGACTTGGACAAATTCAAATCTCATTCGCTAAAATTCCTAATTTTTGCTTCGCAAAAAGATCATGCGGATTTTTTACGCTCATTCGATTGAATTTGTTCCCAAGTCTTCCGTGAGGCTGATTTTTTTTATTTATTATTACTAAAGGGATAGATCTAATTTAGAATCGAATTATATTGCAGGTAAAAATATGAAAGTCCAGAAGAAAAAATTAAAGAAAAGACTGGTCGTGGCGGTGGGAATCAGTGGCGGAGTGGATTCTACGATGGCGGCTTATTTATTGAAGCAGCAAGGTTATGATGTAATAGGCGTTACCATGAAAATCCGGGACGATAACCAGAAAAACTTTAGATCCGGCAAGGGCGTTTGTTATGGTCCGGGAAAAGAAAACGATATCCAAGATGGAAAAAGAGCTATGGAAAAAATGGCAATCAAGCATCAAGTGGTCGATCTAGCCAAGGAATATAACAAGTATATTCTGGCTTATTTTAAGAAAAAGTATTTGTCCGGTCAAACTCCCAATCCGTGCGTTATTTGCAATCAAAAATTGAAATTCGGATTTCTGCTTAAAAAAATCATTTTCGGGGGAATAAAATTCGATTATTTCGCGACTGGACATTATGCGCGAATAAAATACGACCAATCAAAAAAACGTTGGCTGCTTTTGGCGAGTAAAGATGAAAGAAAAGATCAATCTTATTTTCTCTATCGCTTAAAACAAAATCAGCTTCGAAAAACCATTTTTCCGCTGGGTGAATTAAAAAAAGAAGAAGTAAAAAAATTAGCGGTAAAATCAGGTTTTGGCGCTTACGCCAAAAAAGCGGAAAGCCAGGATTTTATTGAAGGCGATAATTACGATCAACTTTTTGGCGCTAGTTCCAAAAAGCCGGGTAAAATTGTGGATGAAAAAGGTAAAACACTGGGACGCCATCAAGGAATCCATAAGTTTACCATTGGGCAGAGAAAGGGATTGAATTTGGGCGGTTTAACTGAACCATATTACGTCTTGGCCATTAACCGCTGTGAAAATAAGGTAGTGGCCGGCAAAAAATCAGCAGCCTACGCGGATACTTTTTTTATTCGAGATGCTAATTGGATCGCTTTTAGCAATTTAAACAAAAAAATGGCGGCTGAAGTTAAAGTGCGTTCCAGTCAAGAACGCTACGCGTGCGATATTATTCCAGAGGAAGGTCGTTGGAAAGTAATATTAAAAAAACCCCAATTCGCCATAACTTCCGGCCAATCGGCGGTGTTTTACCAGAAAGACTTGGTCTTGGGCGGAGGAATAATCAGCTTGAAGTGATTTTTCATTATTATATTAAAAAAGTTTTATTTTATGTCGTTGCGAGCCCGCCGAAGGCGGATAAACTCCGCGAAGCAATCTAATAAATTTAAATATTAATTAGATTGCCACGCTCTTTCAGGGCTCGCAATGACAATTGGATAAAAAATGTTTGGATTAGAAAAAAAAGAACTGAAAATTTTAAGGCAATTAAACACTCCGGCTAAAATTCAAAATTTTCTTAACCGGATGCCGATGAATTTTGAAAAAAAAGGCGAAACTAATTTATCGCCGATGTCAGTGTTGGAAAAAAAGACTTGCCATTGCACGGAAGGCGCGGCGCTGGCCGCTTTGGCTTTGCGCGTCCAGGGCTATCCGCCGCTGGTGCTGGACTTGACGGCTAATAAAAATGATTTCGACCATGTGGTCGCGGTTTACCAAAAAGACGGCCGATGGGGCGCTATTTCCAAGACTAATCACGCTGCGTTGCGTTATCGGGAGCCGATTTATAATTCTTTGCGGGAACTGGCAATGAGTTATTTTCATGAATATCTGGACAACCGGGGCCGGAAAAATTTACGGAGCTTTTCGCCGGCGGTCAATCTCAAACGTTTTGATAAATTGGGCTGGATGACGACGAAAGAAGAAATTGATTATATCCCGGAATATCTGGTCGAAGTCAAGCACTTTCCAATTTTAAATCAGAAACAAATCCGGAATTTGCGAAAAGCCGAACCAATTGAAATTGAAGCGGGGAAGATAACAGAATGGAAGCCGGAGAAAGGCAAAAATAATCCCAGTAGCGGTAAGAATAAGCGTTATTATTTGTATATTCTCAAATGTCGAGATAAGACTTTATATACGGGTATTACAGTGGATTTAATAAGAAGGATACGCGAGCATAATTCTTCCCAGCTGGGCTCTAAGTATACTGCCGCCCGCCGACCAGTTAGATTAGTTTATGCCAAAAAATTCCGTAATCGGTCAGCGGCCTCTAAAGAAGAATATCGGATTAAGCGATTATCCAAGAAGGAAAAGTCAGAATTAATTCTTTCCCGCTTTTCTTTTGCCCAAAAGAAAAGCGGTAGAAAAGAAAAAAGGCCGCCCAGCTCGTAAAGCGATAAATTCGGACTCGCTCGCTAAAACTTCTCAAAACGCTTACGCTAAAAGAGAAGTTTTTTTACGCTTGCATCGTCTCGAATTTTTGACGCTTTACTACGCTAAGGCGGAGTTTAGTTGAATTTTTTAAAAGTTATTTTATTTCTTTACGGTTGGAGAGGGCGGAACTCAAGGTAATTTCATCGGCGTATTCAATATCGCCGCCGGTGGAAAGTCCGCGGCCCAGACGGGTTATTTTCACCGGCAAGTTTTTAAGCTGATTTTTAAGATAAAGCGCGGTGGCGTCGCCTTCGGTGGTCGGATTGGTGGCAATGATGATTTCTTCAATTTTTTCTTGAGTCGCGCGCTTAACCAGCTCGTTTATTTTAAGGGGCATAACTTCCCGATTAAGGGAAATTACTCCGCCTAAAACATGATAAATTCCGTTAAAGGCGCGAGTTTTTTCAATGGAAATAATATCCAGCGGTTCTTCCACCACGCAGATTATTTTGGGATTTCTCCCGTCATTTCGGCAGATTTCGCATAGATCGTTTTCAGCGATATTAAAACATCTTCGGCAAAACCCCAGTTTTTTGATGGATAAAAGATTTTCCGCGAATTCTGCTAATTGGGCGTTGTCTTGCTTGAAAAGATATAAAACCAGGCGCTCGGCCATTTTAGGGCCGATGGAAGGCAGCGCCGAAAAATTTTCAATAAGTTTTTTAAAAGCTTTGGGAAACACTATATTTGAATTTCGAATTATGAATTATGAATTTTGAATCAATTCGAATTGCTAAATGTTTAAATTTTAAAAAATTATTCATTCAGATTTTAATTAAAATTTAAAATTAAAAATTTAAAATTGCCTATTCGGTGTGCGCTCTTTCCAGCGATTTGAAAGAAGTGATTCTTTCGTCAAAATAAAGCGAAATTTTGCCGACCGGACCGTTGCGGTGCTTGGCGATATGCAGTTCAACGATATTTTTATTGGGCGTATCCGGTTTTTCGCGGTCTTCGCGATAGAGAAACATCACGATGTCGGCGTCTTGTTCAATAGATCCGGATTCGCGGAGATCGGATAATTTGGGAATTTGCGGGCTGCGGGATTCCACGGCGCGGGACAATTGAGACAAGGCGATAATGGGAATATTAAGCTCGCGCGCCAGTTGCTTCAAGGCGCGGGAAATTTCCGAGATTTCATTGACGCGGTTGTCTCCGCCGGAGCGGCCTTCCATTAGTTGCAAATAATCGATAATAATCAAACCGACATTATGTTCCGATTGCAGCCGGCGCGCCATCGTGCGCATTTCCATCACATTGGAAGAACCGGCGTCATCAATGAAAATCGGAGCCTCGCTTAGGATACCCATGGCTTCGCCGATTTTTTGAAAATCATCGTCTCCTTCTTCGGATTTAAGCCGACCAGTCCGCAACCGCCAAAGATCCACGCCGGATTGGGCGGCCAGCATCCTGTCGATTAATTGGTCGGAAGACATTTCCAGGGAAAACACGCCGAGAGGCACTTTTTGCTGAACGGCTATTTGGCGGGCCAGATCCAAAGCCAAAGAAGTTTTTCCGATAGACGGGCGAGCGGCGATGATAATCAAGTCGGATTTTTGAAAACCGGCCAGCAAATTATCCAAATCGGGAAAGCCGCAGGGAATGCCGCGCAACTTGTGATCGCCCTTGTGCAGTTCGTCAATGCGATTAAAAGCCGATTCTAAAATGGATTTGATGGAGACGAAATCTTGCTTGATATATTTTTGGGAAACAGAAAATAGTTTTTGTTCCGCTTGATCCAGTATCTTTTCCACATCCTCCGATTCTTTATAGCCCATTTCGGTTATTTCTCCGGAAGCGGTGATAAGTTTGCGCAAAGTGGATTTTTTTTGAACTACTTTGGCGTAATGTTCCACATTGGAACTGGACGGCACGGAATTAACCAGGGAAGTCAGATAGCTTGATCCGCCGATTTTATCCAATTGTTTTTTTTCCTCTAATTGATTGGAAAGGCTTAAAACATCGATGGGTTCGCGTTTTTCATAAAGCTCCACCATGGCTTCATAAATTGAATTATGGTCGTCTTTATAAAAATCGCCGAGGCGGATTAAATTAGCCACTTTGACGATAGCGTCTTTGTCGAGCATCAAAGATCCCAGAACCGATCTTTCCGCTTCGATATTTTGGGGCGGAACTTTTAAATTTTCATTGGAATCATTCGCCATAGTCATACTAGTATATTAAATCTCAAGCATTAAATCAACTTGACTTTTACCCAGCTTATGCGATGATTATGCACAATTGAAAATAACGCCAATAAAACGAAAAAGGAGGCATTATGATTTCACGGGAGCTGGCGCAAAGATTGACATCGGCGTTTCCGGAAAGCGCCGATGAAATAAAAAAGCACGTGAAAGAGGGGAAAAGCAAGGAATTGATGGATTTGCTGTTGAAAAGCCCCGATACGCGTACCAAGGCGTCGGAGGAAAGAAAAAAGCGCTTTGCTCTCATTTTGCTCTTATCATAAAAGAACAAGCGCTATAAAAAACAGGAGCAATGATTGCCTAGTCAATTATTGCTCCTTTTCATATTCGAAATAATCCAAAAGTTTTTCTAAAGGGTAGCAAAAATACAGTCAATAAAACCAGTCACCTCTTTTTTTATTTCAAAATTCGCTTTATTTCTTCCAAGCTTTCGGTTCGCACGAGTTTCTTTCTCATTTCGGAAGCGCCGGGAAATCCGCGGACATACCAGGCCAAGTGTTTTCTGATTTCCAAAGCCCCGGTTCGCGGCTTGTTTTTATAAATTAATTTAGCGTGTTCCATAATGACTTTCTTTACCCTGTTAAATTCGTCCGCCAGTGGGCGGACGACCTCGCTTCGTGGGGATTTAACAGGGTGATTTTTTTCGAAATTATACCTCTCTGTCGCTTCGCGACATCTCTCCTTGATAAGGAGAGATGGATTTTGTAAGAGATTTTTGATTTCCTCAAACAACCACGGCCGGCCCAAAACTCCGCGGCCGATACCTAAACCGTCAATTAGCGGGTATTGGTCTAAAATTTCTCGAGCTTGCTTGGGATCGGTAATGCCGCCGTTTAAGAGAACGATTTTTTCCGGAACGCTTTGTTTGATTTTTTGCGCCAAAGCAAAATCTACCGGACCGCCAAAACCGCCTTCATAAGTCCGGCCATGGAGCATAATGGCTTGAAAGGGAAGATCTTTAAGTTTCTTGATAAAATTCAAGGCAGTTTGTTTTTTGACGCCGGCGCGGATTTTAATGGAAACAGGCAGGGAAGTGTTCCTTAAAACCGCTTCAATAATTTCCCGGGTCAATTTGATATCCAACATCAAAGCGCAGCCGGAACCGTGATTAAAAACTTTTTTGGCCGGGCAGCCGAAATTGATATCAAGGCCGTCGGGCCTATAAATTTTCCCCCTTTGGAAAAGGGGGATTAAGGGGGATTTTTGTTTTAATTTTGGATGAAAATCCCTCTCCAACTCTCCCTTTTCTAAAGGGAGAGAATCTAGAATTCTCGCTGCTTTGGCGAAATGTTCGGGATTTTTTCCGAAAAGTTGGACGACATACGGCCGTTCTTTCCGATTAAATTTTAATAATTCCAAAGTTTTTTTCGGCTTGTAGTAAAGCGCGCTTGCCGAAGCCATTTCGCTATAAACGACATCCGTGCCATAACGCCGACAAATCAAGCGAAAAGCGCTGTCGGTAATGCCGGCCATCGGAGCCAGAGCTAAAATTGGCTTTTTTAATTTTTGCCAAAAATTTTTCATAAGATAATAAATTTCCCCCTTTGAAAAAGGGGGAGTGGATGCGAGCGGGCGCAGTATTCACGGGGATTTTTATTTTAATGTTTCCAATATTTTATCTATCACGCTTGCTAGATTTTGTTTTATTTCTATATTGGTAAATCTGACAATTTTTAAGCCAAGTATTTCTTTAATAAATTTTTCTCTTTCTAGGTCTTTTTTTGTAATTTTCCCGTTATCATAATGTTGCCCGCCGTCTATTTCAATAACTAATTTTTTTAATGGGCAATAAAAATCAACGACATATTTTCCTAGTGGTTTTTGCCTATTGAATTGCAAATTTTTTAGTTGTTTTCTTCTAATCTTATTCCATAAGATAACCTCTGATTCTGTCATCGTCTTTCTTAATTTTTGAGAGTTATCTTTTAGATGCGGTTTGTAATATAATCGCATTACATTATAAAAATCCTTCTGTCCCTCCGGGACATCTCCCTTTATAAAAGGGAGAAAGTTTTATTTCTTTTTTATAATATACTCTCCATCCTTGGAATCTTCCACCAAGTATCCCAGTTTTTCGATTTTTTGGCGCAAATCATCGGAAGACGCAAAGTCTTTGTTTTCCCGCACTTTTTTTC
The DNA here is from genome assembly GCA_002780175.1 of Candidatus Moranbacteria bacterium CG06_land_8_20_14_3_00_40_12. Taxonomy (GTDB): domain Bacteria; phylum Patescibacteriota; class Minisyncoccia; order Moranbacterales; family UBA2206. Next base: position 12,270 of record PEVT01000018.1, on the reverse strand, counting down.
TTTCTTCGGCCAGCTGTTTTATCTCCTCCGGAATTTCCCTTTTTTCCAAAATCAAGCCCAGAACTTGGGCAAAATCTTCCAGCAGTAATTTGACTTCGGCCGGATTGCCCAGCAGTTTTTCAGCCATCATCTTGTTGCCGTCGCTGACTAATTTTAGGATTACCGCCAGCGCTTTAGGCGTATTCAAATCGTCATCCATGGCCGCCGTAAATTCCTGCTTGTAAGCATCCAGCGTAAAATTGGCCAATTTCGCTTCTTCGATTTTTGGCTCATAAGCAAATAATTGCGTATAAAAATCATTAATACTTTCCAGGTTAGCCCGGGATTGGCTTAAAAGATTCCAGCTAAAATTGAGTTGATTGCAATGCTGGGAAGAAAGCAGCGCCAGTCGCAATTCCATCGGTGAAAAGCCTTTCCCCAAAACATCTTCCAGTTTATAAAAATTATGCTTGGATTTGGACATTTTTTCTCCGTCGACCAGAAGAAAACGGGTATGTACCCAGAAATTGACGAATTTTTGGCCAGTATAGCTTTCGGATTGGGCGATTTCGGCTTCGTGGTGGGGGAAAATATTATCTTCGCCTCCGGTATGGATGTCAATGGTTTCTCCCAGATATTCCAGGCTCATGGCGGTGCATTCGATATGCCAGCCGGGATAACCTAGCGACCAGGGCGAAGAAAATTTCATCAGGTGAACTTTTGGGGCTTTGAGCCACAGCGCGAAATCCCAGGGATTTTTTTTGTCTGGGTGTTCCTCCAGGCGGGCGCCCACTTTCAGATTTTTCAGAGTATTGCCGGAAAGTTTTCCATATTCCGGAAATTTGGTGACATCGAAAAAAACATTGCCGTTTTTTTCATAAGCCAGGCCTTTTTCCAGAAGCTTTTCGATGATTTTGATCATCTGCGGAATATGGGCGGTGGCGCGGGGAAAATAATGCGCCGGCAAAATATTTAATTTTTTTTCCGCCGCTTTAAAATATTCCTCATAAAAATCAGCCACTTCTTTGGGCGTCTTTTTTTCACTCAAGGCTTTCTGGGCAATCTTATCTTCGCCGGAATCGCCTTGAGCGATATCGTCTTCCGTCAAATGGCCGACATCGGTGATATTTTTGATATGGCGCACTTCATAGCCCGAATATTCCAAATAGCGGCGTAAAATATCAGCGGTAAGATATGATTTAAAATTGCCCAAATGGACAAAATCATAAACCGTCGGTCCGCAGGTATATAAACTAACCTTACCCTCATTGATCGGTTTGAATTGCTCCTTCTTTTTTGTCAGCGTATTATATATTTTCAGCATAAACTTTCATAAACTAAAAACTAAAATAAATTCTATAAGCTATAACCTAAAAGCTATAAGCTATCCTAGAGCCATTTTTTAATTTTAAAAATAGTCATCGTGAAAAGTGAAATAAAAAGCATAATGCTTAAATGAATCCAGAAGCCGTGAGGGTTCCGGCCAAAAGGAATTTCCGCGCTCATAGCCAAAATATTGGAATAAACCGTGAGCGGAAGCATAATAGCCGAAAAGAGGGTTAAAACTTTCATCGTCATATCCAGCTTGTTGGAAAGCAGGGAATTATTGGTGGCTTCCAATGATTCGATGGTTTCCTTGGTGCTTTCCAGGTTATTCCAGATGCGGATATTGGTGCCGATTAAATCTTGAAAATAAGGCTTAAGTTCCGGCTCGATAAAACGGTAGTCGGTTTTTATCAAAGACTCCAAAACCGATCGCTGCGGTTTCATGGTGCGGCGGAAATTGAGAATGTCTCTTTTAACCAAAGACAATTCAAAAACCATTTCTTTTTCGTGGCCGGCAAAAATTTCTTTTTCGATATAATCCAGTTTTTCCGAAATATGATCCAGTTTGGGAAAGCAGGATTCAAAAAGCATTTCAATGACGAAGCGCAGCAGGGCGCCCGGGGATTCATTCATGTAGAGTTCTCTTTTGGCGGGGTCGGTTTTTAGTTCATTAAAAAAATCAGCCAGTTGGGGAATTTTCTTGGTGTGAGAGGTAATCAGAGTATTTTTATTCATTACAATGTCTATTTCTCCCGGATAAGTGGTTCGCGATTCCAAATCAAAAAGCGGAATATGAATGGTGAGATAAAGGCAGGTTTCGTATTCGGCGGCTTTGGGCCGGATAGTGGGGGTGGAAAATTCTTCCAGAACCAGGGGGTGCAGGTCGAAATTTTTCTTCAGATATAGGACATCATCCGCGCCGGGAGATTCAAAATTAATCCAGGTTATTTTTTCCGATTGGACTTCTTGCATATATTTATGTTTATATTTTAAAATAATCTGTCAGAAATTAATTAATTTACTGGATTCCCGCCTGCCTGTCGGCAAGCAAGGCTTTCGCGGGAATGACAATGAAGATGCTCAAATATTTTATATGGTCATGCCTTTTATTCTATCAGTAAAAGGATTTTTTGACAAAAAGATCTGCTTCGCGTTAAAATTAATCAAAGTTATGAAAAAAGCGGCTTTGTTTCTGATTAAATTCTACCAAAAGACTTTTTCCCTCGATCATGGAATGTTATCGTTTTTTTATGGGGAAAGGCTTTGCCGATTTCATCCGACTTGCAGCCAGTATACTTATGAAGCCATCGACAGATACGGAGTTTTAAAAGGAAGCTGGCTGGGGCTGAAAAGAATCAGCCGCTGCCATCCCTGGAATGACGGGGGATATGACCCGGTAGAATAGTTTATAAAGTTATAAAGTTTTAGAATATCCGGCTCTTTTTATTTTTTCTTCTTTTTGATATAATTTATTCTAGATATAAGTAATAATTATAAACAAATGAAAAAAATTAGTTATCTGTTAATTTTAACTGCCGTGGTCCTGGTTTTTTCCGGTTGCGGAAAAAAATCGGAAACCGGCCAAGATGGAGGCGCAAACCGGCTAAACAAGGAAGAGTCCGCCGGATCCAAAGTGGTCAATTCCATTAAAGACGCTATGGGTTTGAGCCAAAAAATGGAATGCACTTACGAGATGGAAATCGGAAAAGAGAAATTCATTTCCAAAGTTTGGACGGAAGGCAAAAAATACCGCGGAGAAACAATCGTTGATGGCAAGAAAAGCTATTCCCTTTTTGACGGCGAAGATCTGATGTATAACTGGTCGGAAGAAAACCAGACTGGAACAAAAATATCGATAAAATGCATGGAAGGACTCAAAGATATTTTTCCTGAAAAAGAGGCCAAGAGAGAAGAAAGAGATTTGCCGTCAGTGGAAGATTTGGGGGAGGACGCTTTTGATGACGCACCCGAAGCTAATTGCCAGCCGGTGGCTTCGATAGATTTCTCGTTGCCTTCCGGAGTCGTGTTTGCCGATCAGTGCGAGCAGATGAAAGTTCAAATGGAAAATATAAAAAAGATGCAGGATAACTTTAAGGATATAAAAATTCCGGGCGGCGGGGAAATGCCGGAAATTCCGGAAGGCGTCGGTTTATAAGCCAGAAAATAAAAATCCGCCCAAAAGGCGGATTTTTTTAAAATATGTCATTGCGAGCCCGCCGAAGGCGGATAAACTCCGCGAAGCAATCTAATTAATTATTATTTAGATTGCCACGGTCGCTACGCTCTCTCGCAATGACAAGGAGTATATTTTGCAGAAGCGCAACTTCTGTTTTTCGGCGAAGAAAAGCTAAAGCGGTGGCCCTTGACAGGCTTATAGAAATTGCTTAAACTAGGATTAGCACTCGGACTTGACGACTGCTAAAGGAGTGTATATAATGAAGATTATATAAAGTGTCATCCCGTATTTGATGCGGGATCCAGCAAACTAGATTAATTTATTTACTGGATTTCTGGTCAAACCAGGAATGACAAAAATTTTATGAATCAAAGACAGCAAAAAATTTTGGCGGCGGTGGTGAATGAATATACCAACACGGCTATTCCGGTCGGCTCGAAAATCCTGGGTGAAAAATACGGCCTGCGCATCAGCCCGGCCACGATCCGCAACGATATGAACGATTTGGAAAAAGCGGGTCTTTTATACCAGCCGCACATCAGTTCCGGCCGCATTCCGACGGACAAAGGCTACCGCTATTTTGTGGAGAAAATCATGCCGGAGCAGAAACTCACGCTCGCCCAGCAGAAAAAACTGCAGGTGGAAATTTTAAAATTACGCGCCCAAAAAACCAGGCTTTCCCGCACCACGGCGAAACTCCTGTCTTCGCTTTCCGGCAGTCTGGCCATCAGCGGCGGCAAAGAAGACCTGTCGGATTTCGGAATGCACGAGCTTTTGGAAAATCCGGAATTTAAAAACTCGGATGAATTTTGCAAAATCGCGGATGTTATGGATTATATCGATGAAAATATTGATGTCTTACTTAAAAGCGTCAAAGAAGGCGAAACCCGGATTTTTATCGGGAAGGAAAATCCGCTAAAGCAACTGCCCAATTGTTCCATGCTGGTTTCTCCTTATAAAACCAAATCCGGAGAAAAAGCGGTATTGGCGCTTATCGGTCCCAAGCGGATGAAATACGCCAAGAACAAATCACTGATTGATTATATGAAGAAACTTTTGAGCGGTTCGTCTGTGATAGTAATTGTGGCAGGAGGAATGCAGGCGGTGTTTTAAATAAAATATGAAAAAGAAAAAATAAAATGGAATTAAAAGCAAATAAAAAGAAATTCGAAATTTTTTTGGAAGTTACGAAAGAATTAAATAAATTAGATATTATTCCAATTCTTTTTGGATCAGTGGGTCTCTTTCGTAAAATCGGAGAATTTAAACAAGCGCAAGATGTAGATTTTCTTGTTCCGGCAGAATGGCTGGATAAAAAATGGAAGAAGCTGATTGCTTTAATGGGGAAAATTAATTTTAAATTAGAAAACGAAAAAGAGCATGAATTTATAAGAGAAGAAGAAAGAATTGCCTTTGGAAAAGAAGAAGAATTGAAAGAAATGACAGATATTTCAATTGAAGAACTGGAAATATCTGAATTAACAGGAATAAAATTCAAAGAACTTTCTCCCGAGCAATACTTAAAAGTTTATGAGTTTATGTTAAGAGATAACTATCGGCAAGAAAAACTTATGAAAGATGATAAGGGCAAGATTGATTTAATAAAAAAGTATTTAGAAAAAAACCAGCTAAAGAGAACCAAAGAAGAGGAATATCTGGAAGGTTGGAAGCGCTGTCAGGCGGATTTTGAAAATTATAAAAAAAGGCAGGAAACATTGCAATGGGAGTTGGCCAAATATTCAGGGCTCAACCTGATTATGCAAATTTTGCCGGTCCTGGATAATTTTTACGCTTCCACCGACCATATTCCGGCCGACCAAAAGGAAAATCCCTGGGTGATTGGCATTATGTATATTCAAAAGCAATTGGAAAAAATTCTGGAAGACAACGGAGTCAAGGAAATAGAAGCGAAAACGGGCGATGATTTTGATCCGCGGATCCATGAAGCGGTGCATAACAGCCAGCAGGAAAAAGAGAAGGAAGGCCGGCACAAAATAGCCAAAGTAACGCTCAAAGGATACTGGATGGAAGAAAGAATCATCCGGGCGGCTAGAGTTATAGTGGAGTAGAATTTTAAATTAAATTAAAAAAATTCTCCCTTTAGAAAAGGGAGTCCCGCCCGCTCCGCCAAAGCTTTAGCGAGGCGAGCGAAGCGGGGAGGGATTTGTAAAAACAATGGAATAAAAATCCCCCCAGCCCCCTTTTACAAAGGGGGAAAAAATTATTTTAAAACCTGCCTGCCGTTAGGCGAGGTTACAAAATTAAAAATTAGAAATTAATTAAGTAATCAATAATTTTAAAGCGTGATTCAGCAAATTATTTACTGGATTATTGCTAAAATAAATATATGTCCAAAATACTAGGTATCGATTTGGGGACGACCAATTCCGCGATGGCGATCGTGGAAGGCGGTTCGCCCGGAATTATCGAGAACAAGGAAGGAGCCAGAACCACTCCTTCGATGGTAGCCATTTCCAAAAATGGCGAAAGATTAGTAGGGCTTTTGGCCAAGCGCCAGGCGGTCACCAATCCGGAAAACACCTTGTTTTCCATCAAGCGCCTGATTGGACGCGCTTTTACCGATTCCGAAGTGCAAAGAGACTTAAAATTAATGCCGTATAAAATCGTCAAATCTAATGGCGGAGTAAAAGTCGTGATGAGCGGCAAAGAATATTCGCCGCAAGAAATTTCAGCGATGATTTTGGCCAAGCTCAAAACGGACGCGGAAGAAAAGCTCGGCGAAAAAATCGAAGAAGCGGTGATTACCGTGCCGGCTTATTTCGACGACTCGCAAAGGAAAGCCACTAAAGAAGCGGGTGAAATCGCGGGACTGAAAGTCCGAAGGATTATCAACGAACCGACCGCCGCAGCTCTGGCTTACGGCTTCAATAAAAAGAAAGATGAAAAAATCGCGGTTTACGATTTAGGCGGCGGCACTTTTGATATTTCCATTCTGGAAGTTTCCGCCGACACAGTGGAAGTGAAATCCACCAACGGCGACACGCATTTGGGTGGCGATGACTTCGATCAGATTCTTATTAATTGGATTATCGCGGAATTTAAAAAACAGGAAGGCATCGATTTGAGCAAAGATCCGATGGCGCTCCAAAGAGTCAAGGAAGCGGCGGAAAAAGCCAAAATCGAACTTTCGACAGCCCAGGAAACGGAAATCAACCAGCCGTTTATTACGACCGATGCTAATGGGCCGAAACATTTGGTGATGAAAATCACGCGCGCCAAATTGGAAGAATTAGTGGGCGATCTGGTGGAAAAAACACTGGGTCCGACCAAAAAAGCGCTGGAAGACGCCAAACTGACGGTGAGCAATATTAATGAAATAGTATTAGTGGGCGGGATGACCAGAATGCCTTTAGTCATCCGGACTGTTGAAAAATTCTTCGGCCAAAAAGCCAACATTACCGTTAATCCGGATGAAGTGGTGGCTCTCGGCGCGGCGATTCAGGGAGGCGTTTTGCAGGGGAATGTCAAAGACATCTTGCTTTTGGATGTTACGCCTTTGACACTGGGCATTGAAACTTTGGGCGGCGTCCGCACTCCGCTTATTAATCGCAATACCACGGTGCCGACTTCCAAATCACAAATATTTTCCACCGCGGCTGACAGCCAGCCTTCGGTCGAAATCAATGTTTTGCAGGGCGAACGGGAAATGGCCGCCGATAATAAAACTCTCGGGAGATTTATTCTGGACGGCATTCCGCCCGCGCCGCGCGGCATTCCACAGATTGAAGTGACTTTCGATATCGATGCTAATGGCATTTTAAATGTCAAAGCCAAAGATAGGGCGACTAACAAGGAGCAGTCAATCAGGATTGAAGCTTCAACCGGACTTTCCAAAGACGAAATTGAGAAAATGAAGAAAGACGCGGAATTGCACGCCGAAGAAGATAAGAAAAAGAAGGAAGCGGTGGAAACCAAAAATATGGCTGATACCCTCATTTTCACCACAGAGAAAGCTTTGAAAGAGGCTGGGGATAAGATTACTCCGGACGAGAAAAAGCCCGTGGAAGAGAAAATAGAGGCCTTAAAGAAGGTCAAGGACGGCACCGACGTTGAAGCCATCAAAAAAGCCACCGAAGAGCTCTCACAGGAAGCCCAAAAAATCGGCCAAAAGCTCTACCAAGCGGCGCAAGAAGCCGAAAAAGCTGCCGCCTCCGCTAAAGCAGCGGAAAGTCAGGCAGGCCCCGACTCCGCCAAGGCTTCGTCGGGCGAAGCAGATAAAAAAGAGGCTCCGAAAGAAGCGGAGACGGAAAAGAAAGAGGAAAAGAAGTAACTTTAAAAAAGCTCCGATTTAGTCGGAGCTTTTTTGTGGTAAGATTAAAATAGGACGGATTTGACCAATAGGACAAATATGTCCAATTAGTCCAACTTGTCGGATTCGTCCAATCTGATTTGTCCAATCAAAAAAATGGAAAACCAAAACCAAAATCTCACCTTCACTCACGGCGGTTACCGCCAGTTGGAATCTTTCAAAATGGCGACTCTGGTTTATGATTTTACCATCGAGTTTTGCCAGAAACATATTGATTTCAAAAGTCGCACCAAGGATCAAATGGAACAGGCGGCGCGTTCCGGCCGACAGAACATCGCCGAAGGCAGCAAGGCCGCGGCCACTTCCAAAAAAACGGAAATTAAATTGACCAATGTGGCGCGGGCGAGTTTGGAAGAATTGCTTTTGGATTACGAAGATTTTTTACGGCAGAATAAATTGAAACTTTGGGACAAAAATTCGGTCGAAGTGAAAGAGATTCGCAAGCTCGCCTATGTGAAAAATAAGTCAAATTCGACCTATATGTCGTATGCGTCCAATCAAGAAAGTTTCGCCAACCTGCTCATCTGTCTCATCCATCAGACCAATTATCTCCTCGACCGCCAAATCCAAAAACTCTCGGAAGATTTTCTGAATCAAGGCGGCTTTACGGAAAGACTTTATCAGCAAAGAAGCCAATTTAGGGGAACAAAGTTTTAATCACTAATTATGAAATTGAGACACACGCAGATTAATTTGAAAAAAGTAAGTACTTAAGTATATACTTGAGTAAGTATTAAAATAAACAAGGGAAGTTGTTTAACATAACATCCGCTGAAAGGAGGATAAGAAGATGAAATATTTTATGGGTTTTGCGCGAGTTTTCATTATGGCGACAGATATTGCTCTAGTCGTCGCGGCAGCGTTTATTTTTTACTTCTTTTGGAAAAGTCTTCCGATCAATGTTGCCATATTTTCCAGTGTTGTTTTATTCTTTTTGTTCGCGATAATGTATAAAAGCTGGAAAAAGAGCGGGGGGTTGATCGCGTGGAAATCCCGCAATGCGGGAGATTAATCCCAATGCCGTAAAAAGCCGAATAAAAAGGGTATCATTTCAATTTCCAATGATACCCTTTTAAAATTAGTGTATAATTAACCTGTAATCAATAAACTATAAATTTTATGAACCAACCAAACCAAAGCCAAATTCAAATCAAAGCCACCGATGAAAAATTAAGAGGGGAATATTCCAATATGATGCAAATTATGCACACTAAGGAAGAATTCGTGCTGGATTTCCTCAATATTTTTCCTCCAACTGGAACCTTAAATTCTAGAGTAATTCTCTCTCCTGGACATTTTAAAAGAATGATGAAAGCGATGGAAGAAAACTTAAAAAAATACGAAACGCAGTTTGGCAAAATTTCCGAATCGGAAGCTCCCAAAAACAACATCGGCTTTCAGGTCTGACCGGCTCAAATTACCAACCGCTCTCGACCGCGGCACGGGAAATGTGGTAAAATTCAAATTATGAAAAGAAAAATTTTAGATTATTCTCTGGCTTTCCTGACGCTGCTTTTTTCCGTGTTGTTTTGGCGGGCGGTCGATCAGGCCATGATTAATCCCGCGGCCAGCGTCTGGCTCATGCCGATTATCTGGTTTTCGCTTTTTGCGACTTTATTTTTTTTGGACTTAACCGTCATCAAAGTCAAGTATCTGATTTTTTTTACGGCGCTGGGCTCTTTTTTGGGAGAGCTCTTCTTTTTCCCCATTTTCAATATCATCAGTTTTCTTATAGAGTTTCTGGTAATTTGGCGGGTAAGAGGGGAAATCGCTTACGGCAGCAAAATAAATTTGCGCCGCATCATCCGCTCGGGAGCTTTAATGTTTATTCTGGCCTGGTCTTTTGCCGTGGCCAGCCATTATTATCTGGTTTCGCAGAAAAATGAAATGGCCAATCCGATTTTAAAATTCAAACTGGAAGGGATGGCCGAGTCGATAACTTTCAATGTTCTTTCCAGGGTTAATCCTTCTTTTCAAAAAATCAAGGAAGAAAATTTAACCGTCGATCAGTTTATCGCGGAAAATCAATATCCGTCGGCCATCAAAGCGCCGGAGCCGCTGGAAGAAATGAAACAGGCGCTGATCATGGATGAAAGCCGGAAAAAACTGTCGGAAATCGCCGGAATTTATTTGAGCGGAGAAGAAAAGATAATGGACGTCATTTCTCAAATTATCAATCAAAAAATCGTCGCCATTCTTCCCACTTTGGAAAATAATCAAGGCAATTTTTCGCCTATTTTTTTAGCGGTTGCCGCGGGGTTGTTTTTTTCCTTAGTGGCGCTGGGTTCGGTTTTGCTGTATGTCTGGATCGCCCTAGCTTATATTATTTTTTATTCTTTGCTTAGAATCGGCTTGATCCGGCTGTCTTACATGGCTTTCGAACGGGAGATATTGGACTGAATCTTTTTAGCACTCGAAGCACGAGATTGCTAATTTTTGTTAATGGTGCTATAGTTAAAATCATAATTGTAGAATTATTTCTTTTACGAATTACGAATTGTTTACGAATATACGAATATATTAAAAAATATGGCAAAGAATTATTACGATATCTTAGGTGTGAATAAGGGCGCGAGCGACGATGAGATCAAAAAGGCTTACCGCAAATTGGCGCACCAGTATCATCCGGACAAGTCCGGCGGCAATGAGGCGAAGTTCAAGGAAATCAACGAAGCTTATCAGGTGCTTTCGGACAAAAGCAAAAGAAGCCAATACGACCAATTTGGCCAGACTTTCGAGCAAGCGCGAAATGGAGGCCAGGCCGGCGGCGCCGGATTTTCCGGTTTTGGTGATTTTTCCGCCCAAGGCGGACCAGCCTCGGGCTGGGATTTTAACGATATTTTTTCCCGTTCCGGTTTTTCTAATCAGAGTAGCGGATTCGAAGATATTTTTTCCGATATTTTTGGCGCCGGTTCTAGTCAGAGCGGCCGCCGAAGGCGGAATCAAAGCCAGAATATTCAGGTGGATCTGGAAATAAGTTTCAGGGAAATGGTGGCGGGAGTGGAAAAAGAAATTAAATTGTATAAAGGAGTCGCGTGCCGGCGCTGCGGAGGATCGGGAGGCGATCCGAGATTCGGCCAGGAAACTTGTTCCCAATGCCGGGGAACCGGACAAGTGAAAAAAACCACCCGCAGTTTTTTTGGCGTTTTTTCCCAAGTGAGCGAATGTCCGCGATGCGAAGGATTTGGACGGATTTTTAAGAAAAAATGCTCTCAATGCGGAGGGGACGGACGAATAAAGGAAGAAAGCCGAATCAGAATTCCTGTTCCCGCCGGCATTGAAGACGGGCAAACATTGGTGCTGGAAGGCCAGGGGGAAGCCGGAGAAAAGGGCGCGGCTGCCGGAGATTTATACATTATAGTGCGCGTGGAAAAGGACAAAAAGTTTTCCCGCCAGGGTCAGGATATTTTAAGTTCGGAAAAAATTCCTTTTTCCATAGCAACTCTGGGAGGGAAAGTCGAAGTAGAAACGCTCGCGGAAAAATTAATTTTAAAAATTCCGTCCGGAACCCAGTCGGGAGAAGTTTTTCGTCTTAAAAATTCCGGCATTTATTCTTCCTCAAAACGCGTCCGGGGAAATCAGTTGATTAAAATTATCGTGGAAATTCCCAAACGAGTCAGCCGCCGGCAGGAAGAACTACTGCGCGAATTGGAAGAGGAGGGATTGTAGCAGTTTATTTTTGAAGCGATTTGTATTACAATAAGTTTATAAGAAAATAAAAAACAAAATGAACCTTAGCGCGCTACTTTCAAAAATAGGAATTTCCCAGCAGTTGACTCAAGATGTCTCGCTGATAATCATCATTTTCTTGGCGAGCTTTCTATTTGGCATGCTCATCGGACGGCATCGGATAATGGCGGCGCTCATCAGCACCTATGTTTCTTTTGCCTTAATCAGCGCTGTTCCGGGAACTTTCTGGCTTGGCTACAGCTATCAATTTTTTGCTTTTTTGGGAATCGCGGCTGTTTTGACTTTAGCCAATAAAAGATTTCTGGATGTTTATTTTCCCGGTTCCAGTTTTCTGGGAAAAGTTTATTTCATCAGTTTTTTGGAAATCGTCTTAATCTTAAGCATCGGGCTTTCTTTTTTGCCAACTGAAGAGGCGCTTAATTATGTTTCCGCCACGGCTTACAGCTGTTTGGTTTCAGGCTGGTCGCAGATATTCTGGATGATCGCGCCGCTTATTTTTATGTTTTTCTTCGGCCGCCGGCGCTACAACTAGAAATCATTGACGCCCAAAAGAGAAGTGATATAATGGGCAAAGTCGTTTTTATTTTTAGAAATTATACCAGAAGCGCCTATAGCTCAGCCTGGTAGAGCACCTGCCTTTTAAGCAGAGGGTCCTAGGTTCGAATCCTAGTGGGCGCACCAGTAAGGAATTTGCAAGCGATTTGGGTTCGCCTCGCTTCGCTCGGCGACCAAATTGTAAGGGATTTTGGGCGAAAAAATCAGTTGGCGG
>PEVT01000037.1 GCA_002780175.1 Candidatus Moranbacteria bacterium CG06_land_8_20_14_3_00_40_12 | reverse complement strand
AATTTCGCAGGAATTTAAAATTCCCGGTTTTCGGCCAGGCAAAGCGCCGCAAAATCTGGTGGAACAAAAAGTGGGGAAAGGCGCGGTGTTAAATAGCGCTTCCCAAAAAGCCGTAGAGAAAAGCTACCTTGATTTCGTGGTCAAAGAAAAACTGGAAGTGATTGGCGCTCCGGAAGTGGAAATTGAAAAAATAGCGGAAGGCCAAGATTTACGGTATAAAGCGACGGTGGCGGTGATGCCCAAAGGAAAATTAGGCCATAAATATAAAGCCCGGATTAAACAAATAAACGCCGGGAATAAAAGTAAAAGTTTCGCGATAGAAGAAAAGGAAATTGATCTGGAATTGGAAAAATTAGCCAACAGCCGGGTTAAATTAGTGACCGTCAGAAGAGAGGCTAAGAAAAATGACAATGTGGAAATTGATTTTTCGGTGGCGTTGGACGGCCGGGCGCTGGAAAAAGGAACTAGTAAAAATCATCCGCTGGTTATCGGCCAGGGATTGTTTATTCCCGGATTTGAAGATAATTTAATCGGAATGGCGGAAGGCGAGGAGAAAGAATTTACTTTGAGTTTTCCCGCCGATTATCATGAAAAAAAATTGGCCGGCCAACCGGCTGTCTTTAAAGTTAAAATGAACTTGGTGCAAGAAAGGGAGGTGCCGGAGATTAACGATGCTTTTGCCCAATCTTTGGGAAATTTTGCCGATTTAACCGCGCTTAAAAAACAGCTTCGAGAAAATATGGAACATGAGCAGAAGCACAAGCGGGAAGAAAAAATCAGGAGCGATTACGTGGAAGCTTTAGCCGAAGATTTGGAAGTGGAATTGCCGGATGTTTTGGTGGAAAGCGAGGCGGAAAAAATGACAGAAGAATTAGCCGGACAGATTAAGGCTATGGGAATGGATTTGGAAAAATATCTTTCACAGCTTAAAAAAACGCGCGAAGATTTGAAAAAAGACTGGAAGCCCCAAGCCGAGAAAAGAATCAAAGCGGCTTTGGCGCTCAAAGAAGCGGCGCTCATGGAAGAAATCCAGGTGGCAACCGAAGAAATCGAAGCGGAAGCCAATAAGACTCTGCAATACTACAAAAAAACGCAGGACGCAAAAGAAGGTATTGATATGGAACGGTTTTACAACTATACTAAAAGCGTGCTGGAGAACGAAAAATTATTTGAGTTGCTGGGAAGGTTATAAGCTTTATTCTTTGTCATTCCGAGCCCGGTCGAGGAATCTAATCATAAATAAAATTAGATTGCCACGCCCCTTCGGGGCTCGCAAAGACATAGGCGGATGGCAACTATTAATATTATAAATATGGATAAAAACATAAGAAGTCAGTATTTAATTCCCACTGTTATTGAAAAAACCGGTTATGGCGAGCGAGCCTATGATATTTATTCGCGGCTGCTCAAAGACCGGATTATTTTTCTAGGCGGGCCGATTGATGATATTTCGGCCAATAGCGTCATCGCCCAGTTGCTGTTTTTAGATTCGCAAAACAACAAAGAAGACATCAAGCTGTATATCAATTCTCAAGGCGGACAAGTGACTTCCGCTTTGGCGATTTATGACACGATGCAATACGTGAAAGCCGACATTTCGACGATTTGCATCGGAGTAGCCGCTTCCGCCGCCACCTTGCTTTTAGCGGCCGGGGAAAAGGGCAAACGGCTGATTTTACCCAACGGCGAAGTGCTGATTCACCAGGTGATGGGCGGAGCGCAGGGTCAGGCGACGGATATTGATATCCACGCCAGGCATATTCTCAAAATTAAAAAGCGGCTCAATGAAATTATGGCCAAACACACCGGTCAGACAATCGCTAAAATAGAAAAAGACGCCGACCGCGACTATTTTATGAGCGCGGAAGAAGCCTTGAAATACGGAATTGTGGATAAGATTATCAAATGATTATTCTTACTTTTTCTTTCCGCAAGAAAAAGTAACAAAAACCTGCCTGCCGGTAGGCAGGGAACTCTCAGCCCAACTCCAGTTTCAGACCCGCTTCGACTCAGCGAGGCGAGCGAATTCTCGCCTCACTCGCTAAAACTCCTAATTTTTGCTCCGCAAAAAAAGACTGCGGAGTTTTTTTACGCTCGTTTTGGCGGAATTCGTTCCTGAATCTTACGTTAAGGCTGATTTTTTAAAAGTTTAAATTATTTCAATATCGGCAGCAGGCTTTCACCGGTCATTTCTTCCGGCTTGTCTATTTGGAATAGATCCAAAATAGTCGGAGCGATGTCGCTTAAAAGTCCGACTATTTTCACTTCTTCTTTCCCGGGAGATGTTGTTTTTCGGTGATTTTCCGGCGTGATGAACCACAAAGGAACCGGATTGGTGGTGTGTTCGGTTCTTTTTTCTCCGGTAAAATTATCGAGCATTTCCTCGGCGTTGCCGTGGTCGGCGGTAATAAGCAGGCAGCCGTTTTTCAGCAAAACAGCCGTAATCAATTTGCCTAAAAATTCATCGACAACCTCAACTGACTTAACGGTGATTTCCAGATTGCCGGTGTGCCCGATAATGTCGGCGTTGGCGTAATTGATTAAAATAAAATCATAGGCTTCCTTATTAATGGCTTCAATCGTTTTTTCCGTCAGTTCTTTAGCTTTCATTTGAGGAACTTCCTCAAAATGGCTGACTTTGAAAGAAGGCACGATCACCCGGTCTTCTTTGGGGAAAGCCTCTTCGTTGCCGCCGTTGAAAAAATAGGTGACATGGGCGAATTTTTCCGTTTCAGCGATTCGGAGCTGCCTTAAATTATTCCGGCTAAGCACCTTGCCCAGGGGAGTTTTGACATCCTCTGTTTCATAAGCGATATTTACCGGCAAATCGTCTTCATATTTTATCAGCGTGGTAAAATTCAGATCTTTCAGATATTCTCTGGGAAATTTATCAAAATTGGGCAGAACAAAAGATTTGGTGAGCTCGCGGGCGCGATCTTCCCGAATGTTGAAAAAAATCACCGAATCTTTGTTTTGAACGGTATGCAAAGCGCCGTCTTCTTCCACGATGATAGCCGGTTCCAGATATTCGTCAAAAATATTTTTAGCATAAGATTTTTGAAGATAATCTACCGGATTTTTGATTTTTTCCCCTTCGCCCTTAGTCAGAAGATCATAGGCTTTTTTAACCCGTTCCCAGTTATTATTGCGGTCCATGGAAAAATTCCGGCCGACTAGCGAAACTATTTTACCCACGCCCAGTTGTTTTATTTTCTCCTCCAGTTTTTGCACAGCTTCAACGGCGGAATCAGGCGCGGAATCTCTGCCATCGGTGAAAATATGAATGAAAACTTTTTCCAGCTTTTCATTTTTAGCCAGTTCTAAAAGAGCGTGAAGATGGTCGGTGTAGGAATGAATGCAGCCGCTGCTCAACAAGCCCATTAAATGAAGGGCGGAGTTGTTTTTTTTGGCGCAATTGACAGCTTCCAGAATCGCGGCGTTTTTGAAAAAATTTCCGCTTTGGATATCCATGGTAATGCGGGCCAAATCCTGGTAGATAATTTTTCCGGCGCCCAGGGTTTTATGTCCGACTTCGGAATTGCCCGATTCCCCCCAAAAAAGTCCGACCGAAATGCCGGAAGCTTGCAGGGCTACGCAAGGATAAAAATTATTCAGTTTTTCAATAGTAGGAAGACGAGCCTCAAGCAAAGCGTTGCCCTTGGTGTTTTTTCCGATTCCCCAACCATCAAGAACAACTAAAACAACCGGCTTAAACATAAGGATAAACTAAATTAAATTTAACCGATTTTATTTTATCATTTTAAACTTCTTTTGACAAAAGGGCTTTATTGTAATACTATTTTAAAGTAAGAAATAACTCATTTTTCATTGATAGCTGTATTATTTAATCGGGACTCTATGTTAAAAGTTTATCAATTGAATAGCGAAAAAAAATATGGAAGTGAATCTCTGGGTAGTTTTGATTGTCTTTTTGGCTCTCTCCGGGGGAGCTCTTCTGGGTTACTATGTCAGACAGACAGTCGCTAAAAAACAACTGGGCACGGCCGAAGGCAAAGCCCTTAAAATAGTCGAAGAAGCCGATGAAAAGGCCAAAGACATGATCCTGGAATCAAAATCCAAGGCGGTTAATATTCTCGAAGAAGTCAAAAAAAAGGAGCAAGAAAGAGAAAACCAGCTAATCAGATCGGAAGAGCGTTTGGGGAAAAGAGAAGAATTGCTGGATAAAAAAACGGAAGAAATTGAACGGGCGCGGGGTATTTTAGAAAAGAAAGTGGAAGAAATAAGGGCTATAAAAAAAGAAACGGAAGAAGCCCGCAAGCAGGAACTGAAAAGATTGGAAAAAATTGCCGGTTTGTCAAAAGAAAACGCCAAAAAAGTCCTGCTGCAATTAACGGAAGAAGAAAGCAAGGAGCTGTTGGTCAAAAAAATCAGAGATTTGGAGCAAAACGGAATGGATGAACTTAACAAAAGGGCTAAAGACATTATGACGCAAGCGATTCAGAAATACGCCGGATCGCACGCGGCCGAAGTGACGACCAGCACGGTAAGTATCACTTCGGACGAACTGAAAGGCCGCATCATCGGCCGGGAAGGCCGGAATATCAAAGCTCTGGAAAAATTAACCGGAGTGGAAATTATCGTGGACGATACTCCCGAAGCCATTGTTATTTCCGGCTTCGATCCGATTCGCCGGGAAATAGCCCACATAACTATTGAAAAATTAGTGGCGGACGGCCGAATCCATCCGACGAAGATTGAAGAATCTTACGAATTCGCTAAAAATGAAATTAACAATAAAATCAAAGAAGCCGGGGAAGCGGCGGCTTATGACGTCGGCGTCGCCGGGCTGGATCCTAAATTAATTCAGATTTTAGGCCGCCTGCGCTACCGGACCAGTTATGGCCAAAACGCCCTGCTGCATTCTCTGGAAGTGGCTCATCTTTCCGGAGCTTTAGCCAGTGAACTGGGAGCGGATGTGTCTTTGGCTAAAAAGGCGGGATTGCTCCATGATATTGGAAAATCAATCGATCATGAAGTGCAAGGAACGCATGTGGAAATCGGCATTAAAATTTTGCAAAAATTCGGCTTGGGAAAAGAAATAATTGACGCGATGAAACCGCATCACGAAGATTATCCATTTGAAACCAAAGAATCAATGATTATCGCGGCCGCCGACGCGATTTCCGCCAGCCGGCCGGGAGCCAGAAAAGACACTCTGGAAGATTATCTGAAAAGACTGGGTGATTTGGAAAATGTGGCCAATTCCTTCCCGGAAGTGGAAAAAACTTACGCCATTCAAGCGGGAAGAGAAATCCGGATTTTTGTTAAACCGGAAAAAATCGATGATTTAGGCGCGATTAAACTCTCGCGAACCATCGCGGATA
>PEVT01000023.1 GCA_002780175.1 Candidatus Moranbacteria bacterium CG06_land_8_20_14_3_00_40_12 | reverse complement strand
TTTTGTCATACGCCAGATTGCGAACCACTTCCATTTTTTCATTGGCCAGCGACACGGCCATAAAACGATTTTTGATGAAAACGATATAACGGGTGCTCATCGACCAAGTCGCGTAAAAAGTAATTGTGATAATGGTAAAAATGAATAACAAAACAAGCGCTTCAATCAGCGTAAAGCCCGACTTGCGACTTGTGATTTGTGATTTGCGACTTTTCATTTGATATTCTCCATAACGCTATACATCGGCTGGATGATGGAAACGGCAAAAATTCCGACCGCTCCTCCGATAAACAGCATCAAAATCGGCTCGATAATGGAAGACAGATTTTTGGTGATCTGACTCACCTCTTCTTCATAAAATTCAGCTAATTTAGCCAGCACTTCTTCGGTTTTTCCGGTTTCCTCGCCCACTTCGATCATCTGCGGAACTAAAACCGGAAAAATCTTTTTTTCTTCGTAAATTATGTCGCTTAAATTAACGCCTTTTTGCACCCCCTCCACGGCTTTAAGCAAGGTTCTTTGATAGTAAAAATTACTCAAAGTTCTCGATAAAATTTCCAGGGATTTGGTAACGGAAATGCCGCTTTTCAGGAGAGAACTGTAAATCCGGCAGAATCTCGCGCAATTAAGTTTAATCACTATCTTGCCAATGAGCGGCAAATTAATAATTATAAAGCCTCCCGCTTTTTTACCCGGTGCCGTAATCAGAAAAGCTTTTAAGCCAATCGCTAAGATAATCGCTGAAGGAATAATCCATATCCAATATTTCACCAGCGCGGCGCTTAAACTGATGACGAATTTGGTTAAAACAGGCAGCTCGACATTCATATCGGTAAAAACCGCGGTTATCTGCGGAACCACATAAATCATCATCACTACGCCGATGCCCAACATGGCGACCACGATTACCGCCGGATAAACCAAAGCCCCGCGCACTTTTCTTAAGAGATCATGCTCCTTTTCCAATTGATTGGCTAAAACTACTAAAACTTCTTCCAAGTTGCCTCCCGTTTCTCCGACTCTCACCATATTCACGAAAAGTTCGTTAAATATTCCGGGAAATCTGGCCAAGCCGTCAGAAAACGGACTGCCTGCCTGGATATTTTCCTGAATCACCGTTAAAACCTTAACAAATTTTTTATTTTTAGTTTGCAATGAAAGATTTTTTAAAGCTTTGGAAAGAGCCAATCCGGAAGCAATCATGACGCTTAAATTTCTGGTAAACATCATTTTTTCGCTTAGCGGAATGCCAAAAAAACGATCTAAAAATTTAATTTGTATTTTTTTCTCATTTTCTCCTTCCAATTTGTTAAAAGAAGTCAAAACAAAACCTTCCGATCTAAGCTGATTAGCCAGTTCTCTTTCATCTTTTACATTAACTTGGCCGGATTTTATTTCTCCGGAATAACCTTTGGCTGTATAAACGGCTTTCATAAAAAATTTATCCCGCGTTTTTGATGAATGGTTAAAGTAAATTCTTCCCGTGAAGTTCAATGTTTCACGGGAAAACGCGGGATTTATTCTCGAGTTACTCTTAATAATTCTTCTACTGATGTCGCTCCTTCCGTCGCCTTGATAAATCCGTCTTCCACCATCGTCAACATGCCTTTTTCCTTGGCTTTAGTTTCTATTTCTTCTTCAGTGGCTTTTTGAGAAATCATTCTTTCTATTTCATCATCCACCTCCAAAACTTCGTAAATTCCCAACCGGCTATGATACCCTTCATTGCCGCATTGCTCGCAGCCAACGGCTTTAAAAAATTTAATTTTTTTCCATTCATCATCTCCTTCTTTTTCCTCTTTTTTCATTTTTACCACTCCGCTTTTCTTGATAGCTTCGAGAATCCCTCCCATGTCATAATTAGCTTTTAAGCTATTAAGCTCATCCGCGTTCAGAAAATACTCCTTGCGGCATTCCGGACAAAGGCGGCGGACCAAACGTTGCGCCATAATTACGTTTATCGTGGAAGAAAGCAAAAAAGGCTCGGCTCCCATATCAATCAGCCGGGGCAAAGTTCCAGCCGCGCTATTGGTGTGCAAAGTGGAAAGCACTAAATGGCCGGTCATGGCTGAATGAATCGCCATTTCCATAGTTTCATTGTCTCTGATTTCGCCGACCATGATAATATCCGGATCCTGGCGCAACAGCGCGCGCAAACCGGAGGAAAAGGTCAGTCCCACTTTGGGATAAACTTGAGTCTGATTGATTCTGGGCATGCGATACTCGATCGGATCTTCAATAGTGCTGATATTGACCTCCGAAGTATTGAGAATATCCATAATGGTATAGAGCGTGGTAGTTTTTCCCGACCCGGTCGGACCGGTTACCAAAATCATGCCGTTGGGTTTTTTAATGTGCCGGTGAATAATTTCCAAACCCCGGCCCGTAAGACCCATCTGTTCCAAAGTCAAGCCTTTGGAACTTTCATTAAGAATTCTCATGACTATTTTTTCGCCGTCAAAAATAGGCAAAACGCTTACGCGGAAAGAAATTTTTAAATCTTCTTTTTCAATTTTAAACCGGCCGTCTTGAGGAATCCGGTGTTCGTCCAGCTTTAAATTAGAAAGCACTTTGATTCTCGCCACAATGCCCGGTTGGGTTTGTTTAGGCAAAACCATCGCGTCGTGCAAGATTCCGTCAATGCGATAACGCACTTGAACCCTTTTTTCCTCCGGTTCGATGTGAATATCGCTGGCGCTTTGCAAAATAGCGTGTTTAATCAGAGTATCGACGACTTTAATAATTGGCAGGCCTTGAGCCATTTTTTCCAGGTCTTTTTCTGTTCCCGCGTCAATTTCGTCTTCATCCTCCCTTATTTCCGTAAGGCTCTCGTCAATGATTTCGCCAAACTCCGCTTTGAGACTTTTTTCATAATATTTAAGAACATTCTCGATGCTTTCTTCTGAAGCCAAGCAGGTAATAATTTTCAATCCGGTTTTTTTCCTGATGAAATCCACCGTTTGAATGTCTTCCGGATTAAGCATGGCGATCTTTAATTCCCGGCCGCTTTTTTCAAAAGCCACGATTTTGTATTTTTTGGCAATAAGTTCGGGAATTATCTGCAGAACTTCTTGAGAAATAATTTCTTTGGTCAAATCGACAAAAGGAATGCCCAGCATATAAGCGTAAATCTTTCTCAATTCAATCTCACTAATCAATTTTTTCTGCAAAAGAATATCGCCTAATTTTTTATTGTTTTTTTGAGCTTCCGAAAAAGCTTCTTCCAGGTCTTTGATTTTTATCATTCCTGAATCCTGAATGAACTTGAAAAATTGTCCATTTTCAATTCTCATTTTTGTTTTTATCCCGCATTAATTTCGCGCCGCACCAAAAAGATAAAATGCCATATAGCGCGAAGCCGGCGCGGGATTTATTTACGTTAATTTGGTTATAATTATACCACAAAAAGTTAATTCTGCCTAAAAAACCATCCCGGATACCCGGGATGGTTTTTCTCCTTATCGCCTAAATCTGAAAATATTTCAATTTGAAGTGGAAACTGACGCGCGTGAGCGCCTGGCACGATAAGAAAAATTGCAAAAGCGAATTCTGCAAAACATAACCGGGCAATGCTATTTTACATCATTCCGCCCATTCCCGGCATTGGCGAAGCCGGGCCTTGATCGGCTTTTTCCGGTTTTTCCGCGATAGCGACTTCGGAAGTGAGCAATATGGCCGCCATACTTACCGCGTTTTCCAAAGCGGTGCGCGTCACTTTTAAAGGATCGATGATACCGGCTTTAATCATGTCTTCTTCCGGTTTGTTGTTCCGCGCGTCATATCCGCAATTTTTATTCTTATTTTTAACTATTTCGTTTAAAGCCACGGCTTCTTCCATTAAGCCGGCATTTTTAATAATTTGTTTGAACGGTTTAACGCAGGCGTTGGCTAATATCATGGAACCATTGCGAAATTCCCTTTCCATGACATTTTTGAAAACATCTTCCTGGTTTTTTATTTCTTTAAAATCCGGCTCGCTTTTTATTTTTTTAATAATTACATACGCCGCTTTGGCTAAAGCGACTCCGCCACCCGCCACAACGCCTTCGGCATAAGCCGCCCGCGTGGCCGCCAACGCGTCTTCCATTTTATGTTTTATGTAAGCCAATTCCGTTTCCGTAGCCGCGCCGGCTTTAATCACCGCCACTCCGCCGGAAATTTTAGCCAAGCGCTTTTGTAATTTTTCCTTGTCATATTTGCTGTCCGCGGCGCTAACTTGCGACTTGATTTGAGCGACTCTCGCTTCAATTTCTTTTTTCTTGCCTTTGCCTCCGATAATCGTAGTGTTGTCCTTGGTGGAAATAATTTTTGAGGCCCGGCCGAGATGGCTGATTTCGGCTTTTTCCAATTTCATTCCCTTGTCTTCGGCAATTACTTTTCCTCCGGTCAGAATGGCGATATCTTCCAGCATTTCTTTTTTTGTGTCTCCAAATTCCGGAGCTTTGACGGCTAAAACATTAATAACTCCCCGCAATTTATTAACCACCAGAGTGGCTAGCGCTTCTCCTTCTATTTCATCGGCAATAATGACAATGTCTTTCTTTCCGCTGGTGGTTATTTTTTCCAGCAAGGGTAGAATTTCCGGCAAACTGGAAATTTTTTTATCGGTAATAATAACATAAGGGTCTTTCATTTCAGCTTTTAAAGATTCGCTACTGGTGATCATATACGGCGAAACATAGCCTTTATCAAAATTCATTCCCTCCACGATTTCTTTGGAAAACCCGAAAGTCTGCGATTCTTCCACCGTAATTACTCCGTCTTTGCCCACTTCGCTGATTATATCCGCGATTAATTTCCCTATCTCTTCGTTTTCTGCCGAGATAGTGGCCACTTGAGCGATTTCTTCCCTGGAATTAATCGCTTTAGAATTATTTTTAAGTTCTTCGATTATTTCCTCTTTGGCATCTTCAATGCCTTTTCTGATATTAATCGGATTCATTCCGGAGGCTACCAATTTTATGCCTTCTTTGATTATCGCTTGAGCCAAAATCACCGCCGTAGTGGTTCCATCGCCAGCCACATCGTTAGTTTTATTGGCGACTTCTTTCGCCAACTCCGCTCCCATATTTTCAAATTTATCTTCCAAATCGATTTCTTTAGCAATGGAAACTCCATCATTGGTGATCATCGGCGAACCAAATCCTTTGTCGACAATCACGTTGCGGCCGCGAGGACCAATGGTAATTTTTACCGCATCGGCTACCTGGTCGATTCCTTTTTTAATCTTTTCCCGGGCTTCCATGTTGAATTTAATTATTTTACTCATATTTTTTATTAATTAATTATTTAGATAATCCTCCTGGCAATCGACTGCGTCGAGTGCTAATATCCATTCTAATCCATCTCTTGAAATAGTCAAGATGTTTTTAAAAATTTCGATTTTTTTCCGATAAATTCTCCATTTTCAGATAAAATTTTTCAAATATCTTCGGCCCTTGGGGTTCGGGCAAAAAAACCAGCGCGTCGTCTTCGGCTATGATCAAGCTTCCTTTTTGTTTAGTTTTGGGATTTTTTTTGATTTTTTTCAACTGCCATTTTTTCAATATTTTTTCAACTCCGTCAAAATCCAGCGATTTTTCGCCTAATTTCCGCAAAAAACGGGAAAAAATCGAATCCTCGACCAATTTTGCTCCCGAAACTTCGGCTGGAAAATAATTCGGTTTATAATCAGCGATCCAGCCATTAGCTTTTTGAAAAAGCCGAAAAGTTTCCCGGCCAAAAACAGGCAAAGTAAAAAAATATTCCGAAGCGGAAAATAGATCTTTTAATTTAATTTCCAGGGCGTTGTCCGCAATAAAATAATTCAAACAAATTCGATTAGCTATTTTTTTGCCGTGTCTTCTTCTACCTAAAAAATGCGTCATCAATGTGAGCAATAGGCGTCCGGTAAATATCCTGCCCTTTTTAACAGCGATCAAAACATCGATATCGCTGCCTTTTTCCGCATTTTTCATCGCCAGTCTGCCCGTTACCGCTATCATTCTCAAAAAGGGGATCCAGCGCAGCCATTCAGTCGTCTTAAAAATAATTTTAAATTTCTCTTCAGAAATTTTATTTCTTTCGATTCTTTGCGCCACCAAATCCCGGCGGTTCTGCAGAAAATAAAATCCCCGATATTCTTCGATTAAATTTTTTAATTCGCCGTCTTCTAAAGCGGACATTATTTCAGCCAAAGAAAATTTTTTTTCTTCGCCCGGTTTTTTTTCCTGGGCGCGTGTTAAATATTTTTCAATTTCAAAAGCCGTCAAGGGATAATCCGAGACATCGTAGTAAACAATGGTAGCTAAGATATTTTTTGCTAAAACAGAAAGCATATTTGAATTTTAAATTTTAAGTTTTAAATTTTAAATCAATTTTAAATTACTGGATTAATAAATTTAAAATTTAATCATTTGAATTTCATTTAAAATTTAAAATTCCTATAAGTACCGTCCTGTCCAGCTTTTTTTGCATTTTTTCAGCTTATCCGGCGTTCCGGCATAGACAATTTCTCCCCCTTTATCTCCGCCGCCGGGACCTAAATCAATCACCCAATCGGCATTTTTAATCACATCCATATTATGTTCCACCACTAAAACCGAATTACCCTTGTCCACCAGCGCGTCCAGAACTTTGAGCAATCTCTTGATATCTTCAAAATGCAATCCAATAGTCGGCTCGTCCAATATATACAAAGTTTTTCCGGTTGATTTTCGCGAAAGTTCCGTCGCTAATTTTATTCTTTGCGCTTCTCCGCCGGAAAGATTGGTCGCGCTTTGGCCTAATTTAAGATACCCCAGCCCCACTTCTTCCAAAGTTTTCAATTTTTCGACAATCAGACAAGATTTTTTGAAAAATCTAAGCGCGTAAGAAACGCTCATATCTAAAACTTCACAAATACTAACGCCTTGATATTCAATTTCTAAAGTTTTTTGATTATAGCGGGATCCCTGGCAAGTTTCACAACGAATATACATATCCGGCATCAAATGCATTTCTATTTTTTTCGTTCCGTCCCCCTGGCAAACCTCGCACCTTCCGCCTCGCATATTAAAGCTAAAGCGACTCGAGGTATAATCTCTTTTTACCGCTTCTTCGGTTGAGGCGAATAAATCGCGAATTAAAGAAAAAACTCCGGTGTAAGTAGCCGCGTTGGATCTGGGCGTCCGGCCGATAGGCGCCTGATCGATATTGATGACTTTGTCAATATTTCCCAAGCCTTTTATTTTTTTATGCTTGCCGGGAATCGCTTTGGCGTTAAAAAAATGCCGGGAAAGCTCTTTGGCTAAAATATCATTGACCAAACTGGATTTGCCCGAACCGGAAACGCCTGTCACCGCCACAAATTTTCCCAGAGGAATGACGATATCCAGATTTTGCAAATTATTTTCACTGGCGCCTGAAATTTCCAGAGTCTTGTTCGAACTTCTGCGGTATTTTCTCTTTTCGGAAACTTTTTTCCTGCCATTAAGATAATCGGCTGTCGTGGTTTTGGAAGCCAATAAACTTTTTAATTTTCCCTCAAAAATAATTTTTCCGCCTCCTTCTCCGGCTTCCGGGCCCAGATCGATAATCCAATCCGCTTTGCGAATAATGCCTTCGTCATGTTCCACTATCAGCAGGGAATTGCCGTTGTCCTTAAGAACTTGCATGGTTTTCACCAGTTTATCCATATCCCGATTATGCAATCCGATGGAAGGCTCATCTAAAACATAAGTTACGCCCATCAATTCCGATCCGATTTGCGTAGCCAGGCGAATTCTTTGCGCTTCTCCGCCGGAAAGAGAGTTGGCGCCGCGAGAAAGAGACAGATATTCCAATCCCACGTTTATGAGAGCTTCTGCTTTAAATATCATCTCTTTAATAAGCGGTTCACTGATTTCTTTTTCGGAAAAAGTTCTGCCAATCGCTTTTTTTTCTTTTAAATATTGAATGAACTTGATTAAATCCAGATCTGCTATTTGATCAATTGATTTTCCACCCGCTAAAACCGACAGATATTTTTTCTTGAGTCTTTTCCCCCGGCAAACCGGACAGGTTTTTTCCAGCATATATTTTTCCATTTCGTTTCTGAAAAAATCAGAATTAGTTTCAGCGTATTTTTTTTTCATGAGAGCCATCACGCCGGCAAAACATTCTTCTTTTTTATCAGATTGGTCTTGAGGAACTCCCGAAAAAATTATTTCCAAGCCTTGGGAAGAAATGCTTTTTACCGGTTGGTGGATGGAAAAACCGTATTTTTTGCCCAAAAATTCCAAAATATTCAAATAATTGCCTTGCTGGCTGTTGGATTTATTCCAGGGTATAATAGCTCCTTCGGCTAAAGTCAGATTGGGATTGGGAATCACCCGGTCCCGATCAATTTCCATCGTGACACCCAAGCCGGAACAGTATTCACAGGCGCCTTCCGGACTGTTGAAAGAAAAGCTGGAAGGGGTGATTTCTCCCAAGGTTTCCCGGCACTGCAAACAGACAAAATCGCGATTAAAATAAAAATTTTTATCTTGGTTTAGGAAAATAATGATAAAACCTTTTCCGATTTTCATGGCGGTTTCCAGAGAATCCAAAATTCTTTCCCGATCGAATTTCTTTTTGTCAATTTGAATCCTGTCCACCACTACGCTTATCTCTTGGGCTTCCGTTTCCAACCGAAAATCAGCCATTTCGCTGATTAGCTTAAATTTTCCGTCTACGCAAACCCGGGCAAAACCTTGCTGGGAAATTCTGCGCAGAATTTCCTGACTGGTTTGATTTTTAAGATCCTTTTTGCTTTTAATTTCAGCCAAAATCGCTATCTGGGATTTTTCCGGAAAATTCAAAATTTGATCCAGGATTTCCTGGTTGGAAGTCTTACTCATTAATGTTCCGCAATTAGGACAATGGGGCGCCCCCAGTTTAGCAAAAAAAACGCGCAGATAATCGTAAATTTCGGTTAGCGTGCCGACCGTGGAACGAGAATTGCAATTAAGGCTTTTTTGGTCGATGGAAATAGTCGGGCTTAAATTTTCTATTTTATCAAAATCCGGTTTAGCCGTAATATCTAAAAATTGGCGCGCGTAAGAAGACATTCCTTCCAAATAGCGCCGGTTGCCTTCGGCGTAAATCAAATCAAAGGCCAGGGAGGATTTTCCCGAACCGGATAGTCCGGTAATCACCACTAATTTGTTCCGGGGGATATCTATGTCAACATTCTTGAGATTGTTTACCCGCGCTCCCCGGACAATAATTTTGTCCCTGATAATTTTATTTTCTTCCATTTAAAAAAGCGAAATTAACGCTAATATAGTTTAGAGTGTTTTTTGCATTTTGTAAAGAGTTAGCAATATCTGTTATTTTAAAAATCATTCAGCCTTACGGAAGGCTCAGGAACGAATTCCGCCGAGCAAGCGTTAAAAAAACTCCGCAGTCTTTTTTGCGGAGCAAAAATTAGGAGTTTTAGCGAGTGAGGCGAGAATTCGCTCGCCTCGCTGAGTCGAAGCGGGTCTGAGACTGGAGTTGGGCTAAGAGTTCCCTGCCTACCGGCAGGCAGGTTTTTGTTACTTTTTCTTGCGGAAAGAAAAAGTAACTTTAACTTACTAGAAAATTCTCTTTCCTCAATTTTTTATGATAGCTGATGGCAAACCGGTGCGCCTCGTCCATAATATTTTTAATTAAATTAGCATCTTTTAATACTTCTTGTATATTTTTTTGAAATTTGGATTTTGATATTGATTTGTCATTTGTCATTTGGATTTTGACATTTCTCCGGCTTAGTCCTTTCGCCACCGCTACAAGCGGAATTTCCAAGCTTAATTCTTTAAAAACTTTTTCCGCTATGTTTAAATGCCCTTTCCCTCCATCCAGTAAGATTAAATCCGGCTGCGGCCATTCCGGATGCCGAAAGCGCCGGAACAAAATTTCCGCCATCATTCCCACATCATTACTGCCCTCTATGGTCTTGATTTTAAATTTTCGATATTGCGACTTGTCCGGTTCTCCACTGGAAAACACCGCCATCGAACCCACGGCGTATTGGCCGGAAATGTTGGAGATGTCGTAGGCTTCAATCCGAAGACCTTTTCCTTCTCTTCCTCCCCTTTTCAAGGGGAGGATTGAGGCGGGGTCGGGTTCGGAGATGAGCGCTACATCTTGGATGTGTCGCAGGGCGAAAATTTTATTGCGCAGTTCGGCCGCTTTTTCAAATTCATTCTTCTTGGAATGATTTTGCATTTCTTTTTCCATTTTTTTAAGCAAATTTTTCTTTCTCCCTTCCAAAATCATTTTAATGCCGCGGATATTTTGAGCGTAATCCTCTTTGGAAATCGCGCCTGCGTAGGGTCCGGGGCACTTCCCCAACTGAAAATCCAAGCAGCCTTTTTCCGTTTTTTGTTTATTGGAATGATATGGAAAAATCTTGCGGATAATTTTAAGAGCGATTTCTAATTGTTTTTTGCTTGTGTAAGGCCCATAGATTAATTTGTTGTTGCGAGCCCCGAAGGGGCGTGGCAATCTAATTTTCATTTCATTAGATTGCTTCGCTTCGCTCGCAATGACATCGGTTTTTTCCAATTCTGTTTCCCTTAAAATCAAAACTCTTGAAAAGTCTTCCTTGGTAATCACTACGTAGCAGAATGACTTGTCGTCCTTGCTGTCCACATTATATTTCGGCTGGAATTTTTTGATCAGATTGGATTCCAAAATCAAAGCTTCCAGCACCGAATCGGTTTCCTGGATCTTGATATCCGCCACTTTATGAATCATGGCTTCAATCGGCCGCCACCCCGCTCCTTCTCCCCTTATTAAGGGGAGACTGCGAGGGGTAAAGTAGGAACCGACTCGACTATTTAAGTTCGTCGCTTTGCCAATATAAAGAATCCTCCTTTTATCATCGAAAAAAGTATAAACACCGGGATTAGGCGGCAACTTGGCTATTTTTTGCTTTAATATTGACATTTTCATAAGATATGAGAGAATCTAATATCGCAGTTTTTGAATAATTATATCTTACAACTAACCGCCCCAAAAAGGCAAAAGGAGGAAATAATCATGAGGAGCTATGTTGGGGAAGGAAGCCACGCGAGCGTTGTAAACTACCTATTGGAAGTTTTTGGCAGAAATAATCTATATTTCTGCGGAACTTTTGGCATCAGATTTGTTCGTCCGAAAATAGGCCTACCCTTTGAAATCCTTGAACCAATTGAGTATTTAACTTTTACCAAAAACAAGGAAGTACTCAAGCCGGGTATTTATCGCGTTTCCCGCCATAAAAAAGGCGATACGTCCCATTTTCTTAGTTTACAAAAATATGTAGACGGAAACTGGATAAAATTTGTTTCTTTCTATGGCGGATTGTTAGAAAATTTCATGCTTGACTGGCGCGGAATCCGCCCAGTCCAAGAAAAATTACCAGATTAACCGCCGAAAGGCAAAAAACAAGAAGTACGACTGCTAATTTCAAAGCTGCACTTCTTTTTATTTTAAATATTCTTCTATCTTCAAGACAACTCCGTCTAGATTTTTATTGATTTCGTTATTCCAAAATCGCAAGACTTTAATTTCCAAAGACTCAAAATATCGAGTTCTTTTGGTATCATATTTTGTATCTTTGGCTCTTTTGTGCTGTGCACCATCAATTTCAATAATCAATTTCTTTTCCGGACAATAAAAATCCACAATGTAATTGCCAATTGCATGTTGGCGGCGAAATTTGCAGCCCATCTGTTCGCGCCGTAATTTTGACCACAAAACAATTTCTTGCGGAGTCAGATTTTTCCGCAATCTTCTTCTTTTTTGGAGCAGATGTTTGGAGTTGAAAATTTGTTTCATTTTTTTACCCCTCCCTTTCTCCCTCCCCTTAATAAGGGGAGGGTGGGAGTGGGGTGATTTTTCTCCCCCTTTCCAAGAGGAAGAGTGAGTGGGAGCGGGAGTTCCTCCTCCCCTTGAGAAAGGGGAGGATTGGAGGTGGGGTCTTACTTCCGTAAAACTTCCCTCAAATACTTCGCCGTATGACTTTCTTGATGATATTTAGCCACTTCTTCCGGACTGCCGGTGCAGACGATCCGGCCGCCTTGGTTTCCGCCTTCCGGCCCCAAATCAATGATCCAATCGGCCGTTTTGATTACATCCAGATTATGCTCGATAATCAGCACTGAATTGCCGGTTTCCACCAAACGATTCAAGACATCCAACAATTTTTTGATATCGTCAAAATGCAAACCGGTCGTCGGCTCGTCCAGAATATATAGCGTGTTGCCAGTCGAACGGCGCGCCAATTCGGTCGCCAGTTTTATTCTTTGCGCTTCTCCGCCGGAAAAAGTTGTCGCCAGTTGCCCCAGATGGATATAACCCAAGCCCACATCTTCCAAAACCGCTAATTTATCAAAAATTTCGTGGAAATTCTGAAAGAATACCGCCGCTTCGGAAACGGTCATCGCTAAAATTTCCGCGATATTTTTCCCCTTGAATTTAACTTCCAGAGTTTCCCGGTTGTACCTTTGGCCATGACAAACATCGCACGGCAGATAAATGTCCGGCATAAATTGCATCTCAATTTTCAAAAAGCCTTCTCCTTGGCAACTTTCGCAACGCCCGCCTTTCACATTAAAAGAAAATCTTCCCGGATCATAGCCTTTAGTCCGCGCCTGCGGAACCTGCGCCATCAAATCTCTAAGTGGAGCAAAAAGACCCGTGTAGGTGGCCGGATTGGAGCGCGGTGTCCGGCCGATCGGCGATTGATCAATCATGATTACTTTGTCGAGATGTTGCGCGCCGATGATTTCCGTATGTTTTCCCGGACGATCCAGACTCCGCATTATTTTGGAAGAGAGAGCTTTATAAATAATTTCTTCCACCAGCGTGGATTTTCCCGAACCGGAAACTCCGGTCACGCAAGTCAAAGTTTTGAGAGGTATTTCCACTGTCAAATTTTTGAGATTATTTTCCCGCGCTCCGCGCGCCACCAGCCATTTTTTGTTTTTTATCGGCCGGCGGATTTTAGGCACCGCGATTTTCAAATCGCCTCGTAAATATTTGGCAGTGAGCGATTTTTTATTTTTTATCACTTCTTCCGGAGATCCCTGCGCCACGATTTCCCCGCCTAAATTTCCCGCGCTTGGGCCAATATCCACCAGATGGTCGGCCGCGCGGATAGTTTCTTCGTCGTGTTCAATAACAATTAAAGTATTGCCCAAATCTCTAAGTTGCAAAAGCGTATCCAACAATTTAGCATTGTCTCTGGCGTGCAGGCCAACGGATGGCTCGTCTAAAATATACAGCACGCCCACTAATTGGGAACCGATTTGCGAAGCCAGACGGATTCGTTGCGCCTCTCCGCCCGCCAAAGTATTGGCCGAGCGGCCTAGATTTAAATAGCCCAAACCCACATTTTTCAGAAATCCCAGTCGCGCTATTATTTCTTTCACAATCCGGCCGGCAATCGCTTTTTCCCTCGCAGAAAGTTTCAGTGTTCGGAAAAAATTTAAAGTTTCTGCGACACTGATTTGGGAAATTTCCTGGATATTTTTATTTCCGACAGTTATCAGCAAAACTTCTTTTTTATACCGTGAACCCAAACAGGCTGAACAAGGATTTTGCGACATATATTTTTCAATATCCGCCCGGACCGCGTCGGATTCGGTTTTCAAATAACGATCTTGCAAATAACCAGCCACTCCCCGCCAATTCATATTATATTTCCAAACCGCGCCCGTTTTGCTTCTTAAGGTAACGGGAATTTCTTCAGCTTCTGCGGAGCTGATCATATCAGCGGCTTCCCGAGAACCAAATAACAATACATTAAAATCTTCGGCAGGCAAATCCCGCAAACGCGTATTTTCCTGAATGTGAAAATAATTAGTTACGGCTCGCAAAATGGTTCCCTGCCAATTATTGCGTTTATAACTCCATGGCATTATTCCGCCTTGGGCAATCGTTTTATTCAGATCCGGCACCACTAAATTCACGTCGATTTCTTTTTTAGTTCCCAGGCCTTCACAGGCAGGACAGGCGCCATAAGGACTGTTAAAAGAAAAGAAGCGCGGTTCCAATTCCGGAAATTCGTTAGGATGCAGAGGACAGGCCAAATTTTGATTATAAAAAAATTCTTGTTTCTGATTTTTTATTTTCACCAATCCCCTGGAAAGTTTCAAAGCTTTTTCCAAATCTTCAAAAATCCGGCTTAAATTATCCGCGGAAATTTCCAACTCATCTATGATGATATCAATCTGGTGTTTTTTGTATCTTTCCAATTTTATTTCCGTTTTGGGGTCAAGCGCGATTTTTTTGCCATTGACATAGGCGCGGGAAAAACCCCGCTTGAACATTTCCAAAAGTAATTGGGTATATTCGCCTTTGCGATCGCGAACAATTGGAGAAAGAATTTCAATCTCAACCCTCTTCTTTCCCTCCTTATCAAAGGGGGTGCCGATTTTCAAAACTTGTTCGACGATTTCTTCCAAAGAAAGCTTGGCAATTTCCCGGCCGCATTGCGCGCAGTGCGGAACACCGATACGGGCAAAAAGCAAGCGCAAATAATCCTGAATTTCCGTCACCGTGCCGACTGTTGAGCGCGGATTGTGCGAAGCGGCTTTCTGGTCGATGGAAATCGCCGGGCTTAAGCCTTCGATATAATCCACGTCCGGTTTTTCCATCTGGCCTAAAAACTGCCGCGCGTAAGAAGACAAGCTTTCGAGATACCGCCGCTGTCCCTCGGCAAAAATGGTATCAAAAGCCAGAGTTGATTTCCCCGACCCACTGATGCCCGTAAACACGATGAATTTATTCCGGGGTAAATCTAAATTTATATTCTTCAAATTGTGTTCGCGCGCTCCGCGAATTATTATCTTGTTATCCATATAAATATAACTGCTGTTAAAATCGAATTTCTAATTTTGAATTTCGAATGAATTTTTAATTTTTAATGTTTTGAACATTCAATCATTCGAATTTGATTCAAAATTCAGAATTCAAAATTTAAAATTATTCCCGTAAACACAAAAACTTCCCCCAAATGGGTACTTCTTGTCTATACTATTACAAAAAGCTTATTAAATCAATAGCGGATTAATCTGAAATAAATATTCCGCCTTAACATAGCAAAGCGCTAAAAATTCGAGATGAAACGAGCGTAAAAACTTCTCCTTTAGCGCTAGCGGCTTAAGAAGTTTTAGCGAGCGAGTCCGAATTTATCGCTTTACGAGCTGGACGGAGAGTTCCCTGCCTGCCGGCAGGCAGGTTTTTGTTACTTTTTCTTGCGGAAAGAAAAAGTAAAGAGAAAATTATTTCATTTGCAGTTTCCGCAACTGCGCAATTTCATCCCGGATGACCAGGGCTTTTTCAAACTCTAAATTCTTGGCCGCGTCTTTCATTTCCTTCTCCCTTTGTTTCAGATAGCCGGCAATATCTTCCAGGCTTTCCAGTTCCGTAAAGTCGCGAGTGATTTCCGGCTTAATTTCGTGATCCACGATGGACTGGATTTTTTTCTTGATAGTTTTGGGCGTGATGCGGTGTTTTTTATTGAAAGCCGCCTGCAATTTCCGGCGACGATTGGTTTCCTCGATCGCCCGTTTCATTGAACCGGTAATATTATCCGCATACAAAATAACCCGGCCGGAAACATTTCTTGCCGCTCTGCCAATCGTTTGAATTAATGAAGTCTCACTGCGTAAGAAGCCTTCCTTGTCAGCGTCTAATATTGCCACTAAAGATACTTCCGGCAAATCCAATCCTTCGCGGAGCAGATTCACTCCGACCAAAACATCAAATTTCCCCCGGCGCAAATCTTCCAAAATACGGATGCGATCAAGCGTTTCCACGTTGGAATGTAAATATTCCGCTTTAATTTTATTTTCCTTCAGAAATTCCGCCAGATCTTCCGCCATTTTTTTCGTCAGTGTCGTAATCAGCACGCGTTCTTTTTTAATTACTATTTTTTCTATTTCTTCCAAAACATCCTTGACTTGCCCCTTTGCTGACTTTATTTCTAGCTCTGGATCGATCAATCCTGTTGGCCGAATGATTTGCTCGACGATTCCAAATCTTTCTCCCTTTTTTAAAGGGAGAGTTGGAGAGGGATTTTTGCACTTTGAAAGTTTTTCAAATCCCCCTTCACTTCCCCCTTTTCCAAAGGGGGAAAGGTTTCTACTTTTTTCCAATTCATAATCTGCCGGCGTGGCCGAAGTAAAAATAATCTGCCCGATCTTCTTTTCCCATTCCGAAAACTTGAGCGGCCGATTGTCAAAAGCGCTGGGTAGTCGGAAACCATTGTCCACCAAAGATTTCTTTCGCGAATAATCGCCTTGGAACATGCCCCGGAGTTGCGGCAAAGTGACGTGCGACTCGTCCACTACGGTTAAAAAACCGCCGGATTTGCCTGCCGGCGAGGCAGAGAAATAATCCATCAGAGTTTCCGGAGTCTCCCCTGGACCGCGACCGGTTAAATAACGGGAATAATTTTCAATGCCGTTGCAATAACCCACTTCCCGCATCATTTCGATATCCTGTTTGGTCCGTCTTTCCAGTCTTTGCGCTTCCAAAAGTTTATCGTTTTCTCGCAAATATTTTACTCTTTCTCGCATCTCTTTCTCTATCTCTTTTAACGCTGTTTCCATCATCGGTTCAGGAACTACAAAATGCTTGGCCGGATAAATTAAAGTTTGGTTTAATTTTCCCAGTTCTTCTCCGGTCAAAAGATCGTATTCAAAAATTTTAGCCGCTTTTCCCGCCTCAAGCTCTATGCGCGTCACAATTTCCCGGCTGGGCGCCATTATTTCAACCACATTTCCAGTGGCTCTAAATTTTCCCCGACTTAATATATCGCTGCGATTGAATTGCATTTCTACCAATTTTCGGATAATTTCTTCCCGATCAATTTTTTCTCCGATTTTCAATTCCAAACTAATGGCCCGGTAATATTCCGGCGAACCCAAGCCATAGATGCAGGAAACGGAAGCCACGATAATGACATCTTTTCGGGAGAGCAAGGCAGAAGTGGAAGCATGCCGCAAGCGGTCGATTTCTTCATTGATCTGCGCTTCTTTTTCGATATAAGTATCCGACGCGGCTAAATAAGCTTCCGGCTGGTAATAATCGTAATAAGAAACGAAATATTCCACCGCGTTCTTGGGAAAAAAGGTGCGGAATTCCTGCGTCAGTTGCGCGGCGAGAGTTTTGTTATGCGCAATGACTAAAGTCGGTTTTTGGATTTGCGCAATCACATTGGCAATGGTAAAAGTTTTGCCGGAACCCGTCACGCCCAAAAGTGTCTGGAACTTTTGTTCATTTTTAATACCTTTAACCAGTTCTTTTATAGCTTTGGGTTGGTCGCCTGCCGGCTTGTATTTAGTTGAAAGTTGAAATCGCATTTTATTGTTGTCATGCTGAATTTATTTCAGCATCTACTTGATAAATTTATTATTAGATCCTGAAATAAATTCAGGATAACGCATTGCAGACAATATATGCTACAACTTTAACTTAAAAATGTCCAAAACAAAAGGACAGCCAAACTGTCCTTCTGAAGTTGTTTTATTCTATATTTAAAGATACTTCTCTAATCCTCTTTTTTTCATCTCTTTCACCAGATCGGAAACACGCACGACTTTGTCTTTGGGAACGACGACCAGAGCGTCTTTCGTATTTACCACTACCATTCCCTCCAATCCCACCGCCGCCACAATTTTTTCATCTTCCAGATTATAGATTAAGCTGTCCTTGGTTTCAAAATCGATAACATTTCCCTTGGCAACGTTATCTTCTATATTTTCAGCCAGCGCTTCTTTTAGGGCATAAAGGGTTCCCGGATCGTTCCAACCCATATCGGTTTTAAGGATTACGGCGCTCGAAAGATCTACTTTTTCAATGATAGCATTGTCAAAGGAAATCTTGGGCGCGCCTTCATAATTTCCGCTAGTTATTTTCGTATAAATTTCCGGCGCCAACTTCTGATAGCACTCTTTTAGAAAAGCCACGGACGTGATAAAATATCCCGGATTCCAGAAATATTGGCCGCAAGCATACATTTCATCACACAGAGCTTTTTCCGGCTTATATTTCCAGCCTTCAAAACCATAATAATCTTGGCCGTCAATCTCCCCCTTTTTATCTCCCAATTTCATCCAGCCTAAATTATTATTGGCGAATCTCGGTTTTTCCGCGATGAAAATAAATCTTTGCGGATCCGCATTAATTAACTTTTCTCCGGTTTGCAGAGCCTCTCTGAATTCATCCACTCTATCCATCAAATGATCCGCCCAGATAATCGCTATCGGTTCGGAATATCCCATTTTATCAAATTTATTAATGGTATAGCCGACTGCCGGTCCGACATCGCGCCTGGCCGGTTCCAAAAAAATGTTTTCTACCGGCAATTCGGGAAGCTGGCTCTGAATCTCTTCCGCGTACTGGGCGGTAGTCTGGACGTAAATATCTTGTGCGCCAAAAACTGGCACCACCCGCTCATACGCCAACTGGATGGTCGATTGGCCATTAAAAAATTTATCGAACTGCTTCGGCGAATTTTCCCTGGACAACGGCCAAAGCCTGGTGCCCGCCCCGCCGGCAAAAATAACGATTTTCATGCAAATAATTTATTTAATTAAATAAATTAACGAGTTAAAAAGCTAGCGAGTTATTTTCCAGAAAACCAGCTCTTTAACCCATTAATCCGTTAGCCCCTTTAATTTATTAATTATTCTTGCTATAATTAAACCACAATGAACAAAAAAGTAAAAGCAGAAAAGAGAGAGAAGAAGAAAAAGAAGAAAATGATAGTTTCCGGCAAGAGTGTTTTTATTTTAGCTAAATTGATCGGAAATAAATCAAAAAAGCCTCTGACTTGACTATAAAGGTTCCGTATGCTAGTATAATCTAAGTTTCACAATTCTTATTTTGCCAATTTTTGGCTTTAATAAGCATTAAATAACCTGAAATAATCTTTAGATTCCACTTCCTGGTTAAGCCACAAGGTATTAAATAACAAGCTTGCCCTGTTAAGCGGGGAATAAAGTATTTTTAGAAAAAATGCTGCGCATAATCAATATTGCTGAAATCATTACCGCTGTCTTGCTGATAGCTTCTATTCTTATTCAAAATAAGGGCGCCGGCCTGTCTTCTACTTTTGGAGGCGAATTTGGAGGTTATTACAGCAAAAGAGGTTTTGAAAAGTTTTTAGTTTGGTTTTCTATCGCCTTTTCTGTCATCTTCATCGCTTTAGCCATAGTTAATTTGGTTTTAACCAATAAACAATAACAACCCCGGAGTAAATTCCGAACTTTATTCTCGCGGCAAACCGCAGAATATCAGCCAGCAAGCTCGCCCGCCCTTGGCGGGAATAAAACTTTCTAACCTTTAATATTCAAGAAGATTAGCGATTATCCTAAAATTAAATGGCCCTCTTTAAAACAATGGCCAAAAATAAATCGATGCCTTAATCTTAAGGAAAAGATTCTTTTTTATTTTCTTGTGATTTTTCTGGCTAGTTCGCTTCTTAGCTGGGGCATTGTCAGTTATTATTCCAAAACACAAGCTGTTCCCCAGTTTGGCGGAGAATACATCGAAGGCATTGTCGGACAGCCTTTATACATCAATCCGGTCATTTCTTCTTCCAACAGCACCAATGAGGACCTGGTTCAGCTGATTTTCAGCAGTCTCCTTAAATACGATTCGGAAGGTAATTTAAAGAATTATCTGGCGGAAAGTTATGAAATTTCCGATGATAAAACTCTTTACACTTTCCATTTGAGGCAAGATGTTGTCTGGCACGACGGAAAACCTCTCACCGCCTCCGATATTCTTTTTACCATTAATTTAATTTCTGATCCGTCTTACAAAAGCCCTCTGCGCTATAACTGGCAGGGTATTGAAACCAGCTTAATAGACGATTTTACCCTGACTTTTCAGATTAAAAGCCCTTATGTCGGTTTTTTAAATAATCTGACTTTCGGCATTTTGCCTAAACACATCTGGGAATCCGTCAGTCCGGATAAATTCACTTTAACCGATCTTAATCTCCAGCCTATCGGATCCGGACCTTATAAATATGTTTCTTTCCAAAAAGACTCAACAGGCAATATTATCTCTTACAAATTGACCGCTAATCTGAACTTTTTTGAAAAAAAACCTTTTATTTCCAAAATTACTTTTAATTTCTATTCGAGCGATGATTCGGCTCTCGCGGCTTATAACCAAAAAGAGATTATGGGCATTAACAGCTTATCGCCCCAGAAACTCAATCAAATCGAACTTTCCAAAGGCACCCGCATTTATCGATTAAGTATTCCTCGCTATTTTGCCGTTTTTTTCAATCAAACCAAGAGCTTTCCTTTAGCTAACGATGAAGTGCGGGAAGCTCTTTCTTACGCTACCAACCGGGAAGCTATTATTGAAAATGTTTTCTCTGGCAACGGCTTTCCGGTTTATTCGCCTTTTCTTCCCGGTATGATCGGTTTTGAAGATAATGAAAAAAAAGAAGATTTTAATTTGGAAAAAGCGGAAAAAATTCTGGAGGAGAATAAGTGGTTAAAGGGTGAGGATGGCATCCGTTCCAAAGAAAGCAAAGTTTTGGAAATCAATCTTTTTACCACCGATTGGAATGAGTTAATCCAGACAGCGGAGATTTTAAAAGAACAATGGGAAAAAGCCGGAGCCAGAATTAACATCCGCAGCCTTTCTATTTCCGATGTTCAACAAAATTATATCCAGCCGCGAGAATATGAGGCTTTGCTTTTCGGCCAAACGCTGGGAGCCAATCCCGACTTGTCCTCCTTCTGGCATTCCCGGGAAAAAAAGGATCCCGGTTCCAATCTGGCTCTTTTTGGAGATGATGAAACAGACAAACTGATTGACGACGGCCGCATTGAATTTGACAATAAAAAACGCGCCGAACTTTACCACGATTTGCAAAAAAAGATCGCCCAAGAGATACCCGCTATTTTTCTTTACAGCCCGGAATACATCTATCCGGTAAATAAAAAAATCCGGGGCATTGAAACTAAACTTCTTATTTCTCCCTCTCGCCGCTTCACTGATATTGCCAATTGGTATGTCAAAACCCAACGGGTCTGGAAATAAGAAATTCTCTATAAATTACCAATCGAATACGAATATACTAATATAAAATTTATAGTATCTACTAAAAAAATTATTCGTATATTAGTAAATAAATTAGTAATTCGTAAATAGTAACTAGCAAAAAAGTTTTATGGAGACAAAAATAAAAGAATTGGATCGTTCTAATTTTCGCCAAGTCATCCTGGATTCCCATCAACAATTGTTAAGGGGAATTGAGTTGGCGGAAAAAATAAAAGTTTCCGGCAATTTTTCCCGTTTGGTTATTTCCGGCATGGGCGGATCGGCTTTGCCGGGAGAGCTGCTCCAAATGTATCTTAGCCAATTAAATAAAAATCCCCTGGAAATTTATCTTAACCGCGCCTATTCTTTGCCGCCTCAATCTTTCCAGGATAGCTTCAATTTTTTTGTTTCTTATTCAGGCAACACCGAAGAAACACTTTCCAGTTTTAATGAAGCTTGGCGGAAAAATCTTTCTCCCCTTGTTGGTTTTTCTACCGGTGGAAAATTGAAAAAAATTTTTCAAAAAAATGATCTGCCCTTAGTAATAATACCTTCCGGAATCGAACCGCGTTGCGCCATCGGCTATTTTTTTTCTTCGATATTAAAAGTCTTGACTAACTCCGGACTGATTAGGGATGAAATTCCGGAATTATTGAAAGTAGCTCAAAAACTGAAAAAAGAAGCTCGCGCCATTGAAAAATTGGGCAAAGCTCTGGCTCAAAAAATCAAGGGCCGCACCCCTGTTGTTTACGCTTCAGATTTCTTCCGTCCTTTAGCCATGATCTGGAAAATCGCGCTGAACGAAAACGCCAAAACTCCGGCCTTTTACAATGTCTATCCCGAACTTAATCATAACGAAATGATCGGTTATACTTTACCCCAGGGTCAATTTCACATTTTAACGCTTCGAAGCCGGCAGGATCATCCGCGAATTCAAAAAAGAATGCGCCTCACCGCCGAATTACTTCAAGAAAAAGGCGTTGAAACCACTTTTATTGAAATTCCCGCGGAACATATTTTTAACACTATTTTTTATACTCTTATTTTGGGCGAATGGATTTCTTATTATTTGGCTCTGGGATACGATCAAGATCCCGCTCCGGTAGTTATGGTGGAAAAATTAAAAGGTTTGCTCAAATAGTCTTTTCCTAAACTTTTAAAAATATCCGGGGTTATATTTAAGCCATAATCAGATCACTACATTGTCCTGAAAGTCCGGGATTTCTCGCAATAACGCCTGCAATATAGAACTTTTTTATTGAACACCTGAAACAATATTCTGATATTCTCAAGAATATCAGAATATTATGTAAGTAATTAATTACGTAATTAAATAAGTAATAACTAACTTTTAATTTTATTCGTCTTGCCATTTTTTAAATGGCAAAACTGCTTAAAATCGAAAACTAATGATCAAAAAAATGATCTCGCCTTTAAACAGGCCGTTAGCGCGGAGCTACTCGAGAAGCAATCTCCGCATTATTCCTCTGGGAGGATTGGAAGAGGTCGGACGAAACATGACTATCTTTGAATATGGCCCGGATATTATCATCGTCGATCTGGGATTGCAATTTCCCGATGAAGATATGCCGGGAATCGATTACATCATTCCGGATATTTCTTACCTTAAAGGCAAGGAAAAAAATATCCGCGGAGTTATCATCACGCATGGCCATTACGACCATATCGGCGCCATTCCGCACATTATGGAAAAAATCGGCAATCCGCCTATTTATATGACGGAACTGACCCGCGGCATTGTTATGAAAAGACAAGATGATTTCAAAGATAAAGCCGCGCTCAATATCCACACCGTCAAAAAAATCGATCGTTTGAGATTGGGCATCTTTAATATTGAATTTTTTCATGTTAATCACACTATTCCTGACGCGGTTGGATTAGCTATCGGAACTCCGGTGGGAACTATTATCCATACCGGCGATTTCAAATTCGATCATTCCCCTATTTCCGACGCGCCGGCCGACATAGCTAAAATCGCCCGGCTGGGCAGTGAAAATGTTTTGGCGCTTATGTCGGATTCCACCGATTCCAAAACACCCGGCTATTCCCTTTCCGAATCCCGCATCGCGGAAACTTTGGATGAAATTTTCCAGCATACGGAAGGCCGGTTGATCATCGCGACTTTTGCCGCGCTTATCAGCCGGATTCAATCGGTGGTCGCCGCGGCGGAGAAAAACGGACGCAAAGTGGCTATTGACGGCTACTCGATGAAAACCAATGTGGAAATCGCCAAAAATTTAGGCTATTTGAAATGCAATAAAAATACTCTTATTCCGATCAATAAAATCAACGAATATCCGGATAACAAAGTTTCCATTCTGTGCACCGGGGCTCAAGGAGAATCCAACGCGGTTTTGATGAGAATCGTCAATGGAGAACATCGCTTCGTTAAAGTTCATAAAGCCGATACTTTCGTGCTGTCTTCTTCGGTTATTCCCGGCAACGAAAGAACGGTCCAGTCTATTATGGACACTATCTACCGCAAAGACGCCAAAGTCATCAACTACAAAATGATGGATGTGCATGCCGGAGGGCACGCCCGCCAGGAAGACTTGAAAATGATGATTAACCTGATCCGTCCCAAATATCTGATTCCCGTCCACGGCAATTATTATATGTTGAAACTGCACGGAGAATTGGGCATCTCCGTCGGCATGGATCCAAAAAACATTCTGATCGGAGAAAACGGCAAGGTTATGGAATTCGATTACCGGGGCAACGGCAAAGTGACGGAAGAAAAAGTCCCCACCAATCACATTATGGTGGACGGCTTGGGCGTCGGCGACATCGGACAAGTGGTATTGCGCGACCGCCAAGTTCTAGCTAAAGACGGGATGTTTGTCATCACCACGATTGTGGACGGCAAAACCAAAAAAATTGTCGGCAAGCCGCAAGTAACTTCCCGGGGATTTATTTTCGTCAAAGAAAATTTTGATCTGGTGAACGCCACCAAGAAAAGGGTGGAAGAAATTATCGCCCAAAAAACCACTCCCAACGAACCGGCTAACTGGGATTACGTCAAAAACGCCATCCGCGAATCCATCGGCTCATTTCTCTACATGAAAACCCAAAGACGGCCGATGGTACTGCCGGTTATCATCGAAGTGTAAATCTAGCTTTTAGCTTATAGCTGATAGCTTTTAGGAAACATAAAAGTCGCATATTATATACGGCTTTTTTGTTTGATTAATTAATTACTATCAAGAAATCAGCCTTACGGAAGGCTTAGAAAAATTTAAATATGTTCCGCCTTAGCGTAGTAAAGCGCCATAAATTCGAGACGAGGCAAACGTAAAAACTTCTCCTTTAGCGTTAGTGGCTTGAGAAGTTTTAGCGAGCGAGTCCGAACTTATCGCTTTACGAGCTGGGCGGAGAGTTCCCTGCCTGCCGGCAGGCAGGTTTTTGTTACTTTTTCTTGCGGAAAGAAAAGTTAGTAATTTATTGCCTAAAACCCCTTTTCAAGCTAAAATTAAATTACTTAAAAATTAGATTGCCACGCCCAAGCACTCGGGATCGCCCGCCTGCCGGCGAGGCAGGCAATGACAATTTTTTATGAAAAGAATCTTCT
>PEVT01000014.1 GCA_002780175.1 Candidatus Moranbacteria bacterium CG06_land_8_20_14_3_00_40_12 | reverse complement strand
GGCAAACTTACATTTTTAAATGTCTAAATGCGACCCTCGCGCGTGCTATATTAAAAACCTGGTCCGTCTTCATTCCGCTTTCATTCCGCTTTCATTCCGCCTTTATTGCGCCTTTTCGTTCTTTTTTACAATACAAAATTAAGACATAATAATTGCTATCGCTAGATTTATGTCTTAATTTTTTTAGTTTAATTCAAAAAAATTCTCGGCTTCCTGATAGTTTTCTATTTCCGTAGCCACAATGATTTGCATCTCGTTTTTTGTGAGGGAGAAAAAGTTTCTCAAAAAATCCAGCTCTTTTTTGAAATCATAAGGATAAATCCAGACGCTTTTTTGCAATTGGAAAAGACCCAATTCTTTTATTTTTCCCCGCAAAGCCTCTCTCTTAATTTTATTTTTTTCTTTCACATCAAAAATTAGTATTCTCCATTTCTTATCCCATTCTTTAGGTTTTTTTATTCGTAAATCATCGACATTATATTTTTTTATTTTTTGTTTGCCTTCTTTTGTTAAAGAAATATATAATTGTTTGCCTCTATATTCAAAATTTATCATTCCTTGATTTTTTAAATAAGAAAAACTTCTCTGGAATCTTTTCTTATCAATATGTTTTTTTAACTTATATCTGGTATAACGCAAGATTTTGGGCATGATCATTGGCACAAAATACGGCGTAGTAGCTGCAATCGCAATT
This sequence comes from Candidatus Moranbacteria bacterium CG06_land_8_20_14_3_00_40_12, assembly GCA_002780175.1. Classification (GTDB taxonomy): domain Bacteria; phylum Patescibacteriota; class Minisyncoccia; order Moranbacterales; family UBA2206. The sequence goes on along the minus strand of PEVT01000014.1, from coordinate 17,483 downwards.
GCCCCAGCTGTCAAAAGCCCTTTTAAAATAACCCGTGAAATTTCTTTTCCTTTTTGATTTCTCATTTTTTATTATTTCCTACTTTTACCCATAAATACATATAATATTATACCATTATTCTTGCTATAGCAAGAATAATGGTATAATTTTCAAAAGAATGATCTTTGTTATGCTTTCCGTCATGCCAATAATCACGAATATTTGTTATTTTCAATCTCGCACCCGCCTTACATTCGTTGCTATGTCTTAATATTCCAAAAACATGATTGCAATAATTGTGTCTTGATTTTTCAGAAAATAAAGAAATTGTTTATAATAATAAAATCCCCTCTATTTTTATTAAGATGGGATTTTTGAGAATCAAAAAAGATTAAATCAATTTGGTTTGCTTGGCTTCCTGGTCCAGCGCTTGATTAACTAATTTATCGGCAATTTTATTTTTTTCCCTGGGTATATGATGAAACTCCACTGACTTAAAATCAATCGTTAAATTCCAAACTTCCAAAAAAAGATTCTGAATATTTTTTTCCTTAACCTTGTATTCATGATTTAATTGCTTGGCGGCAAATTCACTGTCTAAAAAACAAACTACTTCTATTTCTCGCGCTCTTTCCCTACTTAAAAGATGTTTAATTTTTTTCAGACCGAAAATCACCGCTTCATATTCCGCCTCATTATTGGTTTTTTCCCCAATATAATGGCCGAATTGCTTATGCAGGGATTCGAAATAAACACCGATCGCCGCCGGACCGGGATTATTGCGCGATCCTCCATCGGTATACATAATTATCTTTTTCTTTTCCATATTCTTAATTATAGCAAATTTTCTTGATTATAAAAGTAAAATCAACTTTCCGATTTTCTTAAATCGATTATGTGCAATTGAATCTTCCGATTACCATTCCATTCGTCCTCTTTGAGATTAACCACTAAATCCACTTTGTCTCCCGACTTAATTAACCGGAAAAATTTTTCTCCCATCCCGAAACCAATGGCATCAAAAACTTTGGGTGAGTCTTCCGCCATAATGGAAATTTTCAAATGTTTGTTGCCGTTGCCGACGATTTTAATTTCCTGGATTTTCAAATTTCTCACCAGAAAAACCGGCTCTTCGTTCTCTTTGCCGAAAGGTTCCATTTTTTTGATTTCCATAAGCAATTCCCAATTTATATCTCGAGAAGTGATCTCCAAATCGATTTCCACGGCCGGAAAAATTTTTTTTCCGCCGAGTTCCTGCGCGATTAACCGGGAAAATTTCTCGCAAAAAAGATGGAAATTTTCCTGTTTCAAGGTCACTCCGGCCGCTTGAGAATGCCCTCCGAATTTTTTTAAAAGTTCGGCGCATTCTTCTATTTTTTCAATAATATTAATTTGAGGAATGCTGCGGAGCGATCCGACAAATTCGGCCGGCTGTTTTTGAAAAACAGCCGCCGGTTTATGAAATTCCTCTGTTATTTTTCCAGCCACCAGCCCCAAAACTCCAATGGGCCAATGTTCATTTTCGGCAAAAATCAGTTCCTTATCCTTGAAAGGCCCCTCCGCTAAAATTCTTACTTCTCTCACGATTTCGGACGTTATTTTCTGCCTTTTCTGATTTTTATCTTCAATTTCCAAAGCTAAATCACAAGCTTTCACCCGATTTTTTTCCAAAATTAAATTATAGGCAAAATTGGCATGATCCATCCGGCCGGCCGCGTTAATTCGCGGAGCTACCTGAAAAGCTATTTTACGGGTATCGGGAAAATCATTTTCTCCGATTTTAATCCGCCCGACTTTAAACATCTCCAAAAGTCCGACTCGCCGGGTTTTCGACAAAACCACCAGGCCGTATTTCACTAAAACCCGATTTTCCGAAAGCAGAGGAACGCAATCGCCTACCGTGCCGATGGCCACCAAATCCAGCGACCATTTGAGCTTTTCAATATTTTCCGGATCCATCTTTTGATACAAGGCTTGCGCTAATTTAAAGGCCACCCCGACTCCAGCCAGGTTTTTAAATGCATAGCCGGAATCTTCCATTTGCGGATTAATAATAGCCACGGCTTCGGGCAATTTTTCCGGAACATGATGATGATCGGTAATAATAATATCTATTCCCAATTTTTGAGCCAAGACCGTTTCCTCTTTATTGGTTATTCCACAATCGACTGTCACAATTAAATTTACTTTTTCTTTTTTTAAGAAATTTAAAGCCTCCCGATTCATCCCGTAACCCTCGATCTGACGGTCCGGAATATAGGTGATGACGCGGGTAAAACCTAACTGGCTGAAAGTTTCAAACATAAGCGCCGAAGCTGTCACTCCATCAGCGTCATAATCTCCAAAAATAGCGATTTTTTCGTTTTTTTCCTTAGCGTTTATGATTCTGTTTACCGCTTTTTCCATTTGAGAAAAAAGGAAAGGATTGCCGATATCCGCATCATAGTCGAATTTAAAAAATTTCTCCACCTCATCGTTGCCTACGATTCCTCTGCTCGCAAGCAACTGCAAAATAATCGATTCGCTATATGATGGCGGATTATTTTTAAACTCGCTGCCAGCACTGTCTTTTCTTTTTTTTACATTCCAATTTCTTTGCATCATTTTTATTTATATAATTTCATCTTTTACCTTTACGCCCAAAAACTAAGCGCGCTCGCTTCGCTCGAACAAAAAACAATTCCTGGCGCAAAATATTATTTTTGCTTAAAATCACATTTGGGACAAACAAACTTGGTAGTAAATTCAGAATTCTGAAAATTTACTGGTTTTATCAATAAAATAAGTTCCGCGCCGCAATTAGAACATTTAAAGTTTTCGTTGAAATGCGCATCTTGGATTATTTTTTTAGCATCCAGCTCGGTCGCGCTGAATTTTAATTTATATTCTTTTGATTCGAATATGGCTCTAATTTTCTCGACTACTTCATTCGGCGTGTAAAACCCCCTCACCAAAAATTCTTTCGCTCCAAGTTCCTGCGCTTTTTTTCGATCTTCTTCTCTTCCCAAATGGGAAGAAATAACCACTGGAATACTGCTGGTCGCAACACTTTTTTTCAACGCTTCCATAAGCTGAAATCCATCCATCGTCGGCATGACAATGCCGGTAAAAATAACTTCCGGGATATTTTTAGTCGCCTTATTTAAGCCGTCCACCCCGTCCACCGCTTCGCTCACTTCAAAACCTTCCTTTTTGAAAATTTCGGCGTACATGCTCCTTATTTCCTCATCATCGTCCACCAGCAAAATTTTTATTGAGTTTTTCATTTATTTTATTTGGCCCGTTAAATTTCCGCCTTTGCTGTTTTTGACGGAAATTCAATCAGGCGTATTTTAAAATTATTAAATTATTATTTTTATATCGACTGCCAGCGCAGGCCCGTTCCCTCCCGGGGAAATCAACGGATTGATATCCAATTCTTTAATCTGATCGATTTCTAACGCTAACGATTGCAATTTAAGAATGATTTGCGCTATTTCTTCCAAATCGCAAGCCACCTTTCCCCGAGTTTCCCTGAAAAGAAATCCTGATTTTCCCTTGAGCAAAATATCTTTAATTTCTTCTTTACCGAAATAAGGAATGGCGAAATCCACGGCTTGAAAAATTTCCGTATAAATTCCACCCAAGCCAAAAACCAAAACAGGCCCGAAAATTTCATCTTTTTTAATCCCTAAAATCAACTCGGTTCCTCCGGAAATCATCGGTTGAACGATAATTTTTTCTCCCGGGAAATTATGTCTGATTTCCGCGACAGCCTCTTTAAGCTCTTTTGCGTTTTTCAAATTTAAAATCAGCCCTTTTTTATCAGTTTTGTGCAAAACTTTGTCGCTATCGACTTTAACCGTCGCGGGATAAGAAAAATTTTTATCCCAATTTCCTTCCGGATTTAAAATCCAATGATTCACTGTTTGAATGCCGTAGAGATTCATAATTTCTTTAGCTTCAGAAAAAACCAGAATCTGACGGTTTTTCTTTTTTATTTCATCCAATAAATCCCGGGTTTTTTTCCGGCGGGATTCATCCGGTTGAAAAGCCGTGTTTTCTCCGATAGTTTTTCGCGCTTCTTTAAAGGAAAAATATTTATTCAAAGCTTTTACGGCTCTTTCTGGAAACAAAAAAGTCGGAATTTTGTTATTTTTAAGCTTAATGGAAAATTCTTCTGTTTTTTCGCCGCCCACGAAAACGGCCAACAAGTTCTTCCGGCTTTGCTTTTTAAAGTCGATGATTTTTTGGGTGATTTTTGCCACCGGCGTTTGGATTTGAGGCGTCAAAATACAAATAATATTTTCGCCGCCTTTTTCTTCCTTTAAGGCATTCAGGGTTTTTTCATAGCGATCTTCCAGCGCGTCTCCCAAAAGATCAATGGGGTTTTCCACCGAAGATTCTTTAGGCAAAAATTCTCTCAATTTATTTTTAATTTCTTCCGGCAAGACTGCCAATTTTATTTTTTTCCGATCAAAAGCGTCCGTTGCCAAAACGCCTACTCCGCCCGCGTTAGTGATTATGACAGAATCTCCCTTTGAAGATTTTTCCAAATTTAAAAAAGCCGTCAATTCCAAAATGTCCATAAATTCTTCTAAACTGTCGGCGGACAGGATTCCCGCTTTCTTAAACGCCGCCGCCATAATTTGATTATCGCCAGCCAAGGCTCCCGTATGCGACGCAATCGCTTTTCGAGATTTTTCGTTTCTGCCGGCCTTAAGAATCACTATCGGCTTTTGAACGGAAACCCGGGCGGCCACTTCCAGAAATTTGGCTCCGTTTTTTACGCCTTCCAGATACATTCCGATACTGCGGGTTTTTTCATCTTTTTCCAAATATTCCAGAATATCCGTTTCATCTATGCGCATTTTATTGCCGATGGAAATGATCCGGGAAAAACCGATTCTTTCTTTTTCAGCCATATCCATAATCGAAGCGATTAACGCCCCTGATTGGGAGATAAAAGCCGTTTCCCCGGCATGCGACAGGCCCCTGGCAAAAGAAGCGTTGAGTTTCAAAGCGGGAACGATAAAGCCCAAACAATTGGGCCCCAGAATGTTTAATTTTTTTTCTTTCGCCAAGGCGATTAATTTTTTTTCCCGTTCTTTTCCTTCCGGGCCGATTTCGGAAAATCCAGATGAAATTATCACGAAATTATTTACCTTAGCGCAGCCTTCTTTAATCACTTTTTCAACTAATCCGGCCGGAATAACAATAATGGCCAAGTCGATTTTTTCCGCTACCGCTCCCAGTGACGGATAACTTTTTTTTCCTAAAATATTTTCATGTTTTGGATTGACTAAAAAAATTTTTCCCGCGTATCCCAATTCCAGGAGATTGCGCGCTAAAATATGGCCGATTTTTCCCGGCTCATCTGACGCGCCGACAATCGCGATAGAACTGGGATTAAAAAATTTCTCTAAATTCACCATGTGTTTAAATTTCTTTTACGGTTAAACTTTTAGTTTTTTCCCTTAAATCTTCCTCGTTCAGCAATCCCTCTTGCCCTCCATAAAATCGCACCACATTGCCTCCGTTGACAATTCCCCACTTGAGACATTCTTCGATTTTCTCTCCTTTAAGATAAGCTCCCCAAAAAGCTCCGCAAAAAGCGTCTCCGGCGCCGGTAGAATCGCACGCTTGCACTTTTACGGCGGGAACAAAAAATATTTTTTCCCCCTGCGTCGCCCAGGCGCCTCTGATTCCATCGGTTATGACGATGATTTTACCGCCTATTTTTTTCAGTTCCGTTATTAAAATTTTTTCGTTATCCAGTTCTTCTTGGGAAAAATGGCCCGCCGCGGAAACGATTTCCAGGGCTTCGTCTTTATTAAGAAAAACTATTTCCGCGTATGGAAGACTTTCTATTATTTTTTGGACATTATCATGGATATTGCTTTGCCGGGGGTTAAAAGCCACCCTGGTCTTATTTTCTTTGGATAATTGAAAAATATTTTCCAGATGCTTTTCCCAGGCGCCCTGCAGATCGCCGATAAAAACCCATTCGGCTTCTTTAATTTTTCGCGAATCTATTTGCAGAGTTCCGTTAACTTTTTGATTGGAAAAAATAACTCGATCGCCGCTCATCTTATCCACTATAATCGCCGAAAGATCGCTAGCAAAATCTTTTTCCGTCACGACCATTTCCTGATTTATGCCGTATTCCCGCAATTTATTTTTAATCCATTGGCCGACATAGTCTTCTCCCAATTTAGAATAACACGCGGAAGCGATTCCGAGTTTGGAAAGGGCGCAGGCCACATTGACCGCGCACCCGCCCAAAGTTTCAAATCTTTCCTCGATTTTATATTTGGCTCCCAATTCAAAAGATATTTTCTTCTGCGAAAACAAATCTTCCGGCGTTTCAGTTATTTTTCCTTCCGTTGTCGGAAAAAACATATCCTTACAAGCCAAGCCGATACAAATTATTTTTTTTCCGCCCGCTTCGCCATAGCTACAGCGAGGCGGGCCGAAGGTGAATCCGCCTTTGGCGGACATATCATTATTCATATTTTTATTTTTAATTAAACCTGCTTATCTGCCAATAGACATGGATTGTCATGATTCGCCGGCCGACGGATTTGCCTGCCAACTGGCCGGCAATAAAACTAAATCAATAGAGATTCTCTGTTCATCAGATAAGGTTTCTCCAACTCCATAATTTCCAAAATAGTCGGCGCGATATTCCCCAGCACTCCTCCACTTTTCAATTTTCGTTTTTTTATTTTTTTTCCGACAGCTAAAAAGGGAACTGGATTTTTAGTGTGAAAAGTGTAGGGTTGGCCGGTTTTTTCATCAAACATTTTTTCCGCGTTGCCATGATCGGCCGTAATCAGCATCGTTCCTCCTGAAGATAAAATCTCCTGATAAATCCTGCCTATTTGTTTGTCTAAAAATTCTACCGCCTTAATCGTAGCTCTTAGATTGCCGGAATGCCCGACCATATCGGCATTGGCGAAATTAACCGCCAGAAAATCATATTTCCCCGCCTTAACGCATTCTAAAACTTTTTCGGTTATTTTTCCAGCCGACATTTCCGGCAGTTTATCATAAGAATCCGTTTGGGGAGAATCTATCTTAAAGCGATCCTCGTCGGCCACCCGGTGAGTATAACCTCCGTTGAAAAAATAAGTGATATGAGCAAATTTTTCCGACTCGGAAATATAGATTTGTTTTTTCTCTCTCAAAACCATTGGTAAAGTTTCCATTATGTTATGCTTGGGAAAAGCGGTTTTGATTTCCAAATCATGCCCGAAATCAGTTAAGGCCACAAAAAACAAATTTTTTATCTTGTCGATAACCGGCATATCGTCTTTAATTATTTTTTCTTTATCAAGAGCCGTGAACAGCTTGGAAAATTGCCGAGCCCGATCGGAGCGCAGATTAAAAAAAATGATTGAATCGTTATTCCTGATTTTGGCCACTGGTTGGCTCGCTTCCCTGATAACCGTGGGCAAGATATGTTCGTCATTGAGATCTTTTTCATAAGCGTTGTCAATCGCTTCTTCGGGCGAATCGGCTTTTTCCCCGTTGGCGAAAACCATGGCCTCAAAAGCTCGCGTCAATCTTTTCCAGTTTTTCACCCGATCCATCGCGTAAAATCTCCCTCCTAAAGTGGCGATTTTTCCGATTCCCTCCTTAAGCATTATTTTTTTAAAATTTTTAAGATGCTCCCTGGCGCTTCTCGGATAAGAATCGCGTCCATCCGTAAAAAAATGGCAATAGACTTCTTTTAAATTATTATTTTTGGCCAGCTTGAGAATCGCCCGAAAGTGTTCCGGATCGCTATGCGGGCTGTCATAATCCCCCATCAAACCCATTACATGCAACCGGCTTCGATTATTTTTGGCGTGCCCGATAGCTTCCAACAGAGCGGCGTTATTAAAAAAACTTTTATTTTTTATGCTTTCGGAAATATAAAATGAATCTTGCGGAACAATCCGGCCCGCTCCGATATTCATGTGCCCGGTTTCCGAACCGCTCATTTTATTGTCTTCCAATCCCACATTTTTACCCGTAGCGCCTAATTCGGCAGCCGGATAGTCAGCCCAAAGCCTGTCCCAATGGGGTTTTTTGGCCAAGGTAATCGCGTTAGAAGTGGAAGGCGGAGCAATCCCCCAGCCGTCCAAAATAATCAGCGCGGTTGTTTTTTTATTATTGGCCATACGGTTTTTTCAAACTTTTAATACTTCTATTCCGGGCATTTCTCCTCCGGATAAATATTCCAGCATTGCTCCGCCTCCCGTGGAAACAAAATCAAATTTATCGAAAGCTTGATTTTTTTCCAAAATTTCCAGTGTTTCTCCGCCGCCAACCACTTTATAAGCTTCCGTTTGCAAAAGAGAGCGAAAAATATCCATGGTTCCGTGAGAATATTTCTCTTCTTCAAATTTTCCTAAAGGTCCGTTCCAGACAATCGTTTTGGCTTTCAAGATGATGGCGTGGAATTTTTTTATCGTTTCCGGACCGATGTCCCATCGATCGTCGACAAAATCCACCGGCAAAATCACCTTTGCGCTAAAATTAATTTTTTGGTCCAGAGCTTCATTAGCGATTTTTCCTCCCACCAGGACATAATCATAAATATTTTCAAAAAAATTTATCACCGGCAATTTGGTTTCTATCTTGGCTCCCCCGATGATCGCGATAGCCGGCCGGGCAAAGCCTTTTTTGATTTTTTCCATTTCCAAAATTTCTTTTTGCAATTGAAATCCGGCAAAGCCGGGCAAAAATTTTGTTATGCCGGTTATCGAAGCCTGATTGCGATGCGATTGGCTAAACGCATCATTAATAAAAATTTCGAATCCCTCTGCCATCTGCTTGGCTAAATTTTCATCATTTTCGTCTTCACCCGGATAAAATCTCGCATTTTCAAGCATTAAAATTTCTCCTTCTTTCAGAAGATCCGCCTCTTTTTCCACTTTTTCTCCTATGCAATCGGAAATAAATCTGACTTTGATTCCTAATATTTTTTGAACATCAGGCACTAACTGTTCCAGGGAAAATTCCGGTTTAACCTTCCCTTCCGGACGGCCGAAATATGACAAAAGCGCCACTTTGGCTCTTTTACCCAGCAAATAATCCAGTGACTCTTTAACTGCTTTGATTTTGAAAGTTTCCTTGGCTTTTCCATTTTCCATGGAAACATTAAAATCCACCCTTAGAATAACTTTTTTATTTTCCACATCCGCGTTTTGTAGTTTTTTTATATTCACATTCTTATAATTCAATTATTAAATCGTCTTCCGCCATAATGCTATTTTCAAAAATATTTTTGGCTTTTTTCTCCGCTTCTTTTCTTTCATTAATATTAGCATACCCGTCGACCGATATATGCGTCATCATCATTCTTTTAACATTGGCCTCTTTGGCAACGCGCGCCGCTTCTTCCGGATTAAGATGTCCCCACTTGGGATTCGACTTACCCGGAATTAAAGAAGCTTCGGTAATTAAAATGTCGGCATTTTTAGAAAGAGCTGTTAAATTATCGCAAATGCCGGTATCCAGACAATACGCAATATTTTTACTTTCCAAATCTAGTTTAAATCCTAACGAAGAATCAACATGCTTTAACTTTTGACATTCAAAATTCAAAGGTTCGTGATAACTTCCCTCTTCTATTTCATGAAAAATTACATTATTTCCAAGCGGACACATATAGGGATGACACACGATATTTTCCAGGAGCTGCTTGTTTCCTTTTTCCAGAATAATATGCAATTCTTTATCTTTTGTAAAAGTAGGAAAAATATGAAAACCGCTAATATGATCAAGATGCAGATGGCTTAAAAACAAATAGATTGGTTTATTTTCAATAAGAAGTTTTTTGGCTTTATAAATTCCGTCGCCGGCATCAAAGATGATATAGCCTTCCCGGCTATCAATTAAGGTTGAAATAGTATTTCCGATTTTTGTGTCATACCAGCCATTAGTTCCAAGAAAATAAATTTTCATAGGATATTAATTAAATGTTTCTTTTTTAAGAATGATATCTCCCCATTCCCAGAATTCCGATTATGACGCTCAGAAAGGCCGTGACTAAGGTCAGAATCCAAGCGCGCATCGTCACTTTGGTTTCCGGCCAGCCTTTAGCTTCAAAATGATGGTGGATAGGCGCGGCCAGAAAAACTTTTTTATGAAAAAATTTCTTGCTGAAAAGCTGAATCGCCACGCTGCCTGATTCAATGACATAAATAAAAACGATTAAAAACAGAACCAGGGCTGAATTAGTGAGCATGGCAATGACTCCCAGTGTCGTGCCTAAAGAAATGGCGCCGGTATCTCCCATAAAAAATCGGGCCGGATAAATGTTAAACCAGAGAAAAGCAAGCAAAACTCCGGAAATGACCGCGCAGAAAGCGGCCAAATCCATCTTGTTTTGAAAAAAAGAAATAAGCGAAAAAGAGGCGAAAGCAATCGTCAGAACCCCTCCATTGAGGCCGTCCAGCCCGTCGGTTTCATTGGAAGAAATAGCCGTGAAAAGAATGACGAAAATAAAAAGCGGGATATACCAAAAGCCAATGCTAAAATCTCCCACCGCCGGAATATGAATCTGATCCCAGCCTAATTTATAAAAAAACCAGCAAGCTCCCAGCACGGCAATCACAATCAGCCAGCCAAAGCGAATGGCGAACCGCATTCCGCCCCCCTTGTTGCTGCCTAATCCGCGCACGCTCATAAAATCATCAAACAGTCCTAAAATTCCAGCGGAAATCAGCACGAATAACGGCAACCAAGTCTGGGAACGGCTGAAAAAATCCAACCGGGCGATAAAATTAATATCCAGCCATCTGGCGATTATGGGAAAAAGATAATGGGAAGCCAGGATTAAAATTAAAACCGTCAGCCAAATCAGAATTCCGCCCATAGTCGGAGTTCCGCTTTTATGGCCGTGGAACCGGCTGACATAAGTTAATTTTTTTCCATCCACTGAATTTTCTTTTATTTTAATGCCTATTTTTTTCTGATAAAGGAAATAAGTCAGAATCGGCGTAAGAAAAAAAGCCAGAAAAAAAGCCAGAAAGCCCACTGAAAGAACTTTGAGTATATTGACTATTTCCGGAATGCTTTGAATTTTAGCTATTTCCATATTAACTCTTGTGGTCCGCGACTTTAAATTTTTAAAAAATTAAGTTGCAAGCCGCAAGTTATAAAATTTACTGCCATTTATAATTTTCAAAAACCCAATTAGTCAAAATTTTCATGTCTTCCCAGCGATTTTCATCATTAAGAAGGACGGCGATAATTTTATGTTCGGCTTTAGCGTCAGTCACTCCCGTTAACAATGATTTTCCCGCCAAAGGCGTAAAGCCGGTTTTGCCGCCCAAACAATCAGGCAGAGTGAAAAGCAGCAAATCGGTATTTTTCAATTCATGCATATATTTTCCGTTGGAAGAAAAAAATTTTTCTTCCGGAATCCGCATGATTTCCCAGATTTTTTCATATTTTAAAGAATAAGCTCCGATACGGGCGATATCGTAAGCGGTGGAATAACATTGTTCTTCCCGGCCGTCAATTTCCAGCCCTGACGGAGTGCAAAAATTCGTATCCCGCAAACCCAATTCCCAGGCTTTATCATTCATCATCCGGGAAAAATTTTCGACCGATCCTCCAATATGAATCGCCAAGGCAGTCGCCGAATCGTTGGCGCTATTCATCAACATGGCCTTTAAAAGATTGACGGCTTTAACTTTTTCCCCCTCATACAGACGATTGCTCAAACAATATCCGCTTCTGGGACAGCCCACTACGGTTCCCGGCAGGCGGATGGCTTCTTTGGTAATGGTCACTTCTTCATCAAGATTGTTGATTTTTTCCATAACCAGAATAGCTGTCATTATTTTGGTGAGCGAAGCAATCTGGGTTTTTTTCTTTCCGTTGTCAAAATGAAGGATTGTCCCGCTTTCCGCGTCAATCGCGACTGAAGAACCGGCCCAAATTTTTAAATCAGGAATGTTTTCTTTTTTTACGGGAACCAAGTCCGCTGGCGGACTTTTTTCCACCGGAAAATAATTATAATTTTGCGGATTTTCCTTTTCGGTCTGAAAAGCTCCGGCTACTTTTTCTTCCGAAAAAGGCTCGCGGCAAAAAGACGATTGCGTTATCTCGCAAATGGTTGTTTCGATATTTTTTCCCAAACCGAAAAATTCTCCCCAAGTCCAAAAGGGAACAAGAGGCAAAACCACCAGCAATAAAATTAGAGAAAAAATGGCATTCATAAAAAATTAAAAAATCCTTATTCTAACACGCTTTTTATCCGGGGATCTTGAGAAAGTTCCCGGTAATCAGGCAATTTATCCACGCTTTCAATTCCCAATTTTTTCATAAATTCAAACGAGATTTTATAAAGATAACCGCGACCGTCTTTGGGATTATCCATTCTTTCCAAAAGCCCTCTCATCATCAGCGATCTTAAAGTAAAACTGCAGTTGACGCCGCGGATAGACTCTATCTCCGCGCGGGAAATCGGTTCTTTGTAAGCCACTATGGAAAGCGTTTCGAGCGCCGCCCGGCTCAAACCCTCTTGGATTTCGCTTTTTACCAGCTGATTAATAAAAGAAAAATTTTCCGGATTGGTGGATAATTGGACTTCGTTTTCTTTTTGGATTAAAATAATACCCCGCTTGGAAGAAGCATATTCTCCCTGAAGCATTTTGATCGCGTTTTCCGTTTCCAGTTGGGAAACTTCGCAAATTTTAGCAATTTTAGAAATTTTCAACGGTTCTCCGCTTAAAAAAAGCAAGCTCTCAACTATTGATTTTAATTTCGAAATTTCCACTTTAATTATCAATTTTTAATTTAATTTCACCGCACAGATTCCCCTGTTCGACCCGGATCATTCTTTGCTTGACCATCTCCAGCATGGCCAGAAAAGAAATAATCACTTCTACTTTTTCCGAAGCGCTGGAAACTATTTCCGAAAAAGAAGTTTCCATTTTTTCTGTTAAAAATTTTTGCAAATCGCTTATTTTTTCTTCCAGAGTCACTACCTCTTTGACTAGTTCTTCCTCTAATTTTTCTATTATGGGAATCTCATTGAGAATCAGTTGAAAATACTTCTTTAAATCAAAAACATTCAGACTCTCCGGCGGATAAAAAAAGGATTTTATTCCCCAATAGCCTTCCCGGCTGACAGAAATTCTTTTTAATTTATCCAACTGGCCGACTTTTAAGGAAATCTCCTTGAATTTTTTATATTCTTTGAGTTTTTCCGTTAAATCTTCAATCTCTTCCTCCTCTTCATTTGTTAATTTTAAAAGGGGAAGAAGCGCTTTGGATTTTATCAGAATCAGCTTGGCCGCCACCGACAAAAAGTCGGATAAATTTTCCAAATGGATTTCCTGGTTATTTTTGATATGCTCCAAATATTGATCCGTGACGGCAGCCAGACTCAATTTCACAATACTCAATTTTTGTTCTTCAATCAGATTCAATAATAAATCCAGCGGGCCTTCAAATTGCTCGATTTTAACTTCATAGGTCATCGTTTTTGGCTGAAACTTCCTTGAAAGGGATTTTCAATTTTTAAATACTGCTTGGCGCCGATTCTTAAGGAAGCTTCGTATTCTCCTGAACCTAAAAAAAGAAACTTCTTTTTAGACAATAATTTATCCGCGTAAACATCCAATTTGAGTAATTCCTTAAAAGGAGGAACGGCTCCTAATTTTCCCGGCAGATTTTTTTTCATCCAAGCCTCTTTGGCAAAATCAACCTTCAAATAGGCTTTCTCTCCGGCTTTTTTTCTTAGTCCGTTGATAAATTTAAGAAATTTCGTCTTATCTAATTTTTTATCCGCTGGAATCAGACCTACAAAATAATCATTATTCCCCTTAAGCACGAGGGTTTTAACCACATCGCCGGGCTTTATTTTTTCCGTTTGCGCCACATCCCAGGCGGTATAAGTGGTTCGATGGTCGATTATTTGGAATTTATAAGCTTTTTTTTCTAAAAAATTGGTGATTTTCCGGGAAATTGCCATATTTTTAAAAGTTAAAAATTATATCCGTCTTGCGGTATTTTAACATTTTTCCAGAAAGTTTACAATTTATCTTTCAGTTCCGCTTCGCAAGGATTATCCATCAGTTTAAAAGCCGGATAAAGAGCGGAGAAAATGAAAATAGCCACTATCAGAAAAACTACTTTAATGGGGAGAAAGATTAAAACCAGGCCGGAAAGAAAAGTCGCCGTCACATAAGCCAGCGGCATGGAAGTGCGGAAAAAGTTTATCAGATCGACATCCTGGCCGCTGATTCTTTTGTAAAAATAGGAATCGCGCAAAATTTCAATCAAAGCGGCTCCGATCCTGGTCGAAAAGAGAATCAGACTCCAAACAAAAAGGCTCCGGGAGTGGGTGAAATAAGCCGCTGTGGTAAAAACCGCCATAAAAACGATGGCCGCTATAATCAATTCTTTTTCACCGATTTTTTTATCCGCTAAAATTCCCGCCGGATACTGGAGGATAACAAAAGGAATCAGCATAAAAGTAAAAATGACGCCGATTTTTTCCCAGGAAAATCCCAAGTCTAAAAGATAAAGCGGCGTATAAATTACCATAAGAGCGTAGAAAAATTCCAAAATAAAAGAAATATAATATATTCTCAAAATATTTTTTCTTTTCAAAACCTTTTTTATCAATTCTCTGACTCCTAATTTCTGGCTGAATTGATGGTTAATTTTTCTCAAACCCAAAAGAGTTAAAATCAAAACTAAAGAGTTGATTATCAGAATAAAAATAAATATTCCCCCGAAATCAGCCGCCGCTAAAATTTTAATGGAAAGAAAAGGGCCGAAAAGAGAGCCCAAATTGAAAACTGTCAGATGCAATCCCCGGATCCTGCCGGAAAGACGGTCGCGAGAAAAAGATTCCAAAATTACATCTATCATTGTCCATTCCAAAGAATTAAAAACCAGATAAAGACCCAGGAGCGCGATGGACCAATAAGAAGGCTCTACCAAGGTGAGAGAGAATAAAATTCCGATTTTAGCTAAAAGAGTGAGCAAAAAAACCCTGGATTTTCCCCATTTTTTTACCAGTTTATGTAAATTAATAAGTAGAATCAAAACCACAACAAAGGTGGTTGTGTAAAAAAAACTGACATTTTCCGTTCCCGAAGCCAGTTTAAAATAGTAAGACATCACGTAAATTATGACGGCTTGAGAAAAACCAGTCAAAAAAGAGATAAAACTTATGAGCTTTATCTTTCTTTTTTCTGATTTTTCCGGTTGATCAAAAATCACTTTTTTTATTTTAAAAATTGCCATCTGGAGCGCGGTTCCAACCGGTTGACGGGCGAATGGGAACGGCGCGATAACGGCTTTTTAAAAAAAATTAAGCTATTCGGATAAAATTTCTGACACTTTTTTGGAAAGCCCGCTGGGAGTAATTTGAGTTTTGAGAAAAAAATTTTCTATGTCTAATTTTCTTATCTCTTTTTCAATTATTTTATCAATGGAAGCGGAAAGCATTATAATGGGAGTATTTTTAATTGTTTCCTCCATTTTTATTTTAGCCACGATTTCCGCTCCGCTCATAGTCGGCATAATCATATCCACTATGAACAAATCAAAATTTCCTTTGAGCGCTTCTTTAAACCCCCAGGCTCCGTTTTTGGCAAAAGTGACGGAAAAACCGTCCTGCCTTAACTTATTCCCGAACATATCCAGAAAAATATCTTCATCTTCAATCAATAAAATTCTCTTTTTCTTTTCTTTTTTTTCCTGGCCGTTGTTCTGGTTGTAAATTCTCTCTTCGTTCTTCTTTTGTTCCTCCAGCTGATCGGAAAGCCTTTGGACCTCCGCGACTAATTCGCTGGGATTGTAATTGGATTTGGTGATAAAGCCGTTGGCTCCCAAATCCATCGCCTTGTCCCTGTCTTCTTTTTGATTGAGATTGCTGAAAATAATAATCTTGATGTTGGCATCGTATTCTCCGCTTCTTAAACTTTTTGTTACCGCGAATCCGTCCATTTTCGGCATCATCAAATCCAGCAGAATAATGTCTATTTTTTCCTTTTTAGCCAAGTTCAAAACCTCTTCTCCGGAAACCGCCATCAAAACTTCAAAACCGGATTCGGAAAATTTCCTTTTGTATATTTCCGCGATCATCGAATCGTCCTCCACAATGACAATCTTCGTCATAAAATTTATTTTTAGAAAATACTGAACAATGATTATTCTTTTGTCATTCCGAGCGAAGTCGAGGAATCTAATTTAAATTATAATTAGATTGCCGCGGTCGTCCCGAAGCCTCGGGACTCCCTCGCAATGACAATTTTTCAGTAATTTCTTTTTAAATTATTTTTCCAATTTTTTAATTAATTTTTCTGTTTTCCAAATTTCCGTTTTTTCCGTCCGGCGCTCTTTCACTTCCACTCCGCCTTTTTCCAATGATTTCCGGCTCACAACCGCGCGGAAAGGAATGCCAATCAAATCCGCATCCGCGAATTTTTCTCCGGCGCTCACCTCTCTGTCATCATACAAAACCTCAATTTTTTTATCGGTTAATTCCTGATAAATTTTTTCCGCTTCGGTTTTCGCGCCCAAATCCAACAGATGAACCTGAAAAGGCGCCACGCTTTCCGGCCAGATAATTCCTTTTTCATCGTGATAGATTTCCACGACCGTTCCCATAAGCCTTCCCAGACCAATGCCGTAACAACCCATGATTATTTCTTGTTTTTTTCCGGCTTCATCAATCACGGTTAATTCAAAAGGCCCGGAAAATTTATTTTTTAAAGGAAAAATATTGCCGACTTCTATGGATTTTTCTTCCTGAAAATCGCTGCCGCCGCAATCTGGACATTTTTCTGTTTCATTTTTTATTTCCTTGTTGATAGCCAGCTGGCACTTTTGACAAATATAAATCGTATCTTCGCCGGCTGGCGTAATAGTTTGAAATTCATGGGAATATTTAGAGAAAGTTCCGCCCGAAGCAAAAGTTAAATATACTTTTAAGCCCAGCCGATTAAAAATTTTAAAATAAGCCTGCTTGGCCTTTTCATAGTAATTGTTAAAATCTTCCTCGCTGATGTGGAAAGAATATAAATCTTTCATTAAGAATTCCCGTCCCCTTAAGAGGCCTGATTTAGACCTTAATTCCATTCTGAATTTATTTTGAAACTGATACAGGCCGACAGGCAGATCGCGGTAAGAATTAATAAAAAGTTTAGCCAAAGGCGCCACCACTTCCTCGTGCGTCGGTCCCAGCGCCATTTCACGGCCTGAAGAATCTTTGACTTTATACAAATCATCCATGGCGTCCCAGCGCCCGGTTTTTTGCCAATTTTCCTTAGGCTGGAGCGTCGGCATCAAAATTTCCTGCCCGCCGATCGCGTTTATTTCTTCGCGGATGATATTTTCGATTTTTTTCATCACCCGCAGACCCAAAGGCAAAAAAGTATAAACTCCCGCCATTAATTTGTCCACGAATCCGGCCCGAATCAAAAGCCGGGCGTTTAAGCTTATTTCGTCTTTGGGGGCGTTTTTTTGCGTTTTAACAAACAGCTGCGATTGCTTCATATACG
>PEVT01000050.1 GCA_002780175.1 Candidatus Moranbacteria bacterium CG06_land_8_20_14_3_00_40_12 | reverse complement strand
GGCTGGAAATTGATTTCAAAAACCCCTTTGCCCTGCTCGCAAAACTGCCCGCCGAAGCGAGGGGCGAAGCCCCGAGCGAGGCGACTAATTCAATTTGGTGGACCTATGGGGAGTCGAACCCCAGACTCATCCATGCCATGGACGCGTAATACCGCTTTACTATAGGCCCATTCAGTTGGTGAATAAATCCATAATATCATATCAGGAAAATATTGTTAGTCAAAAAAAATAAAAACCGGACCGCGTTGTGAATTTCACCGCGCGATCCGGGATGGTAGTTTATGTTTTTTCTTTGCTGGACGCTTCTTGATACTCTTCTTTGAGAGTTTCCATAAGCTCGTGAACGGAAATTATTTTTTCCGCCCGATAAGCGTTGGCTCCGCAAAACGTGAAGCCGCGATCCAGATTTCCCTTTTGCGCGTTTATTAACGCGAAAGAAATGCAAAAAGGACTTTTTTCCAATTCGCATGTTTTCAAGCAGTGGTAAGGACATGTAAATGGCTTCCTTTTGCCACGGCTTACTTCATCCAGAAAAGAATTCCGAATGGCTTTTCCCGGCATTCCAACGGGACTTTGGATGATTATAATATCAGATTTACGGGCCCTGATGTAGGCCTCCTTGAATCTGATATTGGCGTCGCATTCGTGCGTAGTAACGAATCTGGTTGC
Organism: Candidatus Moranbacteria bacterium CG06_land_8_20_14_3_00_40_12; assembly: GCA_002780175.1. Classification (GTDB taxonomy): domain Bacteria; phylum Patescibacteriota; class Minisyncoccia; order Moranbacterales; family UBA2206. The sequence continues at coordinate 17,873 of PEVT01000050.1, read as the reverse complement.
CATTTGCACGCCTGCCGCGCCCAGCTGAAGAAATCTGCGAATATCCTCTCCGGTATAAATTCCACCCGCCGCGATTACCGGAATCGGCTTGCCATCTTTTTTTGTGAAGGGCCGCAACTCCCGAATTACTTCCGGAACGAGTTTTTCCAAAATAAATTCAGGATTGTCAATGTCTTCTTCTTTAAATCCAAGATGTCCCCCGGCCAAAGGACCTTCAACTACAACGGCATCGGGAGGGTAGTTGTAATTTTGGGTCCACTTCTTGGCGATTATCCTGGCCGCTCGACCGGAAGAAACAATCGGCGCCAATTTCGTCTTGGAATCTTTCTGTAAAAATCCAGGAAGAAGCAGCGGCAATCCGGCGCCGGAAAAAATAATATCAGCGCCTGCTTCAACGACAGTTTTGACTAAACTGCCAAAGGTAGTCAGGGCTACCATGATGTTGACACCGATAATTCCCCTGGTTAATTTTCTGGCTCTTTGAATCTCTTCTTTTAGCGCGCGAACATTCGCTTCCTGATAGTTGCTTAGAAAATCCGGTTCCAACATTCCGATGTTGGGAGTGGCGATAATTCCAATTCCGCCCTCATTGGCTACGGCGGCCGCCAAACGGTGCAAAGAAATTCCTACGCCCATTCCGCCCTGGATTATTGGTAATTTGGCTGTTATATCACCAATCTCAAGCGGCGGATGTTCTAAAATTGATGACATAATTCACCTCCATTGGATAGATTTTGTTTTTAAAAAACATTTTTTCAATTTGCTAATTTTTAGCAATATTTTCATAGTAGCCTTTTTGCGTTAAAAAGTCTAATCTATAGTATAATAGAAGTAATATGGCGATCTTATTAAAACTCTGGAAAAATTTTAAAGTTCAACCGGAGATCTGGTTTTTTTACGGTTTCCTTTTGACTTTCACTTTAACTATCAGAAAAGTTCTTTGGTTTTTACCTTTGCGCGGAGAGTTTAATGAATACGCGGGTACTTATCTATATTTATCCGATATCATCTTAGGACTGGCTATACTCACCGGGATTATTACTATACTATACAATAAAATAGATATATTGTCAATATTAAAGAATGTTCCACCCCAGAAGCAAAATAATTGTTCCATCCCAGAAGGAATGTTCCACGTGGAACATTCTACGGGACAAGCGTGGAACAATTATTTGCTCCGGGGCAGGCGTGGAATAATGGTTTATATCTTATTGCCACTAGTCTTAGTTGTTTGGTCCTTTATTTCCTTTATCTGGGCAGAAAACAAAATTGTCTCCATTTTTAGATCAATGAAAATTCTGGAATTTTATCTTCTGTATGTTTTTGTCGTGGTTAGATTCTTTTATTGGAATGTTCCATCCCGGAAGGAATGTTCCATCCCGGAAGGAATGTTCCACTCCAGTAGAAATGTTCCACCCCAGCAGAAATGTTCCACGTGGAACATCCTACGGGGCAAGCGTGGAACATCCTACGGGGCAAGCGTGGAACATTCTACGGGGCAAGCGTGGAACATTCTACGGGGCAAGCGTGGAACAATTTTAAAGAAAATATTTAGCTTAATAATGATTATTGGCTTATTTCAAGCTATAATTGGGATTATCCAATTTTTTCTGCAACACTCAATTGGTTTATTTTGGCTTAAAGAAAGCCTAGTTTCACCAGATATTGCCGGAGTAGCTAAAGTTATTTTAAACGGAGGAGCTTTTATCAGAGCTTATGGGCTTTTTCCCCATCCGAATATTCTGGGTGGATTTTTGGTTTTTTCTATTTTTGTATCAATGCTTTATTATAAAATGTTCCACTTGCCTGCCGGCAGGCAAGTGTGGAACAATCTGCTAAACAAGCGTAGAACAATAATAAAGATATTTTTAGGCATTCAACTTTTGGCGCTAATTTTAACTTTCTCAAAATCGGCTATTTTAAGCCTTATTTTGGGATTAGTATATTATGCTTATATGAATGTTCCACCTGCCTGCCGGCAGGCAGGTGTGGAACATCCTACGGGACAAGCGTGGAACATCTTACGGGACAAGCGTGGAATAATTATTAACTTTTTTATAAAGAAGAAAAGGCTCCTGGTTATTGCTGGATTAATCTTATTTTTTTCTATTTTCATATTAAAACCAGATTGGAATTCGTTATTGATAAAAAGTTTAGATGAACGGTCCGTCTATGTGAGTGTTTCACCTGCCCGCATTGCTATACAAAGCATTGCAGGCGGGCGTGGAACAATAGAAGATCTAAAAACGCTTATTTTTGGCATAGGAAATTCGCAGTTTGTTGTTAACATGGAAAAATTGCCTGTTATAAAAGAAAATTGGATGTTAGAACCAGTGCATAATGTATTTCTGCTTGTTGGGAGTGAATTGGGATTAATTGGGTTTGTGTTCTTTATTGTATTTTTAGTTTATGTTTTTAAAAATATTCCATCCCAGGAGCAAAAGGAATGTTCCACGTGGAACATTCCTTTGCTACGGGACAAGTGTGAAACAATTTTAGAACACAAAGCAATCGTGGAACAATCTCCAGCTTTGCAAAGTAAAACAACAGAAAACCTTAAAAATACTTTTGGCGCCATTTTTATCGGGCTCTTATTTATCATGTTTTTTGATCATTACCTTTGGGATATTCAACAAGGCAATTTCTTACTTTGGATGACACTGGGATTTTTAGCGGGAACGAATGGATGCGAAAAAGATTAGTAAACGATTGATAATCTAGCTGTTTACAGATATATTCATATTTGTATCTTAACAACTCAATATTAAGAAAGGGGGTGAAAAAGTAGCGTTAGTAAAGTAGTAAGGAAGCCAAGGATATCAAACCTATTTTAACTGAAACCCAAGAGGAGGAAGTGATGAAAAAGTTTATCTCGTTGTGGATGTTTGTTTTCGCATGCTGTTTATTGTTGTCTTCAAAAAATGCTTCTGCCGGTGCGGCTTATGCTACTAATTTCGATTCATATTCACTAGGCTCTATCTCCGGCCAAGACTCCTGGACAAGTGTTTCAGGCTCTTTGACTGTTTCAGATTCTATGCCTTACTCGGATTCACAGTCTTTGCGGGCATATCGTTCTGCAATGTACGGTGATTCTGATGTCGCATCCATGGGAACTCGTATTTTGTCGGGTAATGATTCCACTGATGATACTGTTTCATTTTGGTATAAACCGACAAACATCTGGGTTGGTGTAAATAATTGCAACCTATCACTATTACTGACCACTTCAAAGGCGGATGGAACTCAGTATGCCGGATACTATGTCGGCGTGCGTCCCTTATCAACAACAACGGGCAAGCTCGTTATAAATTCATCAAATTGTGCGAGCGGCACGGAAGTCGGCGATATCGCAATCAATACATGGTATTTTGTCGAAGTCAAGTTTGACTTTACGGCGCATAACCTATAAGGCTCGTATTGACGGTGGCTCGTGGTCATCAACTGTCTCAATATCGTCAACACATGTAAAAATTCTGAAGGTCGAAAATGCGCTATATTCTCGCAGCCAGACATACTACATTGACGACCTTGCAGTCGGTCCTTTGGGATCTGGAACTGACACCCAGCTTACTATCATTCTAAGTCCTCAAGCAGGCGGAACAGTTTCAAGTTATCCAGAAGGTCTTTCGTGTGTTGATGATACATGCCAGGGAGATTTCTCTCCGGAAAATGTATCAGTCACAGCAACACCGTCAACTGACTGGGCTTTTGCCTACTGGGACGATGGGACTACAAATCTTTACGATAATCCATTGACCGTGATGATGAATGGCGACAAAAGTTTGACGGCAAAGTTTTTCAGAACATTCAGAAATGCCGTGGGAGATTTCAGGCAAAGCTCTGGCGACGGCGATGAATGTGTTATTTATGTTCGCAATGAAACTGACATACTTTATGCGGCTTGCAATGGTGAAGCTGCAGACTGTTTAGATCAAGCGCAATCCGCTGGATATAGTACTGGAAGTGCCCCGATGATTGGCTCTATTATTGTTTTCAATAGAGCTTCAGGCGCCCTCAGTAGTGGCCATGTGGGGATAGTCACAGGTATCAATGGAACCGAAATAACAATGCAGGATTCCAACTGGGTTGCATATCACACCATTGGAAATCACATGGTTGATGTAAGTGGATATTCTATTGCTGGGTATATCTACTACACACCATAAACACTTGCTAGTGCAGTAAAGGTCAAAGGGCAGAACTTCAAATAGTTCTGCCCTCTTTTTATCTTTAAATAAAAAAGCTTAAATTAATTTGCAAGACTTAGTGTAGAAACTATACGATCTCCTATTCCATTGCTTGTATCCTTATACCAAATGCTTATTTCAAAGCCGTTATTTTTTTTATCGATAAAATAATACCGAAGCGAACCAGCCATATCCTTATTTTTCCCATCGTAACTTTTATGCGGCGTATCAACAAATTTAAGCGCGGGATATCCTTGAATTAATACATTTTGATAATCAGTTCCGTCATACTTTCTCCATTCTTTCAAATTTACATGCGTACCCATTTTTTTGTAAACAGAAATATTAATAAAGTAATCTCCGTTTATATTTTTTAAATTTTCTAAATTGTCTGACAAAACATTCCCAGAGCTGGGATACTGCTCTCCCGATTTTTGTAATTCTTTTACATAAAAAGACGATCCGTCTATAAAATTAGAAATCCATCCGGACGGATATTTGATAGAATAGCCATCTTTGTTATTAGTGTATATTTTCCATGTATCAATCCGCATGCTCTGATTTTGTGAACCTACTTCAGTTGGAGCATTGGAAATTGTATGTTCTTGTATTTGATTTTTTTGCTGTATGGCACCTGTTATCTGGATTTGTTGTGCCGGTTCTAATCTTTTAGTCTCATATTTCCACACAAAAATACCTGCGGTTATTGTAAGTATGATAATAATTGAAACAGCCAATTTGGTGTTAATTTTTTTCTTACCCATTTTTAATGGTTTAAATTAATTGATTATATAGATATTATGCCAAGCAATACAAAAGTTGTAAACTTTAGATGTTGATGTTGACGGCAAGGTTATTCACTATATCTACTATACTCCTTAAACCAGCTATATGCTGACAAAAAGGTGGGACAAAACTGTTCCACCTTTTCTTTGTCTATAAAATTTAAGAGTCTACTATTGAAATTTGAAATGAGATAATTTATCTACGAGCTCACTTAGATCTTGAGGGTTCATATTACTTGACGAAGTTTGAATACTGCCATTAAATATCACATTTTTACCAACAATGAATATTGTCCTTTCATTAGGTATCAGAGTGTCTTGAACTGTACTATAAAAAGCTCTTCCGCCTTCAATTTTAATTTCCTTAAACTTTGATGTTGATCCAACTATATTGATTTTTGAATTAAGTATTTCCGTATTGCCTTCTATGGAACCAGTTAATTCATTATTGTAAATATCATATTTTCCAAAAAATATAGATCCGAAAGCACTATTTTTCATAGGTCCACCTTCATAAAATATACTTATAAGATTTAACTTGTTTATTTTAGGAATATCCGAACTGCCGCCACGCCAATTATTTGGATATTCGACTTCAAATCCGTATTTAGTATCTATAAATTTATGCCATGCATTAGGATTAAAGTTTAACAACCATTTCATTACCTGGAAAGTTTTTAATGCATTTTCCGACTTTTCATATTCTTCTTTTTCTAGCGCCTGAGGATACGCGCCCATTCCAACTCCTCCTTTAAGATAATAAAATGAATACATGTTATTTTCTGCAATTGGCTGTTCATCATTTAATGTGCACTCATATGAAATATATTTTGAAGTTCGCATTGAACACTCTTTTCTAATTGTATCTATTTCGCTTTTTGGATATGCAAGTATGTTAAAAGTGTCAGTTAATTTATGGCCGGTATATTGTAAAAATTTTTGATCTGTTGCTGGCAGTAGGAAAGAAATTTTTGCTACTGTATTAGGTGAAACCTGGATAACATATTTGTCTAATGTGTACGGTAGATCCAAGGAAAAACCATAGTCACTATTTGAATAATGGTTATCAGTTTTTGGAATGCTCAAAATATTTGTTGATGATTGTCTTATATCAATCGGGTTCTTTTCGTAAATCCACAACAATGTCGCGACTGTTATTACGGATATAACAATAATTGCAACGCCCAACCTGGTATCAATTTTTTGTTTTTTCATTTTTATTATTACTTAAACTAATTACTCCTATATCATGCCAAACAATCAAATAGTTGTAAACCTGCGTAATTTGACAAAAATTGCAAAATAATATATACTGGAAGTAAGAATAATTATTACTTCCAGTTCACAATGTCTAAAAATATCATTTTAGAATTATATAAGTCCCAAAAAACGGTTTTTACGATCAGTGAAATTGCTTTGATTTGGGAGGAAAAAAATCCAAAAAATACCAGAGCTAAAATAAAATATTATGTGGATAACGGAGATTTAATTCGGCTTCGCCGAGGTATTTATGGAAAATCGAATTATGATAGACTGGAATTAGCGACAAAAATATACACCCCGGCCTATATCAGTTTTGAAACAGTTTCCCGGCGAGAAGGAATGACATTTCAATATTACGAAACAGTTTTTGTCGCCAGTTATTTATCCAGAGAAATAAAGCTAAAAAATTCTCAAAAAATCCAATACTGGAAATTAAAAGACGAAATATTGTTGAATCCGCAAGGGATAATCCAAAAAGAAAATTATTCAATCGCGTCCAAAGAGAGAGCTTTTATGGATATGATCTATTTGAGGCCGCATTATTATTTTGATAATTTAAACTCATTGGATTGGGAAAAATGTTTTGCTCTTCTGGATGTTTACGAAAATAAAAATATGCGCAATATTTTAAAAGACTATCAAAAAAAATATGCCCAGCAGTAAAGTTTTGACTGGACTCTTCACTCAAAATTTTCTCTGCGCATAAGTATCAGGTAAATATTATTTTTTAAATTTTGATATTATTATAAATTGTTATAATGTCAAAACTTACTATCCGGGCATGCTTGATTGGAGAAAACATAAAATAATAATCATTCAGATTTTAAAGGATATTTATCAGAATCCCTTGATTTCTCCATGGCTGGGATTTAAGGGCGGAACGGCCGCCTATCTTTTTTATGGCCTCCCGCGCTATTCAGTAGACTTGGATTTTGACTTGTTGGATATAGGAAAAAAGGAAAATGTTTTTGTAGAAGTGAAAAAAATAGTTGAAAAATACGGAAAAATAAAAGATGAAATGATTAAGGAAAATACGATTTTGTTGGAAATATCTTATGGAGATCAAGAGCATAATATTAAAATAGAAATTTCCACGAGGCAATTGAAGAATAATTTTGAAATTTTGAACTATTTAGGCATTCCCATGCAAGTGATGGCCAAGGAAGATATCTTTGCCAATAAATTATTGGCGCTCACGAGCCGCCGGAAAACAGCCACGCGGGATATTTTTGATGTGTATTTTTTTCTCTCCAAGCGCTGGGATTTTAATCGGCAGGCGGTGATTGACCGCAGTGGTAAAAATATTAAAGATTATTTAGCAGAATGTATTAAATTCGCGGAAGGAGTAAATAATCAAAATATTTTAATGGGTCTGGGCGAACTGGTGGATGAAAAACAAAAAGATTGGATTAAAAAAAATCTAAAAAACGAAGTGCTCTTTTATCTCAAAAATTATCAAACAATGCTGGAAGAATAGATTGTAGTACGAATTATCTTTATAACAATTTTTTGCTATCGCAAAATTTTGTTATAATTATTAAAAATCGGAAATGCGCTAGCTTTAAGTAGGTTGCATTTTAGAGTAGAATTCTAAATTTTTGACAAAATAGATAAATTATATTATAATATATATTAGTAAAAACCATTCCAAATACTCGGAATGGTTTTTTAAATAAGAATTTTTTATAAGACCGTAATCGCTGATACTTTATCACCAGACTGTGGCTTCATTACCCTCACTCCTTGGGTCGAACGGCCCAATTCCGGGACGCTTTTTAAAGGAATGCGGATAATCTGGCCTTTTTCGGAACTTAAAATCAAGTCGGTTTCTATTTCATCAATGTTGACAATATTGGCGCCAATTAATCTGCCGGTTTTGGAAGTGACATTGGCGGTCTTAATTCCCGAACCGCCGCGGTTCTGGATTTTGTAAAGATTCAGGAGGGTTCTTTTGCCAAAACCATTTTCACTGATGGCTAAAAGCTGATTGCCTTTTTGATTTTTAAAGACCGTGTTCATGCCGATTACCTTGTCGTCTTTTTTCAATTTAATGCCGCGCACTCCAGCCGCGGTGCGGCCCATGGGGCGCACATCTTTTTCCCGGAAATGGATGGCTTGTCCGCCCGAAGTGGTGATGACAATTTCATCGTTGCCGGTGGTAGCTTCCACCCAGCGCAAAGCGTCGCTCGGAGCCAATTTGATGGCTAAAAGTCCGGAACGGCGGACATTTTCAAATTCCAGAAGCGGGCATTTTTTGACCGTGCCGGTTTCCGTAGTCATCAAAAGATATTTGAAATTATCGTCCTTGTTGAAAGCGACAATGGCAGTGACGGTTTCTTCCGTTGCCAGTTGCAAAAAATTAACGATGGATTGTCCTTTGGCGACGCGGGAAGATTCCGGAATTTCATAAGCTTTGGTTTGGAAAACCTTTCCGGAATTAGTGAAGAAAAGCAAATTGTCGTGCGTCATAATGCCGATAACTTTTTTAATGGCGTCTTCTTCTTTGGTGACGGCGCCCATCACGCCTTTGCCGCCGCGCTTCTGGACACGATAAACCGACGGGTTCATCCGTTTGATGTAGCCTTTTTCCGTAATGGTGATGATGGCTTCCTCGTTGGGGATCAGATCTTCCTGGCGGAACTCGCCGATGGCCGATTTGATAACGCGAGTTTTTCTTTCATCGCCGAATTTGGCCTTTACCCGCAGCAGCTCATCCTTGATGATGGAATAAATTTTCTTTTCGCTTTTCAGAATCGATTCCAATTCTTTGATAAGCGCTAATTTTTCTTTAAGTTCATCTTCAATTTTCTTTCTTTCCAGTCCCGCAAGCGTTTGCAGTTTCATTTCCAAAATAGCCGTGGTTTGCTTGTCGGAGAATTTAAACCGTTTCATCAAATTGGCGTGGGCGATTTCCCGGGTGGCGGATTTTTTGATGACGCTGATAATCGCGTCGATATGATCCAGCGCTTTTTTTAATCCTTCCAGGATGTGCGCGCGATCCCGGGTTTTATCCAGGTCAAATCGGGTGCGGCGGCGGACGACTTGTTCCCGATGTTGGATGTAATATTCTAAAATTGATTTAAGATTTAAAACTTTAGGTTCAATGCCATCCACTAAGGCCAACATATTAACGCCGAAATTTTTTTGCAAATCGGTGAGAGTGTAGAGCTTGTTCAAAACTTTTTGCGGATAAGCGTCTTTTTTCAGTTCGACGACGAGGCGCACGCCGTCCTTGTCCGATTCGTCGCGCAAATCGCGAATGCCCAGAATTTTTCCGTCGTGCACCAAGTTAGCCAAGTTTTCAATCAGACTGGCTTTGTTGGTGGCGTAAGTCATTTCGGTAATGATGATTTGAAAAGAGCCGGCCTTGTTTTCCAGAATTTCCGCTTTGGCGCGGGTGATAATTTTTCCCCGGCCGTCGCGATAGGCTTCCAAAACATCTTTTTTATTGTAAATGATGCCGCCGGTCGGGAAATCCGGTCCGGGAATAATATCCATCAGTTCTTCGATGGAAGTTTTCGGATTATCAATCAAAAAACAGACGCCATCGATTAATTCGCCCAGATTATGCGGAGGAATGTTGGTGGCCATGCCCACCGCGATGCCCATGCTGCCATTAAGCAGCAACTGGGGCAGATTAGAAGGCAAAACAGTCGGTTCTTGATGCTGGCCGTCGAAATTAGGCACAAAATTAACCGTATTTTTCTCAATGTCGATGAGCATTTCTTCGGCAATGCCGGAAAGCTTGGCTTCGGTATAACGGTAAGCGGCGGCGCTGTCGCCATCCATGGAGCCGAAATTGCCCTGGCCTTTGATTAAGGGATAGCGCAAGGAAAAATCCTGCGCCATGCGCACCAGGGAATCATAAACCGCCACATCGCCATGCGGGTGATATTTTCCCAACACTTCTCCAACCACAGTGGCGGATTTTCTGAATTTAGTGTTGGCGCGCAGCCCGGTGTTCCACATGGAATAAAGGATGCGGCGATGAACCGGTTTTAAGCCGTCGCGAACATCCGGCAAGGCGCGGGCCACGATAACACTCATGGCGTAATCCAGATAGGATTGCTGCACCTCTTGGGTTATTTCTCTTGGATTAATCGTTCCGATATTCATAGCTTCTTTGTTTCTTTTAAAGGAAAAGGTTATTTTAAAAAATTGTTTTTTTATTCAAGAAAACTACTCAACAGGATTAAGGGATTGTTCTGTTTGTTGGTTTTGAGCTTCCTCCAAGCTGTTTTTGAGTTGTTGTTGGGTTTCTTGCCAGGATTCTTTTTGAGTTTGAAATTCTTCGGTTAAATCCGGGCTGATGACGGTGTCTTTCAAAATCGGAGCGGAAACAGGCCGGCTTTTCAGAGAAAAAATCCAAATGATAAAAATAAAAGTCATAGACAGGACCACTAAAAACCAGACATAACGCAAACGGATATGTTCCGGTTTTTGGCGAATAGCTTCGATTTTTTCGGCAAGATTCATTTTAGTCCGGGTTCATGACAATAGTTTCCATGACTTTTTCTTCCAGATCTTTCTTTTTGAGATTGATTTTGGAAACTTTTTCTCGCGAACAATTACCAATTTCATTGCAGAATTTTTTTTCATCGTCGATATCAAGAGTCGAGCCGTTAATTTTATAATGCATGGGAATAATGATAGCGGGTTCGATTTTTTTGATCAAGTCGACAGCTTTTTTATAATCAAGGGTGTATTTTCCTCCGATGGGAACCATCAAGACATCGACACTGTTAATTAAATCTAATTCCTTTTGCTCCAATTCCGCTCCCAAATCGCCGAGATGGCAAAGGCGCATTTCTTCCGCTTCGAGGATAAAAATAGTGTTAGCTATTTTTTTCTCCGCGTCATGATAGGAGGGAACGCCGATAATGGAAATGCCCTTGAAGGAATATTCTCCCGGAATATCAATAACCATTGGCTGGCCCTTAAGCGATTGAACATTATTGTGATCATGATGCTGGTGGCTCACTAAAGCCAAATCAGCTTGTCCTTGTGGCGGACGCAGGCCGATTTCCTTGTCAAAAGGATCCAGAAAAATATTTATTTCTTCTTGTCCGCGGCCCAGGGGCTTAGCGCTGATTTTGAAACAAGAATGGCCGTAGTATTGGATAAGCATATTTTTTATGGGGGTTAACAGAACTATTCTAGCATGAAGATTGGATCATGTCGAGAGGAAAAATGTTTTTCCAGTGTTCTTTTTCTCTTTTTTATGATAAAATTTAAGAGTTCACCCCTACGCCAATTTTGAGTAGAATTTTCTATAATTAGAGAGTCGTAAGGCGAAGCTACTTATCGGTTTCAATCAGTATTATAGATAATTTTTGCCAGAATCGGCGTGCGGGTAAAATTTAATTAAATTTATATGGACAAAGAATCTCCACTTCAAACAGATCCCTACTTTGCCAGTCCGCTTTGCCAAAGCAAGGCGAACAGGCGGGAATTTCCGGCTAATAAAGTTTTATGGGCAGTTTTTTTTCTGCTGATTGCCGGTTCGGTAGCTTTCACTTATTACCGCATTATGGTTAAAAAAGATTATCTGATTTCTTCGCAAGTGGACTGCGATCCTTACGCGGAAAAATGTTTTATCTGGAACTGCGATCCGGAATCCACCGTGGAAGGCGAAGCCTGCACCGGCGAAATGGAAACCGACGTCTGGTATTATAAAATTGTTAAAAGGAATGCCAGCCGGATTCCGCTATGCGATCCGGAAACCGATGAAGAATGCCAGCCTTTTTTGTGCGATCCGGAAGAACCGGAATGCGGAGAAACTTTGTGTGATGAGGAAACCGCGGCCGAGGGAGAAATTTGCACTGATCCCGAAGAATATGCTTTAAATAATCCTATGGAAGAAGAAGAATTGGAATGCGATCCGGAGGTAGACGAAGAATGCGAAGCAGTAGAGTGCGACCCGGAAACGGATGAGGAATGCGAAGCAGCGGAATGCGATCCGGAAGTAGACGCGGAATGTCCGGCGGAAGAAGCAGTAGAAGAAACGGAAGGCACAACAGAAAACACGACAGAAGATGCCGCGGAAGAAGGTTTAGGAACGGAAGAGTAATTTTTTTACAAAATTATGGAAAGAACGCTGATCAGTAAAATTCAGCAAAAAGACGGCCAAAATGTTTTGATAAAAGGCCGGATTTTAAATGTGAGAAGCCTGGGGAATATTATTTTTCTGGTGATTCAAGATTATACCGGTATCATCCAAACTGTTTTTGAAAAAAACGCAGAAGTTAAAATGGGTGAAACGGTGGCAGTCAAAGGTTTAGTGAAAAAAGAACCGCGTGCCAAAGGCGGTTATGAACTTCAAGGCGAAAAATTAGAAATCATTTCTCCAATTACCGAAGATCTGCCTTTCGATCTGGCTCGCAATGAACTTAATTTAAATATCAATACTTTACTGGATCAAAGAGCGCTTTCTTTGCGGCATCCTAAAGTCCAAGCCATTTTCAAGCTTTATGATATTTTACTGAAAAGTTACGAAACTGTAATGCGAGAAGAAAATTTTACGGAAATCAAGACGCCTAAAATTTTGGGGTCAGCGACGGAAGGCGGAGCTAATTTTTTCAAAGTTAAATATTTTGAAAAGGAAGCCACCTTGGCGCAAAGCCCGCAATTTTATAAGCAAATTATGGTGGGAGTCTTTGAAAGAGTTTTTGAAATCGGATCGGCTTTCCGGGCGGAACCGCATTTTACCACCCGGCATGTTAATGAATATATCAGTCTGGACGCGGAAATGGGTTTTATTCAGGATTATTCCGATGTTATCCAGATGTTAAATAAGGTGATAAAGAAAATGTTTGAGCTTTTGGAAAAAGAAGGCCAGCCTTATTTAGAGATGTATAAAATCAAAATTTCCGAAGTTCCAGAAGAAATTCCGTGCGTCAAACTGGCGGAAATTAAAAAAATAATTAAAAAGGAATACGGCTACGCGATTCCGGAAGAAACAGACATTGATCCCAAAGGTGAAAGTTTGGCGGGTAAATACGCCAAGGAAAAATTTAATTCTGATTTTATTTTCATAACTCATTATCCCTGGTCAGACCGGCCTTTCTATACGATGCCCAGTTCTGAAAATTCCCGGGAAACTTACGGATTTGATTTATTGTTTAAGGGTTTGGAAATAGCCACCGGAAGCCAGAGAATTCATACTTATAAACAGCTGATGGAAAATATGCGCAAAAAGAAAGTTAAACCCGCCGGCATGGAATTTTATTTAGAAACTTTTAAATACGCTATGCCTCCGCACGGAGGCTGGGCCATCGGTTCGGAAAGAGTCATCCAGCAGATTTTGGAACTCGGCAGCGTCAAGGAAGCTATTTTATTTCCACGGGATGTTAAAAGATTGATGCCTTGAGGCAGATCTTCTTATGAAAAAAAAGAGAAAAATTCAATTGGCCCGGCACGCGGGTTTTTGTTTTGGAGTGCGCCGGGCGCTTAAAATTGCCGAAAATTCTTTGACGCGAAAAAAGCCCACCGTATTTTGCTGGGGCGAATTGATCCATAACGCTTGCGTGGTGCAAGATTTGGAAAAAAAGGGTTTGCGGGTAGTCAAAGATTTAAAGGCTATCCCCCGGTGCGGACATCTGATTATTCGCAGCCATGGCGCGGCTCCGGAAGTTTTTAACGCGGCGAAGAAAAGAGGAATAAACATTATTGACGCGACTTGCCCTTTTGTGCGAAAAGCGCAAGCTATCGCCCGGGATTTTTATCAAAAAAATTATCAAGTGGTGATTGTGGGCGATAAACAACATCCGGAAATTATCGGTATCCGGGCTAACACTAAAAACACCGCTATCGTGGTAAGCGGAGAAAAAGAAGCGGCTCAAATAAAAAATTTTCCCCGGATCGGCCTGCTGATTCAAACCACCGGCAAAATAGAATTATTAAAAGAAGTAGCGGCTAAATTGCTGGAAAAAACGAAAAATCTGACGGTAGCCAACACGATTTGTCTTAATAGTTTTTTTAAGAAAGAGGAAATCAAGGAGATGGCCAAAGACGTCAATATCCTGTTGGTAATCGGCGATCGTAAATCCAACAATACGAAAAAATTAGCGGAAGTGGGACTCTCTTACGGAATAAAAACTTACCGCATAGAATCAGCGGCCGAAATTCAAAACGCTTGGCTTAAAGGAAAAACCAAAATCGGCCTGACCGCCGGCGCTTCCACGCCGGATGTTTTGATCAAACAAGTGGAAGAGAAAATAAAATTTTTTTAAGAACACCAATGTGATTATGCCAGCTTTCAAGATGTTACTTTTGACTTTTTATTGCACAGGCTGTAGTTTGTTTAAAAGCGAATATTAATGGGAGGGATGTAAAAACGATGAAAAATGATAAGAACTAGAGAAAGTTTTAAAATAGTTATCATTCTGGATGTTAGCTAATACATACCGAGGTTGTCATTACGGTTTGTCAACGCGCACACTTTAACAGAAGGCTTATCAATCAAAAAAAGTTGTATTTTTATGCAAGGCAGTTTCAATAGCTTCTTTTACATAAGGAAGTGCATTCATTTTTTTAATTTCTTTTTCGGAAAACCATCCCGCATCAACTGATTCATTATTTAATTTTACCTGATCGTCGTTGGTTTTACACAAAAAAGCTACCACAAATACTTGCCAAGTGTTGCTGTTTGTGTCATTTTTCCATTCAAAAACACAATTAGGAGAAGTATAAATTCCAATTAGTTTTTTTATCTTGACCTCTAGATTGAGTTCCTCTTTGATTTCTCGAAGACAACACTGCGAAATAGATTCGCCTATTTTCATAGTTCCGCCAGGAAGCGCCCAAAGAGAGGTATCGCTTCTTTTGTGCAAAAAAATTTTATTATCTTTATTTAGTATAACTGCGCAAGTTCCCGGCGTTAATTGTTTATTCGGTTTGGGCGCGTCAGGATTGTTGATATAAATGTTTAAAGCAGTATTCATTTTTTAATATCTTTTTAGCATTATTTATCTTAAACATATTTTCTCCAGATAGCAAATGTTGATTTTTTGCCAATGAAAATTGTGGTATGATTCAAATGCGGCAAATAAGTTTTTTGTAGCCATTGGCAGGTCAATTTATGTAGCGCTAAAAACAGAGAATAAATATCTCAAAAAGAAAAATTATAAAAATTATGAAAAAGTATCAATCCAAAGTTGTCAAAGTCGGACCGTATTTTTTGGGCGGTCGCAATCCGGTGCGGGTGCAATCCATGTGCATGACCGATACGCGCGACGCGGCGGCGACAGTCAAACAAATTTTAGAATTGGAAAAAGCCGGCTGTGAGATTGTCCGCGTGGCGGTGCCGGATATGGCGGCGGCGAAAACCATCGGGCCAATAAAAAAGCGCATTCATATTCCGCTGGTGGCGGATATCCATTTTGACTATAAACTGGCTTTGGAATGCGTGAAACAGGGCATTGATAAAATCAGGATTAATCCCGGCAACATCGGATCGCGGGAAAAAGTGGAAGCGGTGGTGAAAGCCTGTCAGGCGAAAAAAATTCCCATTCGCATCGGCGTTAATGTCGGTTCCATTGAAAAAGATTTGCTCCAAAAATACGGTCCGACTCCCCAAGCGGCGGTGATATCGGCCTTGCGCCATGTTAAAATTCTGGAAGATTTGAAATTTTATAATATTTTGATTTCCATTAAATTCAGCGATGTGCCGCAGATGGTCGCGGGATACAGAATATTAGCCAAAAAAGCGCAGTATCCTTTGCATTTGGGCATTACGCACGCCGGCACGGCTTATATGGGGACACTGAAAAACGCCATCGGCATCGGCGCGCTGTTACAGGAAGGAATTGGCGCGACGATCCGGGTGTCGCTCACTGCTCCGCCGGTTGAAGAAATTAAAGCCGGTTTGGCGATTTTAAGCGCGGCGGGAGTAAGGCAAATCGGGCCGGAATTGATTTCCTGCCCGACTTGCGGGCGGACGGAAATTGATCTTTTGGGACTGACGGCCAAAGTGGAAAAAATTTTGTTAGGGATAAAAAAACCGCTCAAAGTGGCGGTGATGGGCTGCGTGGTGAACGGGCCCGGCGAAGCGCGCGAAGCGGATATCGGCATTGCCGGCGGGAAAAAATGCGGAGCCATTTTCGTGAAAGGCAAGGTGCTCAAAAGCGTGAGCGAAGACAAATTACTCGGGGAATTTTTAAAAGAACTCAAAAAACTGGTTTAGGCTCGGCAAAAAACTTTATCAAGCCTTGCTCGATTGTTTGCGCGATTATTGCGCGATACGAAATGTAAATCATCTAAAAAATGAATTGATTTTAAGTTGAATTTATGATAAATTAGCACCATGAGCAAGCGAGAACTTAAGCAAAAAATTAAAGAAGCGGTGGAAAAAGACCCCTTGAAAGATAATATTCAAAGGGTGTCTTTGTTTGGTTCTTATGTCCACGGAGATTTCAAAGAAGACAGCGATGTGGATGTGCTGATTGAATTTACGCCAACAGCTAAAGTCGGTTTCTTTAAGTATTTTGACATCCGGGAAAATATTGAAAAACACCTGCAAAAAAAAGTTGATTTATTAACCCCAGAGGCTTTAAGTAAATATTTTAAAGACGAAGTCCTCAAGGAAGCGGAAATTATTTATGAAAAACGATAAGATGCCGGAGCTTAAGAAATTTATTGAAAAGATTACTTAATTTAAAGACGATTTCTGGCAAAAAATCCTTATTTCAAGCTATTTTTTGGCTTGAGGAAAAAAAATGACACTTGACAAACTGACTGAATTTGATATAATACAGTTATTAAATTGACTAAAATAGGCATAATGTATATACCGCAAGAACAACTAAATAATTTTAAAAAAACTCTTTCTGCCGGCAAAGCGGTGGTTATTTATGGTCCGAGAAGATGCGGAAAAACGACTTTAATTAAAAAGTTTTTGGAGAATTGCAAAAAGCCGTATTTATTCGTGAACGGAGAGGATATTGATGTCCAGCAGTATTTAAGCAGTCAGTCCATTATAAAGTTGAAAAACTTTGTGGGAGAAAACAAGCTCTTGGTTATCGATGAAGCGCAAAAGATACCCAATATCGGTCTCAATCTGAAATTGATTGTTGATAATATATAAAAGAAATTAAAATTATCGCCACCGGATCTTCAGCTTTTGATTTAGTCAGTACTTTAGGGGAACCACTGACTGGCAGAAAAAACACGCTCAAGATTTTTCCTTTGGCCCAATTGGAAATTAGCCAAGTCGAAAATCAAATTGAAACTAAAGGAAATATTGAAAACAAGCTTATTTTCGGATCATATCCGGAAGTAGTTATTACGCAAGACAATAATAAGCGCCGCCAATACTTGAAAGAGATAGCTAGTTCTTATCTGTATAAGGATATTCTGGAATTAGAAGGATTACGGCGCAGCGATAAATTAACGCGGCTACTGCAGCTTTTGGCTTTTCAAATTGGAAAAGAAGTTTCTTTTCAGGAATTAGGCACGCAGCTTTCCATCAGCAAAAATACCGTTGACCGCTATCTGGATCTTTTGGAAAAAACTTTTGTTATTTTCAGGATTTCCGGCTTTAGCCGGAATCTGCGGAAAGAAATAAGCAAATGGCAGGTACCCCATATACTAGACACAGATTCTCAGATATAATCAAAAGCATATGGGCAACACAAAACAC